>CAIRTN010000477.1 GCA_903881515.1 uncultured Rhodospirillales bacterium | reverse complement strand
GCCGGAAGGCACCCCGAAACACCCGGCCGTCGAAATCTACGCCCCCTTCATGTCGTCCTACGCGTTCTACGAAGGCATGGGCATCCGCGTCTGGCCGAACGGTCACGGCCATACCGGCGTCTCGCACTCCATTCACTCCGACTACTCTGCCATCCCCGGCTATTTCGACCAGATGGTCGCCACCCACGGCGAGGCCCGCGCAAAAGCCATCCTCGATGAAGCCCGGCACAACACCGTGTATTTCCCGAACATGACGATGAAAGGCCCCATCCAGGCCTTGCGCATCTTCAAACCCATCGCCGTCGACAAAACCATGGTGGAAAGCTGGACCTTCCGCCTCGTCGGCGCGCCCGACGCCCTGTTGTCGCGCACCCTGATGTATTCCCGCCTGATCAACGCCCCCACCTCCCCGGTCGGTCACGATGATCTGGAGATGTACGAACGCGCGCAGGATTCCCTGCACTCCGACGCCAACCCCTGGGTCAACATGCAACGCCTGATGGGGGCCAACGAAACCGAGGAGGTTGCCGTGGAAAACGGCACCACCGAGCGGCAGATGCGCAACCAGTTCACCGCCTGGACCCGCTTCATGACGGAGACGATGTGATGCAGCCCAGCGATGCCGACCTGATCGGGTTCGTGCTGCACGAGGCACGCCTGATCGACGAACAACGCTTCGACGAATGGCTCGACCTCTGGGCCGAAGACGCCCGCTATTGGATGCCGCTGGAATACGGCCAGACCGACCGGCTGACGCACAACTCGCTGTTCGACGACGACAAGCTGTTGCTGCGCATCCGCGTCGAACGCCTGAAAGGCGCGAAGACCTATTCGCAGAATCCGAAAAGCCGCTGTCACCATCTGCTGCAAATGCCCGTCGTCGAATCCCGCGGCGCCGCGGAATGGCAGACCTGGGCCGCCTTCCACTACGTCGAAACCCGCTTCGACGAACAGACCCTCTACGCCGGCTGGAGCCGTCATACCCTGGTCGTCCTCGACGGCGCATTGCGCATCAAGCTGAAGCGGGTCGATCTGGTGAACTGCGACGCCGCCTTCGGCAACATCCAGTTGTTCATGTGATGCAGGTCTACGACGCCTTCCGCGCCGCCGCCACGCAATGGCCGGAGAACGACTTCCTGCTGATCCTGCCCGAGACTGCCGCCGCCTACGCGATCGCGCCTGGCCCGATCACCTACCGCGCCGCGCTCGCCTGCATCGACGCCCTGGCCACAACTTACCGCGCCGCCGGCTGGCGCGCCGGGCACCGCGTCGGCCTGTTGCTGCAGAACCGACCGGATTTCATCCTGCATTGGTTCGCCCTGAACGCCTGCGGCGCCAGCGTGGTGCCGATCAATCCCGATCTGCGCAGTGCCGAACTGGAATATCTCGTCGGTCACTCCGAAATGACCCTCGCCGTGGCCCTCCCCGCCCGTGCCGCCGACCTGCGCGCCGCCGGCGTGCCCGCGGTGATCGCCCCCAGCGACCCCCCGCCCATCGCCCCGCCCGGAAGCGGCGACGGCAGCGAATGCGCCCTGCTCTACACCTCCGGCACCACCGGCCTGCCGAAAGGCTGCATCCTCTCGCAAACCTATTTCCTCGAAGCCGGGCGCTGGTATCACCGCATGGGCGGCCTCTGCGTGCTCAACCCCGGCACCGAACGCATGCTGACGCCGCTGCCGCTGTTTCACATGAACGCCATGGCCGTCTCGGTGCTGGCCATGGTGCTCGGCGGTGGCTGCCTGATCCTCCTCGACCGCTTCCATCCCTCCACCTGGTGGGACAGCGTCGCCGCATCGCGCGCCACCTGCGTGCACTATCTCGGCGTGATGCCGGCCATCCTGATGGCCGCCCCGGTGCACCCGAGCGAACGCGCCCACGGCGTCCGCTTCGGCTTCGGCGCCGGCGTCGACCGCACCCTGCACGCCCCCGCCGAGGAACGCTTCGGTTTCCCCCTGGTCGAAGGCTGGGCGATGACCGAAACCGGCGCCGGCGCCACCATCCAGGCCAACCTCGAACCGCGCATCGTCGGCCAAAGCTGCTTCGGCAAAACCGACGATTTCGTCGAGGCCCGAATCGTCCGCGACGACGGCAGCGAAGCCGGCCCCGACGAGGTCGGCGAACTCCTCGTCCGCCATCGCGGCGACGACCCGCGTTACGGTTTCTTCAGTGGCTACCTCAAGGATTCCGCCGCCACCGAAGCCGGCTGGGCCGGCGGCTGGTGGCACTCTGGAGACCTCGTACGCCGCGACGCCGAAGCCCGCCTGTTCTTCGTCGATCGCAAGAAAAACATGATCCGCCGCTCCGGCGAAAACATCGCCGCCGTCGAGGTCGAAGCCGTCCTGCTCCGCCATCCCGCGGTCCAGGCCGTCGGCGTCGCCGCGGTGCCCGACGCCCTGCGCGGCGACGAAGTCTTCGCCTGCATCGTCCCGCGCGAACCCGCCGCCGACCGCGCCGCGCTCGCTGGCTCGCTCACCGCCTGGTGCCTCGAACGCCTCGCTTACTACAAAGCCCCCGGCTACGTCGCCTTCGTCGCCAGCCTGCCGCTCACCGGCACCAACAAGATCCAGCGCGGCAACCTCAAAGACCTCGCCCGCGACCTGCTCGCCGACGCCAGCACCGTCGACACCCGCCCATTGAAAAAGCGCCAGGCGTGAGCAGGCTCGGATATGACGGCGTGGTGCTCGCGGCCCCGATCTCGGTGCCCTACGAGAAGCACTCGATCCACGGCGCCGCCTGGTGGATCGCCCGCGCCCTGCGCGGCACACTGCAAGCCGCCAACATCGACAAAGCCGTCCTCGACGGCTTCTGCTGCTCCAGCTTTTCCCTCGGCATCGACAGTGCCGTCGGCCTCACCCAGCATTTCGGCCTCTCGCTCCGCTG
>CAIRTN010000476.1 GCA_903881515.1 uncultured Rhodospirillales bacterium | reverse complement strand
GCGCCTTGAAGCTTTGCAGCTGCTCGGCCAGATAGGCTTGGCCGTTATATGTCGAGAGCAGCACCGCAACGAGCGGGGTGGGGCAGGGGGATACCATCGGCCAGAAGCTATACCGCCGCGGTCGGCGATGGACGCAACGAATCATCTCGACATAGCAGCGCAACGGTTGCGGCCACCGAGGCGCGCCAATCCGGCAGTGTAATTCCGTATGCTGCGGCCAGCCGGCTGCAATCCAGTCGGGAGTCGGCTGGCCGGCGGACCGGTGTCGGCCAATCCGTAGTGGCAATCGCCTCAACGCTCGGCCGGTTGCTGCCGTGGCGCGCCGCTTCGGCGAACACCGCTTCGGCCAATCCGTGCCAGCTCGTCGATCCGCTGCCGGCCGCATGAAAGATGCCGGACTCCACCGCTGCACCGCTGTCGATCCGCGCCACGATCGACCAGATCGCCGCCGACAGATCCGCCGTCGCTGTCGGACAGCCGATCTGGTCGCCGACCACGCGCAGCCGGTCGGTCTTGGTCGCGGCATTCAGCATGGTGCGGACGAAATTCTTACCGTGCGCCGCATAGACCCAGGACGTGCGCAGGATCACCGCCTCCGGCAGCTCCGACAGCACACGGATTTCGCCCTCCCGCTTGCTGGCGCCGTAGACGCCGATCGGGTTCGGGGCATCGGCCTCGGTATAGGGTGCGCCCTTGCTGCCATCGAACACATAGTCGGTTGAGACATGGATCAACCGCGCCTGGTTGGCCGCGCACCAACGCGCGAGCAGCGTCGGGCCATCCGCATTGGCACGCCAGGCAGCATCACGGTCGGTTTCCGCACGGTCGACCGCCGTATAGGCCGCGGCGTTGAGGATCAGTCGCGGCGCAACCCGATCCAGCAGCGCCAGCAACGCGTCCGGATCATCGAAATCGAACCCCGGGCGCCCCGCGCGAACAATGTCCCGTGATCCCGCCAGGTCGCACAGGCTTTGCGCAAGCTGGCCGGTTCCGCCGGTAATCAGGATCGGGCCCGCGGTCATCGCCGGATCAGACCGAATACCAAGGCGGGCAATCGGCGAGACGCGGCAAGGCCGCATCCTTGTCGGACAGCTGTGCCTCGTTGGGCGCGATCGGCCATGGCAACGCCAAGCCAGGATCGTTCCAGATCACGCCCCGCTCGGCGGCGCGGTTCCAGCCGTCGGTGACCTTGTAGATCACCTCCGTATCCGGCTCCAACGTACAGAACCCGTGCAGGAAGCCGCCGGGAATCCAAAGCTGCGCCCAGTTGTCGGCGCTGAGCACGGCCGCGACATGCTGGCCATAGGTTGGCGAGCCGACCCGGATATCCACAGCGACATCCCAGATCGCGCCCCGCGCCACCCGCACCAGCTTGCCCTGCACATGCGGCGCGATCTGGCAGTGCAGCCCGCGCAAGACGCCGCGTTGGGTCGAAAAGCTGTGATTATCCTGCACGAAGGGTTGGTCGATCCCGATCTTGGCGAAGCGGGCCGCGTTCCAGGTCTCGGAAAAGAAGCCCCGCGAATCGCCGTGGCGGGGCGGGGTGACCAGAATCACATCGGGAATGGCGAGGTGTTCGACCTTCATCGGCTTATCCATGTTCCCCATCGGCGAGCGCGGTCAGCACTCGGCCGAGTTCGGTTTTGCCCAGCGCGCGGGCCTGGCTGCGCAGATGGTCGGCATCGATCCAGCCGCGGCGGAACGCGACTTCCTCGGGGCAGCCGACCAGCATGCCCTGGCGGGACTGGATGGTCTGCACGAACGTCGCCGCCTGCAACAGGCTGTCCGGCGTGCCGGCGTCGAGCCAGGCGCAGCCGCGCCCGAGCCGTTCCACCTGCAGCGAGCCTTCCTCCATATACATCCGGTTCAGATCGGTGATTTCCAGTTCGCCGCGCGCCGAGGGCTTCACCCGCGCCGCCATCTCCGTCACCCGCTTGTCGTAGAAATACAGCCCGATCACCGCCCAGTTCGACTGCGGCACCGCCGGCTTCTCGACGATATCCAGCGCCTGCCCCTCGGCATTCATCGTCACCACGCCGTAGCGCTCGGGATCGCGCACCTGATAGGCGAACACCGTCGCCCCGCTGGGCCGGGCCGCGGCGGTGCGCAGCATGCTCGACAGATGCTCGCCGAAAATCAGGTTGTCGCCCAGCGCCAGCGCGCAGGCCTCGCCGCCCAGCCAGTCGCGCCCGATCAGGAACGCCTGCGCCAGCCCGTCCGGGCTCGGCTGCTCGGCATAGCTGAACGTGCAGCCCAGGCGGCTGCCATCGCCCAGCAGGCGGCGGAACTGCGGCAGATCCGCGGGGGTCGAGATCACCAGGATGTCACGAATGCCCGCCAGCATCAGTACCGACAGCGGGTAATAGATCATCGGCTTGTCGTACACCGGCAGCAATTGCTTGCTGGCCGCCAGCGTCATCGGATGCAGTCTGGTGCCGGAACCGCCGGCGAGGATGATGCCTTTCATGACGCCCTCACGCCGCCGACTTGGTTTGGCCAAGCCGCTGGCCGGCATACCGGGCCTCGCGGATCGGGCGCCACCAGGCTTCGTTGGCCAGGTACCAGTCGATGGTTTTGCCAAGCCCGGCGGTGAAATCGTTCGGCGCGCGCCAGTTCAGCGCGGCTTCCGCGTGGCTCGGGTCAATCTCATAGCGGAAATCATGCCCGGGCCGGTCGGTCACGAAGGTGATCAGCCGGCGGCGGGAACCGGCCGGGTCTGGCCGGCGTGCGTCGATCGCGTCGCAGATCGCGTGCACCACCTCAAGATTGGTGCGCGGCTGCCGCCCGCCGATGGCGTAGGTGGCGCCGGGCTGGCCCTGCTCGATCACCTTCACCAGCGCCTCGGCATGGTCGTCGACAAACAGCCAGTCCCGCATGTTGGAGCCGTCGCCATAGACCGGCAGCGGCCGGCCCTCCAGCGCATTCAGCGTCACCAGCGGAATCAGCTTCTCCGGAAACTGCCACGGGCCGTAATTGTTCACCGTGTTGCTGACGATGGCCGGCAGGCCATAGGTGTGATGCCAGGCGCGCACCAGTTGGTCGGAGGCCGCCTTGCTGGCCGAATACGGGCTGCGCGGGTCGTATGGCGTGGTCTCGGTGAACGGGGCGTCGCCCGGCTGCAGCGCGCCGAACACCTCGTCGGTCGAGATGTGGTGGAAGCGGAACGCCGCCTTGCGGGCGGCCGGCAACGCCTGCCAGTAGTCCCGCGCGACATCCAGCAGCGTGTAGGTGCCGACGACGTTGGACTGGATGAACGGGCCGGGCCCGTCGATCGAGCGGTCGACATGCGTTTCGGCGGCCAGATGCATCACCACATCGGGCTGGTGCGTCGCGAACACTGCGCGCATCGCCGCATGGTCGGCAATGTCGGCGCGAACGAGCGTGTGCCGCGCGTCGCCGCCGGCTGATTCAAGTGCCTCCTCGGACGCCGCATAGGTCATTTTGTCGACGTTGATGATGTGGTGCCCGGTTGCGCGGATCAAAAAGCGGATCACGGCGGAGCCGATGAAGCCGCATCCGCCGGTCAGTAAAATGTTCATAGCGATGCCTTATGCGCCGGGGGGCCGGGTAGATCACAGTGCTGCACGGCGGAATATACCCCGGCGCGCGAAGATGCCAGCTTCAGCATGCGGGGCAATCAGCAAACAACTGGTAAAATTCCTGCAAACACCCAGCCTCCGCACACGAGAATGTGTTGTCAACACGCTGTGCAACGCGGCCCGGGCGGGGTGGCTGGTCCGGTCAGACTTGCCAGTCATGGCTGCGATATCCATGTTCAGCTGCGTTGGCAGTTGTGCCCCTTTGGCGGCGGATGCCTCTACAGGAGAACGAGGGCAGCGATGATTCCGGGGATCAGTTCAGCGATGGAGGCGCGGCTCCTCCAGCTTCTCGATGTGCGCCTGACGGACACCACAGAGGAGACATTCCAGGACCGCGAATATTCCCTGCTGTCGGCCGAAGAGGCGCTGCCGCTTGGTGTGCAGGTGATCGGTGGTGGCGACATCATGGTGGTGGTGACCGATCCCTATCGTCCGTTGGGCCATATCCGGGTGCAAACCGGCGGTCCCGGCTCGGTGATGTTCTTTGACAACCGCGACTGGTCCGGCGGCTTCCAGGCTAGCATCCGGATTCTAGGCCCGGATGGCTTGTTGTTCTTTAACGATATTGGGGACCGTTTCGTTGCGCTGAACGAGGTCTTCCTGCGCTCGGCGGAACAGCTGCTGTACTGGGGCAACGGCGCCAGCGCCGTTGGCCTGTCGGTCGAACTCGAAGGCAGTGGCCGCAGCGTCGTGGTGGGTGACGATGCCCTGATTTCGGCCGGCGTCTGGGTCCGCAATTACGATATGCATGCGATGCACGACCTGCGCAGCGGCAGCACTGCTGACCCGCTCACCGGTCGATACGCTGATCGAACGTCATGTCTGGCTCGGACAGGACGCGCTTCTGCTGAATACGGAACGGATCGGCATGGGCGCCATCGTCGGTGCCCGGTCCCTGGTCAAAGGCCACGTGCCGCCGCGCGTCGTCGTTGCCGGCGTGCCGGCGCGGGTGGTGCGCGAGGGTGTCAGCTGGGGCCGCGACACCTATGGCATGACACCTGCCGAACGTATCGCCATCGGTATGCCGGAAACACCGGAGGGCTAATTTTCTGGCCCTGCGCCGTTGCTGCGTGCCGGGGCGGCATGTATTGGTGAGCGCTCCGAAGTGCCGTTTATCGGGGCAGCCGCATCGTGTCGAATTCCGAATATGTACCGCATATCGATCTGGTGCTGCAGGCGCTGCGCATCAATCGTGAGCGGCTGAACAGCCGCTCCAAGATCGCCATCGATGCCCGGCTGTTGCGCGGCATGTTGCAGGCGCTGGTTGCCACCCAGCCATTCGATGCGGCGTTCTACCGCGCCACCTACCCCGATATCGCGGCGGCGGCCGACGAGGGCCAGATCCCCGACCTGCATCAGCACTATATCGACTCCGGCTATTTCGAGGGCCGCTTCGGCGCCCCGCCCCCGGTCGACGAAGCGTTCTACACCACCCAGTACCGCGACATCGGCCAGGCCGTGCTGCGCGGCGACGTCGCCTCCGGCACCGAGCATTACCTGCGCTCTGGCGCCGCGGAAGGCCGTGTTCCCCGCGCCGACCTGCGCGCGGCGATCGATTCCTGGATGGCCCTCCTGCGCGACGATTCCAGCCGCGGCTGAATGATGACGCAGCGCCTGCCAATTTACGCCGAACCGGAGCGCGCGCGGTGAGCGATGTCAGCGGGATCATGCGCGCCTGGCGGGCGCTGGCCTCGCCGTTCGTCGAGGAGGATCTCTACCGCCGCACGCTCGGCGGCGGGCGTGCCGACATGGCGACGATCGCCCGCTATCTCAGCGTGCCGCTGGCGCAGCGCCCGTTGCTGTCGTTCTACTTCGACCCGTTCTTCTACCTGACGGAAAACCCCGAAGTCGCCGAGACCGGCGTCGATCCGCTGGTGCATTTCATCGATACCGGTTTCGCCGCGCTGCGCTCGCCGCATCCGCTGATCGACCTGTCGTTCATCACCAGCCGCGACGTCCATATGCTGGGCCAGCCGCCGCGGATGGAGGCGTTGATCGACCTGCTCGATTACGACCTCGCCGCCCCCAGCCCATATTTCGACCTGGAGTTCTACAGCACCCAGCTTGGCGGCAATGTGCCGCCGCAGGGCCTGCTGCGGCATTTCCTGCGCCAGGGGGTCTGGGCGCAACGGCTGCCCAATCCCTGGCTCGATCCGGTCTGGTATGCCGACCGCAACCCGGACAGCCCGAACGATCCCTATGGCGCGCTGCGCCACTTCATCATGCGCGGCGACCCCTCGGCGCGCCCCGGCGGACCGCGTTTCGACGGTGCGCTGTACTGGAAGCGCTATCCCGACGTCGCCGAGGCCAATGCTCCGCCGCTGCGCCATTACCTCACCCAGGGCCATCACGAGGGCCGGCAGGCCGCGCAGGAGACCGAACGCCCGGCGGCACCGGCAATGCAGGAGCCGGCGGGGGAGATCGCGGTCGATGCCGCAAGACTGACGGCCGCCGATGCCTCGATGCGCGCGCGAGTGGCGACAATGCGCCAGCAGATGAAGGAAGCGGTGCAGGCGCCGCTGCCCGAAGTCACCAATTCGGCGGATCACACCGCCGACCTCGCCGCCTTGCGGTTCCCACGCCACAAGACGCCGCGGGTGTCGATCCTGGTGCCGGTCTATAACGAGATCGACATCACCGTCGAATGCCTGATGTCGATCCGCGACACCATGGGCAAGCTGGCTTACGAGGTGGTGCTGGCCGACGATGCCTCGACCGATCCGCTGGCGCTCGCGCTGGCCAAGGTGCCGAACCTCGTTGTGGTGCGCCAGGAACAACACGCCGGCTTCATCCGCAACTGCAACGCCGCTTTCGCCCGCTGCCGCGGCGAGTATGTGCTGCTGCTGAACAACGACGCGCAGTTGCTGCCGGGCGCCGCCGCCGCGTTGGTCGCCGCACTGGACGAAGACGCGACCATCGGGGCCGCCGGCGCCAAGCTGGTCTATCCCGAGGGCCGCCTGCAGGAGGCCGGCTGCTTCCTGAAGCCGAACGGGGAAAGCGGCATGGTCGGCCTGTTCGCCGATCCCGACGAGCCCGGCTTTTGCCGGGATCGCGACGTCGCCTACAGCTCGGGCGCGGCGCTGCTGCTGCGCCGTTCGGCGGTGGGCGATGTGCTGTTCGGCGAGGAATTCATGCCGGCCTATTGCGAGGATGCCGATCTCTGCCTGCGCCTGCTCGCCGCCGGGCATCGCGTGCGCTACGTGCACCGCGCCGTGGTGATGCACCGGCTCAGCGTTTCCACCAACCGCCAGTCGCTGGCGCGGCGCCTGCGCATGGTCACCCGCAACCAGCAGACCCTGGTGGAGAAATGGGGCGAGCTGCTGCAGCGGATGAACCAGGTCCGCACCATCGCCTTCTACCTGCCGCAGTTTCACCCGACGGCCGAGAACGATTTGTGGTGGGGCGCGGGCTTCACGGAATGGAGCAATGTCGGCAAGGCCCGGCCCAGCTATGCCGGGCATTACCAGCCGCATCTGCCGGCCGATCTCGGCTATTACGATCTGCGCCTGGCCGACTCATTGCGTGCCCAGGCCGCGCTGGCGGCGCGTTACGGCATCGGCGGGTTCTGCGTTTACTACTACAATTTCGGCAGCCGCCGCGTGCTGTCCCGCCCGCTGGAAGTGGTGCGGGAGAACCCCGACATCGCGTTCAACTGGTGCCTGTGCTGGGCCAACGAGAACTGGACCCGGCATTGGGACGGCGGCACGCGCGAGATCCTGCTCGAACAGAGCTACGATGACGCCACGCTGGACGCGATCATCGCGGACGCCGTCACCGATGCGCGCGACCCGCGCTATCTGCGGGTCAACGGCAAGCCGATGTTCCTGGTCTACCGCCCGCTAATCCTGCCCGATGCAAAGGCGTTTGCCGCCCGCTGCCGTGCCGGGTTCGCCGCGGCTGGGTTCGACGGCGTGCATCTGGTCTATGTCGAGAGCATGGAGGCGGTGGATCGCGGCGTCAGCCCGGCCGATCTGGGTTTCGATGCCAGCGTCGAATTCCCGCCGCATGAGCGCGCGGTGCCCGCATCCACCCCGGCCGAGATCATCAAGCCCGGCTGGACCGGCTATCGCTACGATTATCCCGAAACGGTGCTGGCGTTCCTGCGCCGCCCCGGCGTTGCCTATACCCGTTACCCCGCGGTGTTCCCGTCCTGGGACAACACGCCACGCCAGCCGATGCGTGGCACCAGCTTCGACGATGCCTCGCCGGAAGCGTTCCGCGTCTATGTCGAGGAGAAGCTCGACGAGATCCGCGCCATGCTGATGGGCGACGAGCGGATGCTGTTCATCAACGCCTGGAACGAATGGGCCGAGGGCGCGCATCTGGAACCCGATAGTGGTTACGGCCATCGCTGGCTGGAGGCGCTGCGCGACGCGATCGCGGCGAAGCAATGGTCATGAGGGATTTCGCTGATCTGCCGATCACCATGATCGGCCATCCCTGGGCACCGATCGGGATGGGCGAGCAGATGCGCAGCCATATCGCCGCCGCCACGGCGGTGCATCTGCATCATCGCGTGTTCGACATTTTCCGCTACGCCCAGCGCGTCGATCCCGCCCATGCCGCCATCGTCGCGCCGCTGGAACGCGAGGACCTGCCGGGCGGGGTGCGCATCTTCCACATCAACGGCGACGAGGTGGAGCGCGTGCTCGAGGCGTTTGCCGCGCGCGGTGGTGATTTCAAGAGCGGCTACAACATCATCATCCCCGCCTGGGAATTGCCGCACTACCCGGCCGCCTGGGCCCCGGCGCTGGCGAAATTCGACGAGGTCTGGGCGATCTCCGCCTTTACCCAAAGCGCGCTGGCCAAGGCCGGCATCCCCAGCCACCTGATCGGCCAGGCGATCGAGGGGCCCCCCGGCGCACTGCTGCCGCGCCGGCATTTCGCCATCCGCGAATCCGCATACATGATCCTGAACTTCTTCGATCTGTCCTCCTACGCCAGCCGCAAGAATCCCGAAGCCGTGCTGACGATGTTCGACCGGTTGCGCGCCGCGCACCCGTTCCGGGACCTGCTGCTAGTGCTGAAGGTGAAGAACGGCGAACGCGGGGCAGAGGAATGGGCCGAAACCGTGGCCAGCGACCCGCAGATCAAGGTGCTCTCCACCCCGCTCGACACGCTGGGCGTGCGCAGCCTGATCAACGCGTCGGACTGTTTCGTCTCGCTGCACCGCGCCGAGGGCTTTGGCCGCGGCCTGGGTGAAGCGATGGCGCTCGGCCGGCTGGCGATGGGCACCGGCTGGTCCGGCAATGTCGATTTCATGACGGCGGAGAATTCCCTGCTCGTCGGCCATTCGGTGCGCGCCCTGGCGCCGGGCGACTATCCGTTCGGCGAGGGCCAGAGCTGGGTAGAACCCGACATCGACCACGCCTGCGCCCTGCTGTCGCCTGTCCTCGCCGACGCCAGCCGCGGCGCCGCCATCGCCCGGCATGGCCAGTTCGAGGCGCTGAAATCCCACGGCAACCGCGCCGTCGGCGTGCGGATTCTCAAGCGCATCGAGGCGATCGCCGCCGGCCTGGCTCAGTCCGCCGCCAGCCGCGAGGCGCGCGTGACCCCCAAATCCCGGGCCAAGACCCGCAAATAGGCCTCCTGCCGCGCCCGCATCGGCGCATCCGCCGGCAGAACCGCACGCGCCGCCGACTGCACTTGCCGGACCTCCGCCAGATGCCGGTCCGCCGCCAGCCCGCCGGTGACGCTGCCGGCATGGCGCCGGTGCGCGTTCAACACCGCGGCACTCCACGCCACCGTCCCGGCGCTGTGCCCCAACACCTCCAGATACAGCCGCCAATCGCCGGCCACGCGCAGCCCCTCAACCTCGCCGCCCACCCGCCGCAGCGCCGCCACCAAAGGTGCGCGCCGCCACAGCACCGCCGAGGCATTCAGCAGCAGGTTCCGCTCCGACAGGAATCGCCGGGCAAACTCCCGCGCCGGGAACACCGCGTCCCGCCCGAGCTCGGCGGCGTCGCTCGCCGCGAAATACCCCTGGTGATCCGCCCAGAGCCGCGCCCCCTCGGCATCCACCGCCCGGCTGTCGCAGGCCAGCAGATCGGCATCCGGCGCCGCCCGCAGCTGCCCCGCCAGCGTCGCCAGGAACGCCGGATCGGCCTCGTCATCCGCCTCCGCGATCCACACAAACTCGCCCCGCGCCCGCTGCACCCCGCGCTGCCACTGCCGGAACACGCCGCCCGAATTGCGCCGGTTCACCACCACCTGGATCTGCCGCCCCCACTCGGCCGCCACCCGGCGCGCCACCGCGACGCTGTCGTCGGTCGAGGCATCGTCCAACAGGATCACCTCGCTGACCGGATGCGTCTGCGCGAAGATCGAGCCCAGCCGCGCCGGCAGATACCGGGCATAATTGTAGCTCGGCACCACCACCGAGATCCGCGGCAGCTGCGGCATCGCGGCCTGCAACAGCCGCGCCGCGTAGGCCGCGAAATCGAACTGCCGCACCGCTAGACCCGCCAGCCTTTGCCGCCGCGCCGTGTCCTCCACCGCCAGCTCCAGCGCCGCCCGCGCAAACGCCGAGGCATCGGCCATCGGCACCACCGCCCCCGCCTCCAGCTCGCGCACCAGCTCCACCATGCCGCCGCTGCCGGCGAACACCACGCTCGGCAACCCCGCCGACAACGCCTCCAGCACCACCGAAGGAAACGGATCCTCCCGTGAGGTCAGCGCGAACACATCGGCGGCCGCGTACCATGGCCCCGGATCGTCCTGCCGCCCCGGCAGCAGGAAACTGCCGCTGGCCTGCGCCGCCTCGATTTCCGGCGCCAGGTAGCTCTCCAGCCCCGGATCGAGTCCGCCGATCCAGCAGAACACCGCATACCGGTCGCGTTTGCGGGCAAAGCGCCATGCCTGCAGGAACAGGTCGAACCCCTTGCGCATGTCGCCATAGCCGGCGCCCAGCACCAGCTTCGCCTGCGCCGGCAACCCCAGCCGCGCCCGCAGCTCCGCCCGCGCCGCAGCGTCGAACGGCGCCGGCCGATAGCAGCCCTGCGGCAGAACCGCGGCCTCCCGTCCCACCAAAGGCGCCAGCGCATCGCGCACTGAAGCCGCCGGCACGAACACCTCCGTCGCCGCCGCACAGGCCGCCGGCAGCACCCCCGCCAACCCGTTCGCCGCAATGAACCGCGGCATCTCGTGCAGCAGCAGCACGCTGCGCACCCCCTCCAGCGCCGTCACCGCCGCAGCCGACGCCGCGCTGTTGACGATCGCCGCATCGAATCGGTGCCCGGTCAGAAACGCCGCCACATCCCGTGTCACCGTCACCGGCGCCACCGCCTCATACTCCGCGCGCAGCGCCCCATCGCCCAGCAGCAGGATCACGAGATTCACCCCATGCCGCGCTCGCAACTGCCGCGCCAGGTGCAGCAGCAGCATCTGCGCCCCCGCCGGAAACGCGTCATGCCCCACCAGCAGCAACCGCGGCGCCTCCGCCGCCCCCAGTCCGCACACCGCGCGCCCCGTCGCATTCAGGAACGCCGCCCCGAAATGCGCATCAGGCTCCAGATACGCCCCCTCCGCCCACTCGTTCCACGCGTTGATGCAGACGATCGCCTCGCCGAAAACGGTCTGCTGCTGCGCCCGCGCCACCAGCGCCGCCAGCCAGGCCTGATACGCCGCCGGCGTCGCGCCATGCAGCGCCAGCCCGTTGCCCTGCCGCCGCGCATCGTTGTCCCAGCCCGGCACCGCGGTCTTGATCAACGGAAAATCCGGCGCCGCCTCGCTCAGCGACGCACCGACGACATCGGCATAATCATAAACCTGCGCCCCCGCCGCCGCGTCGAACCACTGCAGCCCCGCGCCGATCTGCGGCAACCCCGTCACCAGCTTGTGCGGCGGAAACTCCACCGCCGCATCGAACCCGAACGCCCGCGGGTCCAGCGCCTCGAAGCTCTGCGCCATCACCAGGATCGGCATTTCCCCCTCGGCCGCAAACGCCGCCCGCCAGCGCGCCACCGTCGCCCTCGTATCGGGGATCAGCGCCGGCCGATACACCATCAGCAACGGCCGCCCATCCACCCGGATATACCTGGCGTCGCGCATATGCCGCAGCAGACACGCAATCAGCGCCGGCTCATCCGCCTCCCGCCAGTCCTGCGCGATCAGCACCTCGTGCTCCGAGCCGTCCCAGCGCCGCGTCCAGTTCTCGTTCGCCCACATCAGGCAGAACGGCATGTCGATCGACGCATCCTCCAGCATCGTCTCGGTCGGCCGCTCCAGCAGCCGCCGCCCGTTGAACCAGTAGAAATAGTGCACGAACCCCGCCACCCCGGCATCGCGCGCCAGCGCCGCCTGCCGCCGCATCACCCCAGGGTCGGTCAGCGTGTAATGCCCCAGGTCGCGCGGAATCCGCGGCTGGTAATGCCCGTCGAACCGCGGCTGCGCCCGCGCGATCGAGGTCCACTCAGTGAACCCCTTGCCCCACCAGGCATCGTTCTCCGCGATCGGATGGAACTGCGGCAGATAGAACGCCAGCGCCCGCGCCTTGCGCCGCACCCCCGGCGGCAGCTTCACCACCTCCTCGAACGTCGGCCCCGGCCGGGTGAAGCGCCGGGTCTGCGCATAAACCCCGCTGACCTCTTCCTCCGCCCGGATCGTCAGCCGCATCAGTCCCCGGCTGCGCCGGTAATGCAGCAGCGGGTTCTCGCCCAGTTCACCGCCCAAATGCCGGCGCAGATAGAATCGCGTATCGAACTGCGCCGACGGATCGCGCCCCTCGCGATACCCCCACAGCAGATAATGCTCGAACGGATCGACCCCCGCCGCCGCCACATCCGGATAGCGCGACAGGTAAAACGCGGCATCGAATTCCGGCAGCGGGCTGACCGTGCCGCTGCGGCGAAGCGCCAGGAAATGCGCCAGCAACGTTTGCCCCGGCGCCGCCCGATGCTGCGTCGCATACCATTGCAAGTCGAACCACGGCGCCGGCGCCCGCCCCGCCGCCTCGCCCTCAAGCATATAATGCAACAGCGGATTGCCCCCGCCCCGCTGCACCGCCTGATTTTCCTGCAAATACCAAGTGGTGGCGAAATACGCGTTGGGCTGCCGCCCCTCCCGCCAGCCCTGCTGCACGAAATGCCGCACCGCCTCATCCGGCGCCCCGAGCCCATTCGCGGCGGCATAGCCGCTACAATCGATCAGGCCGCTTTCCGTCAGCAGGCGGATCTCGTCCTCCGGGTCGGCGCGCGGCTCCGGCCAGTCCTCGCTGCCCGCCCAGAAGCCCCGCAATGGGCCGCGCTCGGCCATGTCGCGCATCCATCCGAAAAGCGAAAATTCTCGCCCGGTGATGCTACGGGCAGCACCGCGAGACTCCCACAACCCAGACGCGAGTTAACCGTTTTCACGTTCTTTTAACGCATGCGCGCGTCCGCCCTAGTCTGAGCCCGACAATCCAAACAGCGTGAATACATGCCTATGTAATTTACATAAAAAACATGCAATACATCTTACATACCATCGTAAAAAAGCAACAATCAAACCAACCACAATGGTATTCCAAATCTTCAACTACTCGTGAGCCATCGATTCATCGCATTGCTGTCATGGCGCTTTATGTAAAGTTTTGTGCATCGGCAGTTACGCCGATGGACGCACCCCCGGGCGTCCCTCAACGACACTAAGGGAGTTCCAATATGGTTGCCGTGACAGTCACGGGAGCGCACGGCCACGCCGTGACGCTGCAATTCGACTCGTCTGCCAACGCCGCGCTGGCCAAAACCCTCTCCGGGCAGATCAGCGCCAGCATCGCCGCTGGCCATTTGCTGCCAGCCAGCAGCGCCGACGGCCCGCCACCGCCACTGCCCGCCGGCAAATACGGCGAATACGTCCAGCAGACCGCGGGGGCGGCCATGCTGACGCCAGGCTACCGCGCCTTCATCGGCGCCGCGCCCTCGATGAACGTCTTCGGCTCAGGCGACCTCAACGAAACCATCCTCGCCGGCGCCGGCAACCTTTCCTTCACCGCCTTCTCCGGCTCTGGCACCCTCGTCGCCGGCGGCGGCAACACCAACGTCTATATCGACGCCGCCGACACCGGCGACTGGTCGATCAACGCCGGCAACGGCAACGCCCGCATCCTCGCCCTCGGCTCCGGCAACGACAGCATCGCCGCCGGCGGTGGACGCAACAGCATCATGCTTGGCGCCGGCCGCGACACCATCACCTCCGCCGGACAGGACACCATCCTCGCTGGCGCTGGCGCCTCCACCATCACTGCCGCCGACACCGCCCGCGACGTCGTCTATGGCGGCAGCGGCAAAATGCTGTTCGTCGGCGGCGCCGGCCCCGCCACGGTCTACGGCGGCAGCGGCAGCACCACCATCCTCGGCGGCGACGGCAGCAGCGAGTTCCACGGCGGCACCGACGGTCACAACCTCCTCATTGCCGGCTCAGGCGCCGCCACCCTGTTCGGCGGCGGCAACGGCGACCTGCTGGAAGCCGGCGGCTCCGGCGGCCAGTTCCTCTTCGCCGGCGCCGGCGCCGAAACCCTGCTCGGCGTGTTCAGCACCCGCGGCGACCTGCTGGCCGCCGGCAGCGGCCATACCTCGATCCTCGGCGGCATGGGCGCCGACACCCTGGTCGCCGGCACCGGCGACGCCACCATATCAGGCGGCGGCGGCAACGACCTGTTCGAATTCACCCGCGGCCTCGCCGGCGGCCACATCACCATCCTCGACTTCACCAAAGCCGATCTGGTCAGCCTCTCCGGCTACAGCGCCACCAGCCTCGGCACCGCGCTGGCCACCCAACAATCCACCGGCGGCGCCACCACCATCACCCTGTCCGATCAAACCTCGATCACCTTCCTCGGCCTCAGCCGCATCACCGCCTCCAGCTTCACCGGCTTCGGCGCCGGCGGTGACGCCGACGACGACCGTCAGTTCGGTTGCTCATTCGATGGGCGGGATAACTAGTGAGGAAGGAAGGCACGGCCAGGGCGGTGCCCTGGCCCAAGCCTTATCCAACCACCAGATAAAGCAAATGCCCCGACTCCGCACTCTTCCCCAGCAACCGCAGCCACGAAGGCGGCGTGCCGGCGTCGAGCGCGTCGCGCAGCGTACCGCGCGGCAGGTCGCGCACCAGTGCCGAGCGCTGCATCCGCGGGCAAACCAGGATCAGGCGCGCCTCGGTCGCCCGCACTGCCTCCGGCACGCCGGCATCCGGCGCGCTGCGCCAGGCGTCGCGCAGCCGGGTGAACCCCGCCGCATTGCGGTGGTACAGCGAGCCGACTGTCATCACCCCGGTATGGTACAACAGCTCCGGCGTCTCGTTCGGATCGGCCATCACCACCTCGCCGGCATAGGGCGCCAGCAACGCCGCCACCGGCGCGACAGGGCAGTGGGCGGGCTCATCCGGCCCGCCATGCTGCGCCCCGATCGCCGCCGCCGCCGGCGGCACCGAAATGAACGCCACCAGCAGCACCAGCCGCAGCGCCACCCATCCCCCCGCCGCGCTTAACGCCACCGGCAGCACCGCCGCCCCGATCAGCGCCGGATAGGTGCTGAACCGCAGATGCGCCAGCGCCAGCCCGATCGCGACTGCGATGCACACCGCCGCATACAACCCCAGCACGCTGCGCCCGCGCCAGGCCAGCAGCACCACCACCCCCAGCGCCAACACCCCTGGCGTCAGAAACGTCACCGCATCGCTCAGCGAGGAAATCGGCTGCATCTCCGCAATCCCGCCGAAAAACGCCTCCGCCATCGCCTTCGGCATCAGCCCGTCTGGCCCCTTCGCCACCGCCGGAAACGCCGCCAGCCACAGCCCCAGGCAAACCACCGCCGCCCCCGCGCCCAGCAACGTCATCGCCCCCGATCGCGGCATCTCCCGGTCGCACCAGCTCAACGCCAAGGCAATCGCCAGACACGCCACCCCCAGCCCAACCCACACCACCGACAGCCGATCGATCACCGCCGCGCCATACCCAGCCATCGGCGGATCGATCGCCAGCATCACCGCCAAGACCAGCAGAAACACGCCCCCCGCCGCCCGCAGCGCCGCCGCCGGCGCCCGCTCCGCCGGCCGCATCATCCAGGCCACGCCCAGCCCGCCAAACCCCATCAACAGAAACGGCATCGCCTCCGGCGTCAGCAGAATCCCGCACGCCGCCGCCAGCCCCATCCACGCCCCCGGCCGCGCCCCGCCCGCGATCCCGCGCCAGGCCCAACCCAGCGTCACCACAATCGCCAGCGCCACCGGAATATGATGATGCACCACGCCGGCCGCGCCATACGCCGTGATCGGCACCGACGCGCCGGCCATCACCGCCGCCATCCAACGCTGCCGCGGATCGCTGAACGGTGCACACGCCCACGCCAGCGCCACGCCCAGCAACCCCGTCGACACCGGCCCCAGCAACACGCCGCCGGCATGCAGCGCCCCACGCAGATCCATGAACACCATGAACGGCGCCGACAGCAGCAGCAGCGCCACATCCAGGAAATGCGTCCAATACAGCTCGGTCCCCGCCCCCGACCCGTCGCGCATCAGCATATGCACCGCCGACCCGCTGCGCAGACTCTCCTCCAGCCGCAT
Organism: uncultured Rhodospirillales bacterium; assembly: GCA_903881515.1. Taxonomy (GTDB): domain Bacteria; phylum Pseudomonadota; class Alphaproteobacteria; order Acetobacterales; family Acetobacteraceae; genus CAIRTN01. Next base: position 2,213 of record CAIRTN010000476.1, on the reverse strand, counting down.
GATCCGCATGTAGCTGTCCGGATTGATGAACGCCCCGCCCAACACCCCGCCCAAATCACGCAGCGCCATCACCACGTCCAGCACGGCCGCAATCAGGAAACAGGCCAGGCCCGGCCGGCGGGTAAAGGGGGGATAAATCATGCGAACTCCGAACTATGTCCCTCCAGCCTAAGTCATCCTCCGGCGCGGGGATATCGTGCGAAGGGACGAAAAAGCGGTAATGCAAGGCCAGGGGCGCTGCCCCTGGACCCCGCAAGGGGACTCAGTCCCCTTGACCCCACAGTCGCTTGTGCGGTGGTTGAGCGGTCGGCCCGGGGTTGGGCATCGAGCGGCTGTGAAACGAGTGTTGCCGGCGTCGTTTCGTTTATGTCAGGCTTCTCTAGCGAACGATCCGTAATTACCTCGATCAACCCTACGAGGGTCATCATGAGCCATACCCTGCAAACGAGCACCGGTCATGACCTGTCCGATGGGGCATGGCTCGACGGGCACTACCGATCCGCACAGGTTTAGTACGAAGAGAGTTTGCGTTGGGTCGGCATGCAGCCCGGATGGCATGTTCTCGACGCCGGTTGTGGCGGCGGCGCATTCTTGCCGCTGCTCTGTGAACTGGTCGGGCCTAACGGCCGGGTCACCGCCATGGACCTGGCCCCTGAGAATATCGCCCGGGTCGACAGTCTGGCCGCCGCCAAGCCAACAATGCCACTGACGACGAAGGTCGGTAGCCTCGTCGATCTGCCGTTTCCCGATAACACCTTCGACGGTCTCTGGACCGCAAATGTCGTGCAGTATCTGACCGAACCGGAACTCGATCGCGCTTTCGCTGAATTTTACCGTGTGCTGAAGCCAGGCGGTAAGCTTGCGGTCAAGGAATTCGATTCAACCCTGTTCGGGTTGTTTCCGCTGGATCACGCCTTCCATGCCCGTTTTCAGGCGGCGCGGGAGGCGCTGTACGTCACGCGCGGCATATTTGGTGTTTTCAACTCGCAAACCATTCCCGGCCGCATTCGCGCCGCAGGGTTGACCGCTGTACAGGGGAAAAGTTGGCTGATCGAACGGCGCGCACCGCTATCCCCGCCAAGTCGGGCGTTTTGGAACGGCGCTCTCAAATATTGGGCGAGTGACGCGTTTGAACTTGTCTGGGCTGACGAGGACCGCATGCGGCTCCGTGCACTGGCGGCGGACGTCGATCGCGTCATTGAAAATCCCGACTTCTGCGTCCGTGAGGGGTTCATCGTTGCGGTTGGCACCAAGCCAACGACGGGGTGATGCATAAATCAAAATTTACGCAGCAAAACCGCGCTCCTCAGCACCCGTAGGGTGCAGTTCCCCTTCGGAACTGCACCGCTCTCCTTCGCGCACCCTCAAACGATCCACGGTTGTCCCAGAATTCCTGATTTGCGAGACGCATAGGTCGAGCGGAATGTCCTCATGCAACATATGCAGAAATCGGTATGATTTAATCACACGTCGAGTTACGTTCCTCTTCCCAAGGAGTTTCACCCATGCGCAACACGCAAGCGATCAGCATCACATTGCCTCACGACATGGCGGCGATGGTCAAGGCGAAAGTAGCCTCCGGCGAATACGCCACGGAGAGCGAAGTGATCCGTGACGGCCTGCGCACGCTGCAAGCGCGCGACGCCGCACTCGAAACCTGGCTGCGCCAGGAGGTCGCCAAGAGCTACGACGAATTCGCCGCCGATCCAGCCATCGGGATTCCCGCAGGTGACGTTATGGCGCGGTTGCGCGCCTCCTATCGGGAACGTCTGGCGAAGCCCTGAACCCTTGAAGCGCTACGCCGTCGTCTTCACGCCCCGCGCGGAGCGCCAGCTTGCCGAGCTATTTGCCTATGTCGCCGATCAAAGCGGGGAATCGCGCGCAGAGTCCTTCATCGGCAAGATCATCGCCGCATGTCACCAGCTTGCAACCTTTCCGGTTCGTGGCAACAAACGTGACGACATTCGCCCGAAATTGCGCACCATTGGCTATGCAAAGCGCGTGACGATCGCCTTCTCTGCAGACGCCGCAAGCGAAGCCGTCGCCATACATGGCGTGTTCTATGGTGGGCAGGATTTCGATTTATTGCTGCGGGATGCCGAGGGGGACGGCTAATAAGATCGCGCCGCCAAGGCCAGCCAGCCGTATACGCCCCGGCCTCGCCTCCCCTTCCCCGAACGACCGCCCCTTGAACCGAGGCGCCCGCTTCTCCT
>CAIRTN010000475.1 GCA_903881515.1 uncultured Rhodospirillales bacterium | reverse complement strand
GACGTGCGAACCACAATCGACACCGCCAGGCTCAAGGGCGCGAACCCCTTCGACGTCATCGTCGCCACGCTGGCCTGACAATCGCCCGGCGCGCCCCAGCGCGGAAAATCACGCTTCAAAATGGGGGTGGGTAATTACGCCGAGCCAGGGCCCGAAGGTCCACGGCATGGCGGCGGAGAATATCCGCGTGGGCTCGAACTTCCGCAGCGCCTGGCGCGGCACGTGCTCCAGCAGATAGAGCTGACTGACGATGTCCAGGCAGGCAATGGCCACCGTGTTCAGCACCAGCCCCGCCGCGAAGGCGGCCAGCACATCGAGCGCAAACAGCAGGCTGCCGGCTGCCAGTGCGAGCGTGCCCAGCGCAAACACCCGCCGGCGGCCCAGCCGGCGGACGAGGAAGGGAATGCTGAACCGGCCAGCCGCCGCGGCCAGCCCGGTCAACGCATAGAGCACGGTCACCGCCCGCGCGGTTCCCAGCAGGTGCAGGGCACCCAGCGGCAGCACGGTCAGCAGGATTGCCTGCGCGGTGGCGGGGAAAAAGAACAGGCTGAGAAACGCCACCCCCTGGCGCGGCGGCAGACCGGCGATGCTGCGCGGAAGCAGGGTGCGGAGGATCACGGCGGCTTAGCGCGTTGCGGCATCCTCGCGCAGCGCCTTCTGGATTTCGCCGCGTCCGGCCGTCGACTGTGAAAACCGGGTGCCGGTGATCATGCCGCCATCGATCAGCAGATCGATGCCGTTGACGAAGCTCGACGCGTCGCTGGCCAGATACAGCGCGCCGCGGGCGATATCGTCGGGCATGCCGGCGCGCGGAATCGGCTGCGTCGCGGCGAAGCGACCGGTCAGCAACTCGGTCTGGCTGTCGGCGACATCGGCGTCGATGCCGATGCCCTTGCCGAAAATCCCGGTGACGATGGCGCCAGGCGAGAGGCTGTTGACCCGCACGCCGTATTCGCCAAGCTCGGCCGCGACAACCTTGGAGAAATGCACCACTGCGGCCTTGGCGGCACAGTAGGTCTGCGAGCCAGCGCCAGCGCGGAACGCAGCCACGCTGCCGGTGTTGATGATGCTGCCCGAGCGCTGCCGGATCATGAACGGCGCGGCATATTTCATGCCGACGGCAACGCTGCGCACCAAAAGCGCCATCAGCGCGTCGTATTCGCCGATATCAAGATCGACGATGCTGCGGTGAGGAATCCCGGTGCCGGCATTGTTGAACAGCACGTCCAGCCGCCCGAAGCGGGCGGCCGTGCCCTCGATCAGGGTGCGAACCTGCTCGGCGTCGGCAACGTCGGTCTGCACGAAGCTGGCGGCTGGGCCGATCCGCGCGGCAAGGTCATGCCCGACATCGGCGCGCCGGCCGGCCAGCACGACGGTGGCTCCCTCCTCGGCAAAGAGTTCGGCCGTGCGGGCACCGATACCGCTGGTTGCCCCGGTCACAATCGCCACCTTGCCGTCGAGCACGCCCATGATCGCTGCCTCCTGTTTTGCCGGGAGCTTGAACCGATGCGGCGGCAGGCTCAAGCGACGGCGGCCGACGGGAGCAGCAATTGCCCTTTTGCCACCTGGCCCCCAGAACCAGCGCACGCAGGGGACCTGCCGGAGCGTCGATTTACAATTGGCACGGCGCATTCGAGATTGCGCAGATCTGATCCGTTTACGGGATCAGCGAACATCACCTGAGGTGCGAGAATGCGCTCTAACAAGATCAAACAGATGTGGCAGGCCGGGCAGTACGTGACCCTTGGCTGGCTGTCCGTGTCGCATGGGTTCACGGCCGAAATTATGGCGCGTCAAGGCTTTGATGCCCTGTGCGTGGACCTGCAGCACGGGTTCTCCGAAATGAAGGACGTCGCGCCGATGCTGCAGGCGATCTCGCAGACCGACACGGTTCCGGTCGTGCGCGTCGCGTGGAACGAGCCGGCCGCGATCATGAAGGCGCTGGATCTTGGCGCCTATGGCATCATCGTGCCGCTGGTGAATACGGCCGAGGAAGCCGCGCTCGCGGTGGCCGCATGCCGCTATCCGCCGGTGGGGATGCGCTCGTCCGGCCCCGTCCGCGCCGTGCATTACGGCGGAGCGGATTACGTGGCCCACGCCAACGACGAGATCGTCATCATGGCGATGATCGAAACCAAGGAGGGCCTGGCCAACCTCGACGCCATCTGCGCCACGCCGGGACTGGACGCGGTTTATATCGGCCCGGCCGATCTTTCGTTTGCGCTGGGGCTGACCCCGCGCGGCGACAATCCCGATCCGCTGCATATCGCCACCTGCGACCGAATTCGCGAGACGGCGCACCGGCACGGCATCAAATGCGTTATGCATTGCGCCGGCGCCGAATTTGCCGCGGGTGCGGTGAAGCGCGGCTTCGACATGGTGATGCTGACCTCCGACCTGTCCTGTATGATCGCGGGTGCGCAGGCGGAACTGTCGGCGCTCAAATCCAAGGCAGGCTAAGGCCGGCCGGACCCGTCACGCCACCGACAACGCGGCAATTGCCAGGTCGGCGGCGAGGCGGGCGCCGCGCCGCTCAGGGTCCCCGGACGGGTCGTACGCCGCGATGCCAAGGCAGCGCAGCGGCACGGCCCGTGCGGCGGCCGTGACCGAGGCGACGAGCGCGGTACGGGTTGGCCAGTGCGGGGCCGGGGTCAGCGCGCCGGGCAGTTCATCGGGGCCGGCGACGTCGAGGTCGATATGCATATACCAGCCAGGTGCGGCGGCGGCACACGGCGCGAGCAATGAAGCGGTGCGCGCCGCGGCGTCTGCACCCATCGCCGATGCGTCCAGCCGGGCGATCCGATGCGCGCTGAGCGCGGCTTCCTCTTCGACATCCAGATCGGACGCGCCGAGCAAAGCGGCTGCCGACGCGCTGACCGGCTTCAACAATCCGGCCGCTTCGCGCCAGTCGGCGAACTCCCAGCCAAGGCAGACCGCATAAGGCATGCCCCCGAGCAGGCCGGTCGAGGTCGTGTGCAGCGTGTGCATGTCCCCATGCGCGTCGTACCAGACGATCCCCGCGCTGCCACAGGCCCGCGCCACGCCGCCCGTGGGCCCGACTGCCTGGGTGCAGTTGCCTTCCAGCACCAGCGGCATCGCCCCTCGCCCGATCGCGGCGGCGACTAGGTCCGACACCATCGCGGCGATCACGCCGAGATTGGTGACAGGGTCGCGGGTGCGGCGTTCGCGGGGGAAAACGATCTCGACCGGTTCGTCGATCTCACCGAGGACGAGGTGCGGGAGGCACTGGAGCGATTGGGGCCGATGTGGGACGAATTGTTCCCCGCTGAGCAGGCGCGCATTGTGCATCTGCTGGTTGAATGCGTGACAGTCGGACCAACCGGCGCTGACATCCAGTTGCGGGTTGAGGGACTGGCCAGCCTAGTCCGCGACCTGGGCGTCGGCGCCGACCTGGCGGTGGCAGCGTGACCGCGGCAACGAGCATCACTGTCCGGGTGCCGCTCATCATCCGCCAGCGGGGTGGGCGGAAGGTGGTGATCTCGCCCGACGGGGTGGTCGTGCCTGGCGCACCGCGACAGGCCACCACGACCGCGGACCCGGCACTGCTGAAGGCGCTGGCGCGGGCGTTCCGGTGGCGGCGTTTGTTGGAGGATGGGCGCTACGCCTCGGTCAGCGATATCGCGCGGGCCGAAAAGCTGGATCGGACGTAATTACCCACCCCCATTTTGAAGCGTGATTTTCCGCGCTGGGGCGCGCCGGGCGATTGTCAGGCCAGCGTGGCGACGATGACGTCGAAGGGGTTCGCGCCCTTGAGCCTGGCGGTGTCGATTGTGGTTCGCACGTCG
>CAIRTN010000474.1 GCA_903881515.1 uncultured Rhodospirillales bacterium | reverse complement strand
TGCTTTCCGGATGCTGCTCAGACGCTTGAGCCGCCATCAGACGGCCCTGGTGGCCGCCGGCTGCGCGTTCTACGGCACGCTGGCGCTGTTCCCGGCTCTGGCGACCCTGGTGTCGCTGTACGGCCTGTTCCTGAACCCGTCACGGGCCGTCGCTCAGCTAGGCCTGCTGCGTGACCTGCTGCCGGTCGAGGCCTGGCAACTCATCGCCACGCAGATCGATATCCTGGTGCAGCAACCGCGCGACCGCCTGGGCCTCGGGCTGGTCGCCAGCATCCTGGCGACGTTGTGGAGTGCTTCCTCCGGCACCACAGCGATGCTGTCGGCGCTCAACCTCGCCGCAGGATTGCCAGAAACCCGCGGCGTTGTTCGGTTTCAGGCCATCGGGCTGGCGCTGACCCTGGCAGCGATGCTGGCCGGCGTGATCGCGCTCGCCCTGCTGGTCGGCCTGCCGGCCGCGGTCGCCTATATCGGACTGCCCAGCGCCACGGTCTCGCTGGTCAACATATTGTCGATGGCGATCCTGCTGCTGTTCGTCTCCACGTTGATCGGCGGGCTGTTCACCTTCGGCCCCGCGCGCCGCCCCAAGCTGGTGCTGCCCGGCGCGCTCGGCGGCACGGTGCTATGGCTGGCCGCGTCCAGCGGGTTTACCTGGATCGCCGAATCGGTGATCCGGCTGGGCGCGCATTACGGCCCGCTGGCCACCCCGGCGGCACTGTTGCTTTGGCTCTGGGTCTCGTCCTTCGCCACCCTGGTGGGCGCCGAATTCAACGCCGTGCTGCTCAGCGAATTAGCCCGGTCAGCGGGCTCGACGGATCGGCCCCCATCCGCCGCGGCATCCGCCCCGCCAGGAACGCCAGCCGGCCCGCCTGCACCGCCGCCTTCATCGCCTTCGCCATCCTGATCGGGTCGGTCGCATGCGCGATCGCCGAGTTCATCAGCACCGCGGTGCAGCCCAGCTCCATCGCCACCGCGGCATCCGAAGCCGTGCCGACGCCGGCATCGACCAGCAGCGGCACCTCGGTCTGTTGGATCAGCATTGAGATCATCGCCGGATTCTGGATGCCCAGCCCCGAGCCGATCGGCGCACCCAGCGGCATGATCGCCACGCAGCCCATGTTTTCCAGGCGCTTGGCCATGATCGGATCGTCCGAGCAGTAAACCATCACCTCGAACCCGTCCTTGAGCAGCGCTTCCGCCGCTTCCAGCGTCGCCACCATGTCGGGATACAGATGCGGTGGCGGGCCCAGCACTTCCAGCTTCACCAGGTTCCAGCCGCCGGCCTCGCGCGCCAGACGCAGGGTGCGCACCGCGTCCTTGGCGGTGAAACAGCCGGCGGTGTTCGGCAGATAAATGTATTTCTTCGGATCAACATAGTCCTGCAGCATCGGCGCCTTGGGGTCCGACAGGTTCACCCGCCGCACCGCAACCGTCACCATCTCGGCGCCCGAAGCCTCGATCGCCGCCGCGGTCTCTTCGAGGTCCTTGTACTTGCCGGTGCCGACCACCAGGCGCGAGGTCAGCCGTCGGCCCGCCACCGTCCAGAAATCCTCGGCCTCCGTCGCGATGCTGCCGTCCATGATCAGCCTCCCCCGATGAAGTGCACGATTTCGAGCGCGTCGCCCGCCGCCAGCCAGGTCGTGTCATAGGCCGAGCGCGGCACGATTTCCTCGTTACGTTCGACCGCCACCTTGCGCGTATCCAGCCCGATCTGCACCAGCAGCGCGCGTACGGTGATCGGCTGCGGCAAGGCCCGGGCCTCACCGTTCAGGGTGATTGTCGACGCATCCATGCGAATCAGTATGGGGACGCCCCCGGCCCGCGGCAAGCAACCCCGTGCGCACCTGCATTGAAGCAACGCGCCCCCGCGTGCTACGCCCGCCGCCATGCCGGACCTTCCGCTCATCACCGTCCTCAACGGCCCCAACCTGAACATGCTTGGCTTGCGTCAGCCGCATATCTACGGCGATGCAACGCTGGACGATGTCGAGGCTCTGTGCGCCGACACTGCCGACCGGCTGGGCCTGGCAATCGACTTCCGCCAGACCAACGGGGAGGGCGAACTGGTGTCCTGGGTGCAGGAGACCCGTGGCCGGTCGCAAGGCATCGTGATCAATGCCGGCGGCTATACCATGACCTCGGTCGCGTTGCTGGACGCGCTGCTGGCCTGCGAAGTGCCGACCATCGAGGTTCATATCACCAACATGCAGAAGCGCGAGGAGTTCCGGCACAACTCTCTCGTCGCCAAGGCTGTCGTCGGGTCGATTTCCGGCCTCGGCATATATGGCTACGCGCTCGCCTTGCAGGCGCTCGCCAACATTCTGGAGGAAGGCGCATGACCAACCAACCGGTCGATCCCGCACTGGTCAAGGCTCTGGCGGACATCCTGTCCGATGCCGGGCTGACCGAAATCGAGATCGAGCACAAGGACG
>CAIRTN010000473.1 GCA_903881515.1 uncultured Rhodospirillales bacterium | reverse complement strand
GTAGCTATTCTACGTCGTTACGCAATGTTTCTGGACGCCGACGTGATCGCCTTGCAGGAGGTGGACGGCCCGGCAATTGCATCCCAGGTATTCCCGCCGGAGCGATATGTCCTGCACTTCACCGCCGACCATGTGGTGCAGCGGACTGGCTTCGCCATCCGCCGTGGCCTGGCCTTCACCGCCAATCCCGACCTGACGGCGTTGGAATTGCAGCCAGGCCGGCTGCGCTCGGGGGCGGATATCACCGTGAAGTCAGGCGGCAACCTTTTGCGGCTGTTAAACGTTCACCTGAAGACCGGCTGCCGCGAGGACCCGCTTGCCCGCTCACAGCGATCGCAGTGCGAGGATCTGCGCCGGCAGTTGCCGGGCCTGCAGGGGTGGATCGCGCAGCGCCGGGCCGAGGGCGCGGCTTTCATGCTGGTGGGCGATTTCAACCGCTGGATGGATGGGCGCGATGCGTTCTGGCCGGCGCTGCTGCAAACGGCGCCACTTTCGCGCGCGACAGAAAATAAGACCTCGCCATGCTGGGGCGGCTCCGGCTTTATTGATCACCTCATCGCCGGCGGCGCCGCGCGGGGTTGGATGGAGCCATCCAGCCTTGCCGTGCTGACCTATCGCGAACAGGGGGCGGCCTGGAAACAGCGCCTGTCCGATCACTGCCCGGTGTCCGTCCGTCTGAAATTGCCCGATTGATCAGGAGTTGCCGATGTCGCCCGAAATCATCCCTTCCAGCGGTCCGCTTGCCCTAGTCACCGGCGCGTCGGCCGGGTTCGGTGCCGCGATTACCCGCAGGCTGGTCAAGGACGGCTACCGCGTTGTCGCCACCGCGCGGCGGCTCGACCGCCTGGAGGCGCTTGCCGCCGAGTTTCCCGGCCGTGTGCTGCCGGCCCGCCTGGATGTGACCGACGCCGATGCGGTCATCGCCCTGCCCGAGGCATTGCCGGTGGCGTGGCGCGAGATCGACGTGCTGGTGAACAATGCCGGGCTGGCACTGGGCCTCGATCCGGCCTGGAAGGCCGATCCGGCCGATTGGGAAACAATGGTGGCGACCAACGTGCTCGGCCTCATGCGGACCACCCGAGCATTTCTGCCGGGCATGGTCGCGCGCGACCGCGGCCATGTGATCAATCTGTCGAGCACCGCGGGGATCTATCCCTATCCCGGCGGGCATGTGTACGGCGCTTCGAAGGCCTTCGTGACCCAGTTCAGCCTGAACCTGCGCGCCGACCTGGTTGGCACCGGGGTGCGGGTGACGGATCTGGAGCCGGGGCTGGTGGGCGGATCGGAGTTCAGCCTGGTCCGCTTCGCAGGCGACGCAGAACGCGCTGCCGCGCCCTATGCCGGCATCACGCCGCTGAGCCCGGAGGATATCGCCGAGGCCGTCGGCTGGGTCTTGGCGCTGCCGCGGCATATGAATGTGAACCGCATGGAATTGATGCCAACGTGCCAGGCATCCGGCCCGCTCGCGATCAAGCGTCGCGGATAAGGCGAACATGAACCCGAAACAGATCCGTCACCTGCTCGCACGCTACCGGATTACCGACGGCAAAGGGTTCCGACTGAAGGATTACGACCCCGGCGACACCGGCGGCAAAGTGGTCGCCCGCGAGAACAGCGATGCGCTGCTCGCGGCGGGCATCGCGCGGCTGTCGGAACTGCAGGAACTGCTTTACCCGCACTCCACCTGGGCGCTGCTGTGTGTGTTCCAGGCGATGGATGCCGCCGGCAAGGACGGCACGATCAAGCACGTGATGTCCGGCATCAATCCGCAGGGCGTGCAGGTCACCGCGTTCAAGCCGCCGAGCCCGGAGGAACAAGCGCACGATTTTCTCTGGCGCGTTTCCCGCGCGCTACCACCGCGCGGCCATATCGGCATCTTCAACCGCAGTCATTACGAGGAAGTGCTCGCAGTTCGCGTGCATCCGGAATTCCTCGACAGCCAGGGCCTGCCGCAGCGGCTGCGCGGCAAGAAGATCTGGGATCACCGGCTGCGCGATATCGCCAACTGGGAAAGCTACATCGCCCGCCAGGGCACGGTGATGATGAAATTTTATCTCAACGTCTCGTTGGAAGAGCAGAAGCGGCGGTTTTTCGAGGGGCTGGACAACCCCAACAAGAATTGGAAATTCTCCCCGGCCGATATCACCGAGCGGCACCATTGGGACGATTATATGCAGGCCTACGAAGAGGCTATCCGCGCGACCGCGACGCCGCATGCCCCCTGGTTCATCGTCCCCGCCGACCAGAAATGGGTTGCTCGCCTGGTCGTGGTGTCTGCGATGATCGAGGCGCTGGAAGACCTGCAACTCAAGCCGCTCGAGGCGCCGCCGGAAATCCGCGCGCGCCTTGCCGAAATGCGCCAAACCCTGCTGGAGGAATGACATGCTGGTTCTGAGCGGGCGGGATATCGCCGGCCTTGTCGATATTGCCGCGCTGATCCCGGCGATGGCCACTTCCTTGCGGGCCACCGCCGAAGGCCGGGCGGAATTGCCGCTGCGCAGCATGGTCCGCCTGCCAGGGGCGGACCGGATGGGCATCATGGGCGGCTGGTTGGCCGATCTTCCGGGCCATGGCGTTAAGGTGCTCAGCCTGTTTCCCGGCAACCCCGCACGGGGTCTGTCGTCGCATACCGGGCTGGTGCTGTTGTTCGACTCCGAGACCGGGCTGCCCCGCGCGGTGATGGATGCAGCCGAGATCACCGCGCTGCGCACCGCCGCGGCCACCGCGGTGGCCACCGATTGTCTGGCGCCGGCCGGTGCCCGCCGTGTCGCGTTGATCGGCTGCGGTGAGCAGGCGGCCAGCCATATCGCGGCGATGCGCGCGGTGCGGCCGATCGAGCGCTTCGTGGTTTGGGGACGCGACCCCGCCAAGGCGGCTGCGTTCGCCGCCCTGCACGGCGTCGCGCAGGCCGGCAGCGTTGCCGAGGCGATCGCCGACGCCGACATCGTGGTCTCCGCCACTCCGGCGCGCGAACCGCTGATCACCGCGGCGATGCTGCGGCCGGGCCAGCATATCAACGCCGTGGGCGCCAGCGTGCCGGTGATGCAGGAATATGCCGCCGACGTGGTGCCGGCGGTGCGGTTCTATACCGATTACATCCCCTCAATGGAGGCGCAAGCCGCCGAGGTGATCGAGGCGCGGGCGAAGGGGCTGGTCGGGGCGAACTTCCATGCCATTGAACTTGGCGCGGTGCTGAATGGAACGGCACCTGGCCGGCAGAACGGCGAGGAAATCACTTTCTACCGCTCGCTCGGCATCGCCGCGCAGGACCTTGCGGCGGCGCATCTGATCCTGGAGCGTGCCCAGGCCGCCGGCCGCGGCATCGAAGTGGACATGCAATAGCGTGGAGCAGGTCCTCAGCCTGCGGCCGTTCATCCCGGCGCAGGATTTTGCGGCGTCGAAGCGCTTCTATCAGGCGCTTGGCTTCGCAATCACGCTGGACACGCCAGATCTCGCCATCCTGAAGCAGGAGAGTTTCAGCTTCCTGCTGCAGAACTACTATGTCCGCGAGTTCGCCGAGAACTGCATGGTGCAGTTGATGGTGCGCAATGCGGAAGACTGGTGGGCCCGGGTAGATGCGCCCGCGTTGGTCAGCGCGTTCGGCGTTCGCGAACCACGCCCGCCGGCGATCCAGTCCTGGGGGATGAAAGTCGGGTTTCTGTTCGACCCGTCCGGCGTGCTGTGGCACGTCGCGGGGGCGATTTTCTAGATCGCCTCCGCGACCGTCTCTTACTGCACGCTTTCCGGCGTCTTTTCCGTCGGCCCCTCATCGCCATCGCCTTCCGGCTTCGGCAACGCGGGCAACGCCGCCTCGTGGATGTCGAACTCCAGCTTGCCGTCGCGCAGCGTGACCTTCACCGAGCCACCCTTCACCAGTTTGCCGAACAGCAATTCCTCGGCCAGCGGCTTCTTGATGTACTCCTGGATAACGCGGGCCAGCGGCCGCGCGCCATACAGCCTGTCGAAACCGCGCTCGGCCAGCCATTCCTTCGCCGCCGAGGACAGTTCGATCGTCACGTTGCGGTCGGCCAACTGGGCCTCGAGCTGCATGACGAACTTCTCGACCACCTGGGCCACGATCTCCTGTGTCAGGTTGGCGAAGGCGATCACCGCATCCAAACGATTGCGGAATTCCGGGGTGAACATGCGCTTGATCGCGTCGGCATCCTCGCCATCGCGCGCCATCCGCCCGAAGCCGATCGCTTCCTTCGCCAGGTCGGCGGCACCCGCATTCGTCGTCATGATCAGGATGACGTTGCGGAAATCCACCACCTTGCCGTTGTGGTCGGTCAGCTTGCCGTGGTCCATCACCTGCAACAGGATGTTGTAGAGGTCCTGGTGCGCCTTCTCAATTTCGTCCAGCAGCAGAACGCAATGCGGGTGCTGGTCGATCGCGTCGGTCAGCATGCCGCCTTGGTCGAAGCCGACATAGCCCGGCGGCGCGCCGATCAGCCGCGAGATCGAATGCCGCTCCATGTAGTCCGACATGTCGACGCGGATCAGCTCGATGCCCAGCGTGCTGGCCAGTTGCCGGGCCACTTCGGTTTTGCCGACGCCGGTCGGGCCGCTGAACAGATAGCAGCCGATCGGCTATTGCGGATCGCGCAGGCCGGCCCGGCTCATCTTCATGGCCGCCGATAGTTGATGGATGGCCTGCTCCTGGCCAAACACCACCCGCTCCAGATCCTTCTCCAGATCGCGCAG
>CAIRTN010000472.1 GCA_903881515.1 uncultured Rhodospirillales bacterium | reverse complement strand
AACTGTTCATGAGTGGCAATTTCGCCCTCTTTGCCGCCTTCGCCTTCATCATGTCCTCGGCGGGATTCCCGCAGCAGTTTACCCGACTCTGCCTCGTCGGCGTCGCGGTTATTGGCTGCCTGTTCTGCATCTGGGGCCGCGAAACGTTGGACCGCGCCTGGGCTTGGCATGACGAATTCCGTGTCAGCCTGGCTAAGATCGAAGCCGGCTTTCCTGCCCTCGATCACTGGCCGAGAACCTACTTGACCCACACCAAGGTGGCCGTCGCCAGCATCTGGCGGCAGCAATCCTTCCTCATCCTCCTTGCCTTCACCTGGGTCGTCCTCGCGCTAGGCGCCCTGACTCTGCCTATCATCCGGGCCGACGTCCCCGAACTGCCCCCGCTCGGCGTGCACGCGAAATAGCTCCCCTAACCGCCCACTATCCACCTCCCCAAACCCCAAGCTACCCTCCCGACCATCGTCAGGAGCCAAGCCATGCACCGCCGCGCCTTCCTCGCCAGCGCCGCCGCCCTCGCCGCCCGCCCGGCCCTGGCCCAGCCCACCACCACCCTGCGCTTCGTGCCCAACTCCAACCTGACGCTGCTCGACCCGATCTGGTCCACCGCCTATGTCAGCCTCTGCCACGGCTACACGGTGTTCGACGCCCCCTTCGCCGCCGACGCCAAGCAATCCCCCACCCTGCAAATGGCCGAGAGCTACGACGTCTCGCCCGACGGCCGTACCTGGCAGATCCGTCTGCGCGAAGGCCTGCGCTTCCATAACGGCGAACCCGTCCGCGCCATCGATGCCGCCACCAGCCTCACCCGCTGGGCCGCCCGCCAATCCACCGGCCAGGTCCTCGGCGCCTTCGTCGAATCCTGGTCCGCTGCCGACGACCGCACCATCAAGGTCGCGCTGAAACAGCCCTTGCCGACGCTCGCCTACATGCTCGGCAACTCCGCCTTCCCGCCCTTCATCATGCCCGAGCACCTGGCGAAGACCGACCCGTCCAAGCAGGTCGCCGAAATGATCGGCTCCGGCCCGTTCCGCTTCAAGGCGTCGGAATACGTCACCGGCAGCCGCGTGGTGTACGAGAAATTCCGCGAATACCTCCCGCGCAGCGAGGCCCCCGAATGGACCGCCGGCGGCAAGATCGCCCGCGTCGATCGCCTGGAATGGCACGTCATCCCTGACCGCGCCACCTCCGTCGCCGCCCTGCAACAAGGCGAGGTCGACTGGATCGAGGCCGTCCCGGGGGACCTGCAATCCCTGCTGAAAACCCGCAAGGACATCACCCTCGACACCATCGACCCCACCGGCTGGACCGGCTTCATCCGCTTCAACGCCCTGCAGAAGCCCTTCGACAACGAAGCCATCCGCCGCGCCGTGCTGATGGCCGTCAATCAGGAGGATTACGTCCGCGTCGTCGCCGGTGACAGTCTCGACGGCACTTTCCTCTGCAAATCGATGTTCCCCTGCGGCACCCCCTACGGAACTTCCGCCGGCGCCGACGCCATGCGCGCCGACCTCACGGCGGCAAAACAACTGCTGCGCGACGGCGGCTACGCCGGCGAACGCGTCGTCATCCTGCAACCCTCCGACCTCCCCCCCTACGGCGACTACGCCGCCATCACCGCTGACCTGCTCAAGCGCCTCGGCATGAATGTCGATCTCGTCTCGTCCGACTGGGGCACCATCACCCAGCGCCGCGCCAAGATGGAACCGGTGGAACAGGGCGGCTGGTCGATCTTCATCTCCGGCGTCAACAGCCCCGGCGTGCTCAACCCCGCCGTCAACTTCCTGGTCCGCGGCCTCGGCAAGCGCGGCTATTTCGGCTGGTACGAGAACCCCGAGATCGAACGCCTCGCCTCCGAATGGCTGCAATCCGGCACCGAGGCCGACCGCACCCGCCTCGCCGGCATGATCGAACAGATCGCCTTCCGCACCGTCCCCTTCGTCCCCCTCGGCCAATACCCCGTCCGCACCGCCTACCGCAGCAACATCAAGGGCCTGCTGCACGGCCCCGCCGTCCTGCCCTGGAACATCGCCAAAACCTGACCGGGAAAAAAATGCGCTCACTGCGTATTTTTTCCTTGCACAAATTCTAACGACATTATATAACGTGTCCATGAACCCATTTGGACGCCTACTCACCGAACTGAAAGGTACTATCGCCGAACCCATGTGGGGTACCTGCGCCCAGATTCTGCTGTGGCTGCAGATCCGCCGCCTCACCATCGCCCTGGACCAGCTGTTCACCGCCTGGCGCGACGGCACCCTCCCGCCGCAACCCGCGCCGATCCCGGCGTCCCCGCCCGCCCCCTCCGTCCAAATGCCACGCTCCCATACCGCTCGGGCGAACCGTACGCCGCGGGCAAGCCGCGCGCGCCAACCGCGCCGCGCCATCGCGGCGCCAGCACAGCCGCGCGCCCCGCAACCGCCCCCCGTGCGACCGCACCCTCCCGCGGCACCGCCGCGCCTGCGCCACCCCGGCCCCCCGCCCCCACTCCGACGACGAAAAATCGGGCTGCTGAGCGCCCTGGGAGACATGCGTCGTTTTTGTTGCGATAATGCAATATTTAGCCTCCCTCCTGGCCTTGCGCCGCAGGCTTGGCAATACTGAACCAAAGCTCAGGGAGCCCCACCATGCCCGTCATCAACCGCATCGCCGATTTCGCCGACGACCTCACCGAATGGCGGCAGGACATCCACATGCACCCCGAACTGGGGCTTGAGGAACACCGCACTTCCGCGATCGTCGCCGAGAAACTCGCCTCCTGGGGCATCGAGGTCACCACCGGCATCGCCGGCACCGGCGTCGTCGGCACGCTCCGCAACGGTACCTCGCCCCGCGCCATCGGCATCCGCGCCGATATGGACGCCCTGCCGATGGAAGAACTCAACGACTTCGCCCACAAATCGCAGAACCCCGGCCGCATGCACGCCTGCGGTCACGACGGCCACACCACCATGCTGCTCGGTGCCGCCCGCTACCTCGCCGAAACCCGTAACTTCGACGGCACCGTGCACTTCATCTTCCAGCCCGCCGAGGAAAACGCCGGCGGCGGCCGCCTGATGGTCGAACAGGGCCTGTTCACCCGCTTCCCGTGTGACATGGTGTTCGGCGCCCATAACGACACCTCATTGCCCGTCGGCACCATGACCTCAGTCGCCGGCCCGCAGTCCGCCGCCTCCGACCGCTTCATCATCACCATCTCCGGCAAAGGCGGCCACGCCGCCCGCCCGCACAAAGCCATCGACCCGGTGATCATCGGCAGCCAGGTCGTGCTCGCCCTGCAATCCGTCGTCGCCCGCCGCACTGACCCGCTGGACAGCGCCGTGCTCTCCATCACCCAGTTCCACGCCGGCAGCGCCCACAACGTCATCCCCGACTCCGCGATGCTCTCCGGCACCGTGCGCACCCTGAAGCCGCATGTCCGCGACGAGATCGAACGCCTGATCCCCCTGGTGGTCCACGCCACCTGTGCCGCCAACGAGGCCCATGCCGAGATCGACTACAAGCGCGGCTACCCCTCGGTGATCAACGACGAGGCCGCCTCCGAACGCGCCGCTTTGGCCGGCGCCGCCCTGTTCGGTGCCGACAAGGTCATCCGCAGCCGCCCCCCGGGCATGGGCGGCGAGGATTTCTCCTACATGGCCCAGGTTGTCCCCGGCTGCTTCGTCCGCTTCGGCCAGGCCAACGGCGACAAGGGCGCGGTTGGGGTCCACCACCCCCGCTACGACTTCAACGACGAAATCCTGCCGCTGGGCGCCAGCTACTGGTCCGCCCTCGTCGAACAGGAGTTGCCCCGCGGGTGAACACAGCCCTCGCCGCTTTCCTGCTGGCCTTCCCCGCGCTGTTCTCCATCGTCAACCCGCCGGGGGCGGCCTTCATCTTCAACGAGGCCGCCGGCGGTTTCAGCACGGATGACCGGCTGCGGATTGCCAACCGCGTCGGCTTCTACTCGCTGCTGGTGATGCTCGCCTCGCTCTGGGGCGGTGCCTACGTGCTGAACTTCTTCGGCATCTCGCTCGCAGCCCTGCGCCTCGCCGGCGGTGCCGTGGTGGCCCTGCGTGCGTGGGACCTGCTGAGCGCCCCGGAGCGTCAGGAGGCCCGCAAAACCGAACAGGCCGGCACCTCGATCGGCCGGGTCGAGGATGTCGCTTTCTTCCCGCTGACCCTGCCCTTCACCACCGGCCCCGGCACCATCTCGGTCTGCGTCGCCCTCGGTGCCGGCCGCCCGCAGATGGCCCCCGAGGTGCTCTGGTTCTTCCTCGGCGTCTCCACCGCGGCGGCCGCCATCGCCGTCATCGTCTGGATTGCCTATCGCTCCGCCGACCGCATCGGCGGCTACGTCGGCGCCTCCGCCCGGCGCACCATCGCCCGGCTATCCGCCTTCCTGCTGCTCTGCATCGGCGCCCAGATCATGATCAACGGCTTCGAGGAAGTCCTCACCGACATCCTCGCCGCCCGCCACTAGCCTACCTGCACCCCAGGCTCCGTCCCGCCAGTTTGCATCGGGCCATGATCGCGCCATCCAACCCATGCACCACCCCGTTCCACCCGGCGCCATCGCGATCCAGCACCACAAAGCCAAAGGCGGTCGTGATGAACGAGCGCTTCGGCGCCAGGCCATCGATCAACGTGTCCGCCCCAGGCTGTTCCGAAATGCCATCGATGGCATCGCCGCCATTGCCCACAACCAACTGCGCCGGCCGCACACCGCCGAAATCGTACGCCACGAAATCATGGATATGGCCCGAAACCACCGCGTCGATCGTATCCGGCATCAGACCCTCAAAGGCTTTCTGCAACGTCGGACTGGTCGTCGATCCCTTCGGCACGCGCGCCCCCTCCGACACCGCCCAAATCGGATGGTGATCGACCAGCCACGTGCCCTTCGGCAACCCCACCACCGCGCTCTTGAACTGCTCGCGGTAGACCGCCGCCTGCTTCAAATCCAGCCGCCGATCGTTGGACACCGCGGTATCCATCACCAGCAACTTCATCCCCGGCACCTTCGCCCGGTAAGGCGGGGTATAATCCACGCACCCGGCATAGGCATTGGGATCGAGCAACCGAAACCAGCCATTGCCGCCACGGTCGCACATCTCATGATTGCCACGCACCACGATCCACGGCGCAGCCGCCAGCAGCGAAGCCGCCGGCGCCATCACATCCAGCCGCCAGACCTCCCAGTTATCTCCGGCCGGACTCGCCGCACATCCCGGGCTGTTCGCCGGGCACGGAGTCTCCCGATATTCATAGTCGCCAACATGGATCACCAGATCCGGGTGCTGGGCGGCGGCCTCTCGGGATACGCGTTCCCACGGCCAGGCCGCGGTGTCGTTGCAATCCTGGATAAGCTCGCCCTTCAACCGGCAGCCGGTATCACCGACGATAACAATCCGGTTGACCCGCGCCGGCGGCGGCGGCACCGAAACACCCCCCACCGTCAGCCGTGTCGTCTTGTCCGGAAGTACCGCGGCACAGACCGTGATCGGATAATTCGGCCCGGCCGCTGCCCTGACCGCGTTGGCAACAACCACGCCGTTCGCCAAGACCACCGGGCAGGAACCGCCCGCGGCCACCACAGATCGCGCCTCCCATCCGGTGACGGTCGCCTGCACCCAAGGCGCCGGCAGATCCGCGGCCAGTGCGCAAAATGGCCAGAAAAGCAATGTCCAGACCCAGCGGCTCATATACCTGTTCCCTAAAATGAACTTTATATGACCGTTACATTACGCAGAAAGCGTTGCAAACCTCATTCTTCATTAACAAAACTCGGGGACAATCCGGTCGTGACCTTCGTTTGGGAGCGACCATGCCGCCATCCGCCACGATCCTGTTCATCGCCGAGGAAGACCCAAGCATCGCCGTGCTGGCCGCCCACCTGCTGGCAATCGCCTCACAGGATCATCTGCGCACCGCCGCGGTTACGGTTCTACCCCCGCAGCCGACACAGCCAATCGTCCGCCGCCTGCTGCTGGAAAACCTGATGCCCAACTGGTGGCTCCCGTACCCCGAACGGCTGGACAGCCTGCCGGCGCATCTGTCGGACGCCGATGTCATCGTCGTGCTCAACACCGGCTACGAACCCGCCGCCCAGCGCGCCGCCCCCCGCGCCTGCCTGACCAACTGGCGCCGCCTCTACGGCGCCATCACCCAACGCACCGAATTGCTGGCCAGTCTCTCGCCGCAATCGCTGGGCCAGTTGCATGCGAATCCGAAGGCCACCGGACGGGTATTGCGGATGCCGGGAATGTGAATCGCGGGGTCAGTGGTGGAGCTGAGGGGAATCGAACCCCTGACCTCCTCATTGCGAACGAGGCGCTCTCCCAACTGAGCTACAGCCCCGACCCTGCGAGGGCGCCTAGATGGCGAAGCCGCCGCCGCAAGTCAAGCCACATACCGCGCAGCCTGGCGTTGCACAGCATCAAACCGGCGGCTAGCTTGCGCCCCGCCGCGTTTCGGGGGTTTTCGTGATCACCATTCTTTATACCATCGCCGACGAAGTTCTCAGCCTCTACCGCTGGGCGGTGATCCTTGCCGCCGTGTTCAGCATGCTGGTCTCCTTCGGCGTGCTCGACACTCGCAACCGATTGGTCTGGACCATCGGTGATTTCCTCTTCCGCATCACCGAGCCGGCGCTGCGCCGTATACGCAACTACATGCCGAATTTCGGCAACCTCGACCTGTCGCCGCTGGTGCTGATCTTCGCGATCTACATCGCGCAGATGCTGCTGACACGGATCTACGCCGCGATCGTCTACGGCAACATCCAAGGCCTGCTGCTCTGATGTCATTCTGGCGCCCCGGCGCCGGGATGGTTCTGCTATCGGTCAAGGTGCAACCGAAATCCCGCCGCCCCGGCGTGCAGGGTCTGGCGCCGGATGTGGAAGGCGAACGCCTGCGCATCGGCGTCGCCGAACCGGCCGAGGACGGCCGTGCGAACAAGGCGGTGTGCGACATCCTCGCCCGCGCCCTCGGCTTGCCCGCCGGCGCGGTGAATGTGACGCACGGCAAAACCAGCCGGCAAAAAACCATCCAGATCGACGTCCCCCCCGATGCGATCGCGCAAAAACTGGAGGCCCTATGTCCGCCACCCTGATCGACGGCAAAGCCGTCGCCGCCGCGCTCCGCGCCGAAGTGGCCGCCAGCGCCGCCACGCTCAGCTACACCCCCGGCCTCGCCGTCGTTCTGGTCGGCGACGACCCTGCCAGCGCGGTCTACGTCCGCAGCAAGGACCGCGCCGCCCACGCCGCCGGCATCGCCGCGCAAACGCACCGCCTGCCAGCCGAAACCAGCGAATCGGACCTGCTGGCCCTGGTGCATCGCCTGAACGCCGATCCCGCGGTCGATGGCATCCTGGTGCAGATGCCGCTGCCGAAGCAGATCCGCACCGAGGCGATCCTGGACGCGATCGACCCGGCCAAGGATGTCGACGGCCTGACACCCACCAATGCCGGCCTGCTGGCAGCCGGCCGGCCTGGATTGGTGGCCTGCACCCCGGCCGGGGTGATGCGGCTGCTGGCTGGGCAGCCGCTCAGCGGCGCACGCGCGATCGTGCTTGGCCGCTCTGTGCTGGTCGGCCGTCCGATGGCCGCCCTGCTGACGATGGCGGACGCCACCGTGACCCTGGCGCACTCCCGCACCCGCGACCTGCCGGCAGAATGCCGGCGGGCGGATATCGTGATCGCCGGTGTCGGCCGGCCCGAGATGGTGCGCGGCGACTGGCTGGCGCCCGGCGCGGTGGTGATCGATGTAGGCATCAACCGCCTGGCCGACGGCCGGCTGGTCGGCGACGTCAACTTCGCCGAAGCCGAACAGGTCGCCAGCGTGCTGACGCCTGTGCCCGGCGGTGTCGGGCCAATGACCATCGCCTGCCTGCTTGACAATACGCTGCGCGCCGCCCGGGCGCGTCGCGGCTAGAAGTCGGTGACGCGGCCCTTATAGGCCCAGTCGCCATAGCGGGTCGGCTCGGGGCCTGGCGGCCCGCCGATCTCCTTCGGCAGCGCGGGCGGGGTCGGTTTGACCTCGGCCGGCTTGGGGTCTGCGGGGGTTTCTTTCGGATTTTCCATCCCCATATTCTGACATGCCCGCCGCGGGATACAAACATTCGTGAGTTGCCATGGCCGCGTCGCGGGGCGCATGACTGGATTGGTCATTATGCGAACCCTTTTCATCCCGGCCGGACAGCTGATCGCCGCGTTGGCATGCTTGCTGATCGCGCTGCCGCTGCACGCCGAACCCTCGCGGCCCGAACAGGGGCCGATGGGCGAGCGGGAACTGACCATCAGCAATCGCAGCGATCGGGCGATCAACGAGATCTATATCTCCGCGAAGTCCGCCGACACCTGGGGCACCGACCGGCTTGAGGATTCGACTCTGGCGGTGGGCGCCTCGAGCCGGATCAAGCTGGGCCGGACGCGGGACTGCCTGTTCGACGTGCAGATCCTCTATGAGGACGCAACGCGCGAGGATCACCTGGCGGTCGACCTGTGCCGCACCAGACTTCTGGCGGTGGACGGCCGCAACGCGACGCCCCTGGCCGGGATGTCTCGTGCGCCGCATGTGATCACGGTGCAGAACGGGGATGTCCCGGAGAATGTTGAAAAAGGGAGAGCGGCGTTGCTCGCCTTGAGCCGGTAGGCTCGGGGTGTCGAATCCTCGAAGGGAGCAACGCCATGAAGAAATCTACCACACCGCCTTCGGTCAGTCCGTCGGCTTT
>CAIRTN010000471.1 GCA_903881515.1 uncultured Rhodospirillales bacterium | reverse complement strand
CGCCAGGGCGGCATTTTCGTGCTCGACATGGGCGAGCCGGTGAAAATCGTCGATCTCGCCCGGCAGATGATCCGCCTCGCCGGGCTGCGGCCGGACGACGATGTCGAAATCCGCTTCACCGGGCTGCGCCCCGGCGAGAAACTGTTCGAGGAACTGTTTCACGGCCGCGAACCGACCATCCCCACCGGTGTGCCCGGCCTGTTGACCGCCGCCCCCCGCACCGCCGACCCCGCCATCATCGGCCGCGCCATCGAGGACATCGCCACCTCCGCCCGCGCCGGCAATATCCGCCTCGCTTTGGCCCAGCTTGGCCGCCTCGTCCCCGAATTCGCTCATAATGCCGACGGCTCGCTCGCCGTCCGCGCCTGAAAGTCCCCGCGATGACCCAAGCCCCGCTGCCCTTCCTCGACCTCAAGGCCCAGCAGGCCCGCATCGCCGTCGATCTGCGCCGGCGCATCGACGCCGTGCTGGCGCATTGCCAGTTCGTGCTCGGCCCCGAGGTCGCGGAGCTGGAAACCGCGCTCGCCGCCTATTGCGGCGCGGCGCATTGCGTCAGCGTCTCCTCGGGCACCGACGCATTGCAGATCGCCCTGATGGCCGAACAGATCGGCCGTGGTGACGCGGTGTTCCTGCCGGCGTTCACCTATACCGCCACCGCCGAAGTGCCCCTGGTGCTCGGCGCCACCCCAGTCTTCGTCGATGTCGATCCCGCCACCTTCCAGATCGACCCCGCCGCTTTGCGCACCCGCATCGCCGAAGTGCGCGCCGCCGGCAAACTCACCCCGCGCGCGGTGATCGGCGTTGACCTGTTCGGCCAGCCCGCCGACTGGCCCGCGATCGCGCAGATCGCCGCCGAGGAAGGGTTGTTCACACTCGACGACTGCGCCCAGAGCTTCGGCGCCACCCTGCACGGCCGCAAGCTTGGCGCCGCCGCCGATGCCACCGCCACCAGCTTCTTCCCCTCCAAGCCGTTCGGCGCCTATGGCGACGGCGGCGCCCTGTTCACCGAAAGCGCGGACCGCGCCGCGCTCTACCGCAGCCTGCGTACCCACGGCGAAGGCACCACCCGTTACGAGGTGCTGCGCACCGGCATGAACGGCCGCCTCGATACCCTCCAGGCCGCCGTGCTGCTCAGCAAACTCACCGTGTTCCCTGAGGAACTCGACGCCCGCGCCCGCATCGCCGCCGCCTACGACGCCCGGCTCGGCAACGCCGTCACCATCCCCGCCCGCGTGCCCGACAGCGAAAGCGCCTGGGCGATCTACGCCATCCTGGTGCCCGACAGCGCCGCCCGCACCCGCCTGCAGGACAATCTGCGCGCCCAGGGCATCCCCACCGCGATCTACTACCCCCGCCCGCTGCACCTGCAACCCGCCTACGCCGGCGCCCATGACGGCGCCGCCCTGCCGATCTCCGAAGACCTCGCAGGGCGAATCCTGGCCCTGCCAATCCACCCCGACCTCACCGACGCCGACGTCGATCGCGTGTGCACGGCGGTGCTGGCTTCAGTGTAGGAAGCAAGCAGTCCGTTTTTTGCAGGGAGACGGCGAAGGCGCCGCGCCGGAAAAGGGACCCAAAAAATCAATTAAATCAATATAATACCGT
>CAIRTN010000470.1 GCA_903881515.1 uncultured Rhodospirillales bacterium | reverse complement strand
CGCGAAGCGATCGAGCCGCTCGTGCGCATGATGAGGGACACCTGCGCCCGGTTCACGCACTCCGCCCAGTAGGCCGGCGTCCTCGCCCCGATACTGCTGCTGCTCGCCGTCGCTTTCGCCATTCTGTTTGGCAAACTCGAAAACATCTTCCTGCTCTGGCGCGCCGGCGACCTGCCACCACCGGCTCCCATATCCGTCCGCGCCCCGCGTGCCCGTACACCCCGCACCCGCCGCTCCAGCCAGCGCCGTACCCGCACCAGCCGCCGCGCGCCCGCATTCCGTCCGCGCCGCGCCCGCGCCACCTACCCGGCCACCAGCGCCAGCCCCCCGCAGCCCGGCGCCCCGGCTCCGCGCATCGACCGCTACCCCAAGATCCCGGCGTGAACCGGGCCTCGACCCGCGCCGCGAACCCGCGCCATTTTTATTACGAAATCGTAATAAAAATGCCTACTTCACATGCGCCACCCGCAACGCATTCGTCGTCCCCGCCTGCCCGAACGGCACGCCGGCGATCACCACCACTTCGCTGCCATGCGGCGCTAGGCCCTCGGCCATCGCCACCCGCGTCGCCCGCGCCACGGTCTCGGTCATCGAATGCACCTCCGGCGCCACCACCGCGTGCACCCCCCAGGCCACCGCCAGCCGCCGCGCCGTCTGGATCGACGGCGTCAGGCTCAGAATCGGCGCCTCCGGCCGCTCGCGCGCCGCCCGCAACGCCGTGCTGCCTGAGGACGTGAACGCACAGATCGCGCTCGCCCCGATCGTATGCGCCACCTGCCGCGCCGCCGCCGCGATCGCATCCGCCGTCACCGGGTCGGGCGGCAACCGCGAGGCTTCGATCCCCGCGCGCCAGCCGGAATCCTGCTCCACCCGGGCGATGATGCGGTCCATGATGTTCACCGCCTCGTACGGGTACTGCCCGGCCGCGGTCTCCGCCGACAGCATCACCGCATCCGCCCCGTCGAACACCGCGGTCGCCACATCCGACGCCTCCGCCCGCGTCGGTGCCGGCGCCGAGATCATGCTCTCCAGCATCTGCGTCGCCACCACCACCGGCTTGCCCAGCGCCCGGGCCGCCCGCACGATGCGCTTCTGCGCCAGCGGCACTTCCTCCGGCGGCAGTTCCACCCCCAGATCGCCGCGCGCCACCATCACGCAATCCGACAGTTTCAGGATCGCGTCCAGATTATCCAGCGCCTGCGGCTTTTCCATCTTGGTCATGATCCAGGCCCGCCCGGCGGCGATCTCCTGCGCCTCGGCCACATCCTCCGGCCGCTGCACAAAACTCAGCCCGATGAAATCCACCCCATGCTCCAGGGCAAAATCCAGATCCTCTCGATCCTTCACCGTCAACGCCGGAATCGGCAGCACGACATCGGGCACATTGACGCCCTTGCGGTCTGACAGCGGGCCGCCCACCACCACCTCGGTCATCAGATGGTCCGGCCGCTTGCGCGTCACCCGCAGCCGCAGCTTGCCGTCATCCAGCAGCAGGTTGGTGCCGATCCCCGCCGCCGCCATGATCTCCGGATGCGGCAGATTGACCCGCATCACATCCCCCGGCGTGGGGTTGAGGTCGAGCTGGAACGTCTGCCCGGTCTGCAACTGCACCCGCCCGCCGCCGAACCGCCCCACCCGCAGCTTCGGCCCCTGCACATCGGCCAGAATGCCGATCGGCCGGTCGAAGCGCTTTTCCAGGTCACGGATGATGGCGATGCGCGCGGCATGATCGTCATGCGTGCCGTGGCTGAAGTTCAACCGGAACACATCCGCCCCGGCCTGAAACAGCCGCGCCAGCACCTCTTCGGTCGAGCTTGCCGGCCCGATCGTGGCGATGATGCGGGTACGACGGCGGCGGCGGATCTTGTGGCGTCCAAGCATCGGCGTTTCCTATGCGATCAACAGCGCGCGGATATCGTTAACATTGGTCAGGGTTGGGCCGGTGCGGATCAAGTCGCCGATCGCATCGAACAGCCCATAGCTGTCATGCGCACTCAGCACCCCCCTCGGGTCGAGCCCCGCCGCGCGGGCCCGCGCCAGCGTATCCGGCGTCACGATCGCGCCGGCGGCATCCTCAGTACCATCGATGCCATCGGTATCCCCCGCCGCCGCCCAAACCCCCGGCAACCCATCCAGCGCCACCGCCAGGCCCAGCAGAAACTCGGTGTTCCGCCCACCCCGCCCCGCCGGCCCCTTGCCGATCGAAACCGTGGTCTCGCCGCCGGACAGCAGCAGGGCAGGGGCCGCAACCGGCTGCCCATGCCCCCGCACCGCCCGCGCGATGCCGGCCATCACAATCCCCATCTCCCGGCTCTCGCCCTCCAGCGCATCGCCCAGGATCAACGGCGTCAGCCCCGCCTGCCGTGCCGCCACCGCCGCTGCCTCCAGCGCCATCTGCGGCGTAGCGATCATCCGGAACGCGGCATGCGCCAGGCTGCCCGGCTTCGGCGTCTCATCCGCCTCCGCCGCCAGCCGCGCCGTCACGGCCTCAGGCGGCTCGATGCCATAGCGCGCGATCAGCGCCCGTGCATCGGCATAGGTCGTCGGGTCCGGCACCGTCGGGCCGGAGGCAATGACCGCCGGATCGTCCCCCGGCACGTCGCTGATCGCCAAGGTCAGCACCCGCGCCGGTGCCGCCGCCGCGGCCAGCCGCCCGCCCTTGATGCCCGACAGATGCTTGCGCACCGCGTTCATCTCCGAAATCGTCGCCCCCGAGGCCAGCAGCGCCCGGTTCACCGCTTGCTTGTCCGCCAGCGCTAGCCCCTCGGCCGGCAGCGCCATCAGCGCCGATCCACCGCCCGAGATCAGCGCGATCACCAGATCATCCGCCGTCAGCCCCTGCACGGCGGCCAGCACCGCCCGCGCGCCCGCCTCGCTGTTGGCATCCGGCACCGGATGGCTGCTCTCGATCACCTTGATCCGCCTGGTCGGCACCGCCTGCCCGTACCGCGTCACCACCACGCCGCCCAGATCCACATCCGGCCAGGCCGCTTCCAGCGAAGCCGCCATCAGCGCCGAGGCCTTGCCTGCCCCCACGACCACGCAACGCCCGCGCGGCTTGTCCGGCAGATGCTGCGCCAGCACCACGCGCGGGTCGGCGGCCGCCACCGCCGCATCGAACACGCCCCGCAGCACCGATCGCGCCTGTTCGTCCGTCCAGCCCATCGGCCGCATTCCCCCAAATCGTTTCGGCGTTCCGCCGCAGTATGGCGAAGGATCGCTCGCGATGCCATGTATTGCCGGTGACAAGGAGAGCCGCCATGCCAGCCCCCGAGATCGACGCCGCCACCACCACCGAACTGGAAGCCGCCGCCTTCCGCCGCCTGGTGCAGCATCTGCGCGAGCGCACCGACGCGCAGAATATCGATTTGATGAATCTCGCCGGCTTCTGCCGCAACTGCCTCAGCCGCTGGTACCGCGAGGCCGCCGCCGAAAAAGGCATCACCATCGCCGATCCCGACGCGCGGGAGATCATTTACGGCATGCCCTACAAGCAGTGGCAGGCCCAGCATCAGGTGGAAGCCACCCCCGAGCAGAAGGCCGCCTTCGCCAAGGCGAACCCCGGGCATTGACCGTGGCCCCGCGCAAAGCTACTTCCGCCGCCCCCCTGCGACGCGAGGAGCACGTGATGTCCGAGACTAAGACCGAGGAAAGCGCCCAGTGGGGCAACATCGCGGCAGACCGCCTGCGCAGCCTGATCGAGCGCATCGAGCGCCTCGAAGAGGAACGCAAGGGCCTGTCCAGCGATATCAAGGACATCTTCGCCGAAGCGAAAAGCGCCGGCTTCGACGTCAAGGTGATGCGGCAGCTCATCCGCATCCGCAAGCAGGAGCCGGCGGAAGTCGAGGAGCAGGAAACCCTGCTCGACGTCTACCGCCGCGCATTGGGGATGTAATCGCCGATGGCGAGTCATCGGCGATTGCGGCTGGGCATGGTCGGTGGCGGCGAGGGCGCCTTCATCGGCGCCGTGCACCGCATCGCCGCCCGCTTGGATGACGAATACGAACTGGTCGCCGGAGCCCTCTCCTCCGACCCGGATCGCGCCACCCGAAGCGCCGTCGGCCTGCATATCACCCCTGAGCGCGCCTACACCGATTTCCGCACCATGGCCCAGGCCGAGGCGGCGCGCCCCGACGGCATCGACGTCGTCGCCATCGTC
The DNA here is from genome assembly GCA_903881515.1 of uncultured Rhodospirillales bacterium. Taxonomy (GTDB): domain Bacteria; phylum Pseudomonadota; class Alphaproteobacteria; order Acetobacterales; family Acetobacteraceae; genus CAIRTN01. The sequence goes on along the minus strand of CAIRTN010000470.1, from coordinate 10,548 downwards.
ACCCCCAACCACATCCACTACCCCGCCGCCCGCGCCTTCCTGGAAGCGGGGATCGACGTGATCTGCGACAAGCCGGTCACCCACGACCTCGCCGAGGCCGAAGACCTCGCCCGCATCATCGCCACCAGCAACCGCAGCTTCGTGCTGACCCACAACTATACCGGCTACCCCATGGTGCGGCAGGCGCGCGAGATGGTCGCCGCCGGCGAGATCGGCGGCATCCGCGTCGTCGCCGTGGAATACGCGCAGGATTGGCTCAGCACCGACCTGGAAGCCACCGGCCAGAAACAGGCCGCCTGGCGCACCGACCCCGCCCGCAGCGGCGCCGGCGGCGCGCTTGGCGACATCGGCACCCACGCCTTCAACATCGCCGAATTCGTCACCGGCCTGTCGACAACCTCGGTCGCCGCCGAACTCACCTCGTTCGTGCATGGCCGCGCGCTCGACGACAACGCCCAGATGCTGCTGCGCTTCCCCGGCGGCGCGCGCGGCACGCTGTGGTGCAGCCAGGTCGCTGCCGGCAACGAGAACGCGCTGCGCCTGCGCGTCTATGGCGAAACCGGCGGCCTGTCCTGGCAGCAGGAACACCCGAACCAGTTGATCCACACTCCGCTCGGCGCCCCGCCGCGCCTCCTGTCGCGCGGCGGCCCGGCCACCGGCGATGCCGCGACCCTTGCCACGCGCATCCCCGCCGGCCACCCGGAAGGCTATTTGGAGGGGTTCGCGCAGCTCTACCGCGACGCCGCCAGCCTGCTGCGCGCGCGGTGCGCCGGCGAAATCCCGCCCGCCGCCTGCGCCCTGCTCCCCGGCATCGCCGAGGGCCTGCGCGGCATGAAGTTCATCACCGCCGCGGTCGCCTCCAGCGCCCGCGACGGTGCCTGGACGGAAATCTAGCCGCCGACCACCTCAAGCTGCACGTCCACATTGCCGCGCGTGGCGTGCGAGTAGGGGCAGATCTTTTCGTGCGCTTCCTGCGCCAGCGCCGCCAGCTCGTCCTGCGGCACGGATGCGTCGGTGACCTTCAGCTTCACCGCCAGCCCGAACCCGCCGCCGTCGCGCGGACCGATCGACACCGCACAGTTGATCGTCGCCCCTGCGGTGTTCGTCTTGCGCTGCTTGCCGATGAAATCGAGCGCGCCGCCAAAGCACGCCGCATAACCGGCGGCGAACAGGTGCTCCGGCGTCGTCGTGCCCTCGCGCCCCGGCCCGCCCATCGCCTTGGCGACCGACAGATCCACCGAAACGCTGCCGTCATCGGCCTGCGTATGCCCGTTCCGCCCGCCTTTGGCGGTCGCGGTCGCGGTGAACAATGGTTTGATGCTGTCCATGCTGGGGTTCCCCTGCTGTTGTTGCCTTCCCCCAGAGGTGGGTCGCAACCCGCCCGGTGTTAAGCCCCCAACTTTTCCAGCAACCCCGCATGGGTCTTGCGCACCACATGCCGCTTGATCTTCTGCGTCGCCGTCAGCGTCCCGGCATCGATGGTGAACGGCTCCACCACCGCATGGCGCCGGATCCGCTCGGTCACCGACAGCCGCTTGTTGGTGTTGCTCACCGCCGCGGCCACCGACACGTCGGTATGCCCCTCGGCCGCCACCACCAGCGCCGTCAGCCCCGCACGCCCCTCGCCCATGATCACCGCTTGAGCAATCGCCGCCTCGGCGATCAGCATGCCCTCGATCCTTGCCGGCGACACGTTCTCCCCGCCCGACAGCACGATCATGTCCTTCTTGCGATCGGTGATCCGGATATAGCCATCGGCATCCTGCTCGCCGATATCCCCGGTATGCAGCCAGCCGTCGCGGATCACCTGCGCGGTCTCCTCCGGCCGGCCCCAATAGCCGTCCATCACCAGGTCCCCGCGCACCAGGATCTCGCCATCCTCGGCAATCCGCACCTCGACGCCGGTCAACGGCGGCCCCACCGTGTCGATCTTCACCCGGTCCGGCCGGTTCGCCGCGATCACCGGCCCCGCCTCGGTCTGCCCGTAGCCCTGCAACAGATGCACACCCAGCGCGATGAAGAACCGCCCGACCTCCGGCTCCAGCCGCGCGCCGCCGGAAATCGCCACCCGCATCCGCCCGCCGAACCGCTCGGCCACTTTGGCGCGTACCATCCGGTCCAGCACCCAGTCCTGCACCCGCTCGCTCAGGCTGAGCGCCTCCCCGTCGAGCTTCTTCTCGCCCAACTCCACCGCCCGGCGGAACAGCGCCTGTTTCCAACCCGGCTGCCGCGTCAACTGCCCCAGGATCCGCCCGCGGATCACCTCCAGCACCCGCGGCACCATCGTCATGATGGTCGGCCGCACCGCCAGGATATCGGCGGCCAGATTCTCCACCCCGCGCGAGAACACCACCTCGCCGCCGATCGACAGCATGAAGAACTGCCCCACAGTATGCTCATAGCTGTGCGACAGCGGCAGGTACGACAGATACACCTCCTGGCCTGCCGTCCACCCGATCATCTGGATCAGCTCGAACGCCCCCCGGCAGTTCGACAGGATGGCGCGATGCGGCGTCATCACCCCCTTCGGCTCGCCCCCGGTGCCCGACGTGTAGATCAGGCACGACATCCCGCCCCCCGGGATCAGCGCCGCCTCCGCCGACACATCGTCCGGCGGCAACGCGTCGCCGGTCAGACTGTCGAACGCGATCACATTCAGCCCCGGCGCCGAGAACGGCTCCATGGTCACCAGCAGATCAAGCGGCCCCGCCTGCGCCACCCTTCCGGCGAATTCCGCGCTCGAGACCACCGCCGCCCGTGCGCCGCAATCGCGCAGCACATGTGCGTGGTCTGCAACCGTGTAGGTGGTATAGGCCGGCACCGGCACCGCCCGGATCGCCATTAGCGCCGTCTCGATGATCGGGATTTCCGGTCGGTTTTCCGAAACGATCAGCACCCGGTCCCCCGGCCCGATCCCGGCTTGACGCAGATGCCGGGCCGCGGATGCCGCAAGCCGCCCGAACTCGCCCCAGGTCGTCGTTTGCCACGCCCCATCGCGGAACGCACGCAACATCGGCCGCGCACTCCAGGTGCGCGCGCGATCGAACATCATCGCGGCCAGGTTCGGCCAGTCGGGGTAGCGCTCCACGATTCCTCCGTCCGGGCGTCGCGCGCCCTTTGCCCTTGCCATCGCTTACCCTACATGAAGCAGCGCGAACAGACAGACGGAACCTTAATATGCCGGACGCCGGAGCCGAAAATCTCCCCACCTGGGACCTGCGCGACCTCTTCCCCGCCCCGGACAGCCCGGAACTGGAAGCCGCACTGGCGCATGCCACACGCGACTCCGCCGCTTTCGAAGCCGCCTGGGCCGGCAAACTCGCCGACGCCTCCGGGTCCGCCCTCGCCGGCGCCATCGCCGAATACGAGGCGATCGAGCTCGTGCTCGGCCGCGTGATGTCCTACGCCCAGCTGCTGTTCTCCGGCGATTCCAACGACGCCGCGATCGGCCGCTTTTACCAGTCGATGACCGAACGCGTCACCGCGATCTCCAGCCGGCTGATCTTCTTCTCCCTCGAGCTCAACCGCCTCGACGACGCGGCCCTCGCCGCCAAGTTGCAAGACCCCGCGCTGGCCGCCTGGTCCCCCTGGCTGCGCGACCTGCGCGTCTTCCGCGCCCATCAGCTCGACGACCAGCTCGAAAAACTCCTGCACGAAAAAGAGGTAACCGGCGCCTCGGCCTGGTCGCGCCTGTTCGATGAAACCATCGCCTCGCTCCGCGTCCCCGTGCTCGGCGAGGAACTCACCGTCTCCGCCGCCCTGAACAAGCTGTCCGACCCCGACCGCGCCACCCGCGAAGCCGCCGGCCGCGCCGTCGGCGACGTCTTCGGCCGCAACGCCCGCCTGTTCGCCCTGATCACCAACACCCTGATCAAGGACAAGGAGATCATCGACGCCTGGCGGCACTACGACACCCCCGCCAGCTACCGCAACCGCTCCAACATGGTGGAAGACGAAGTCGTCACCGCCCTGGTCCAGGCCGTCACCGCCAGCTTCCCCCGCCTGTCGCACCGCTACTACAGCCTGAAGGCGAAATGGCTCGGCCTCGACAAGCTCAAGCACTGGGACCGCAACGCCCCCCTGCCCGGCACCATCGACCGCACCATCCCCTGGCCCGAAGCCACCCGGACCGTGCTCGACGCCTACGGTGCCTTCTCCCCCGAGCTCGCCAGCGTCGGCCAGCGTTTCTTCGACAACCCCTGGATCGACGTCCCCCCCCGCCCCGGCAAATCCGGCGGCGCCTTCGCGCACCCCACCGTGCCCAACGTGCACCCCTACCTGCTGCTGAACTATCACGGCCGCCCGCGCGACGTGATGACGCTGGCCCACGAACTCGGCCACGGCGTGCATCAGATCCTCGCCGGCAAACAGGGCTATCTGCGCGCCAACACCCCGCTGACGCTCGCCGAAACCGCCTCCGTCTTCGGCGAAATGCTCACCTTCCGCGCCCTGCTCGCCGCCGAAACCGACCAAGCCGCGCGCCGCATCATGCTCGCCGGCAAGGTCGAGGACATGCTCAACACCGTCGTCCGGCAGATCGCCTTCTACGAATTCGAACGCCGCCTGCACGACGAACGCCGCTCCGGCGAGGTGATGGCTGACCGCATCGCCGAGATCTGGATGCAGATCCAGATCGAAAGCCTCGGCCCCGCCTTCGACCTCACCCCCGAATTCGGCGTGTTCTGGGCCTACATCCCGCACTTCGTGCACACCCCGTTCTACGTCTACGCCTACGCCTTCGGCGACTGCCTGGTGAACGCGCTCTACGCCGTGTTCCAGTCCGGCGCGCCGGATTTCCAGGCGAAATACCTCGACATGCTCCGCGCCGGCGGCACCCTCCGACACAAGGACCTGCTCGCCCCCTTCGGCCTCGACGCCTCCGACCCCGCCTTCTGGCAAAAGGGCCTGGATGTCGTCGCCGGCTTCATCGACGAACTCGAGGCAATGGGCTGATGGCCAAGGACGACCACTCCACCTTCTTCGGCGAAGTCAAACGCTTCGCCCAGACCTCCGGCGCCGTCGGCGGCATCGCCGCCCGCGTCGCCGGCGAACGCGTCTTCGGCATCAAGACCAACCGCGCCGATCACGCCGAGGGCCTCAAGCTCATCCTCGGCGGCCTCAAGGGCCCGCTGATGAAGGTCGCGCAGTTCCTCACCACCATCCCCGACGCCCTGCCCGCCGAATACGCCGAGGAACTCGCCCAGCTTCAGGCCAACGCGCCGCCGATGGGCGCCGGCTTCGTCCGCCGCCGCATGCAGGGCGAACTCGGCCCGAACTGGCGCACCCGCTTCGCCGATTTCAACGAAACCGCCGCCGCCGCCGCCTCGCTGGGCCAGGTGCACCGCGCCACCCTGCACGACGGCACCGCGGTCGGCTGCAAGCTGCAATACCCCGACATGATGAGCACCGTCGAAGCCGACCTGCGACAGGTCAAGCTCGCCATGGCCGTCTACGCCCGCATGGACGGCGCCATCCAGCAGGACGACATCTACACCGAACTCGCCGAACGCCTGCGCGAGGAACTCGACTACACCCGCGAGGGCGCTCAGATGTCGCTCTACGCCAAGATGCTCGCCGGCACCCCCATGGTGCACGTCCCCACCCCCTTCCCGGACCTCAGCACCAAACGCCTGCTGACCATGACCTGGCTCGACGGCCGCCCGCTCATGCGCCGGCTCGAGGAAAACCCGCCCCAGGAAGAACGCAACGCCATCGCCGAGGCCCTGTTCCGCGCCTGGTACGTCCCGTTCTACGGCTACGGCGTCATTCACGGCGATCCGCATCTCGGCAACTATCAGGTCCGGCCCGACGGCAGCATCAACCTGCTCGACTACGGCGCCATCCGCGTCTTCCAGGGCCGCTTCGTCCGCGGCGTGATCGACCTGTTTGAATCCGTCCGCGACAAAGACATCGAACGCGCCCGCCACGCCTACGCCAGCTGGGGCTTCACCGACCTGTCCGACGAGAAGATGGAAGTGCTCAACGAATGGGCCCGCTTCCTCTACGAACCCCTGATCGACGACCGCGTCCGCCGCATCACCGACAGTGACGACCCGCAATACGGCCGCTCCGTCGCCCAAAGTGTCCACCGCGGCCTCAAACGCACCGGCGGCGTCAAGCCGCCGCGCGAATTCGTCCTGATGGACCGCAGCGCCATCGGCCTCGGCAGCGTGTTTTTGCGCCTGGGCGCCGAAATCAACTGGTCCCGCCTGTTCCAGGAACTGATCGCCGACTTCGACGCCGACGCGCTCGATGCCCGGCAGGCGGCGGCGCTTGCCGAAGCCGGGGTGCCTGCCACAGTGAGTCAGTAAGGCGAGGGGGCTTTGCCCCCCTCGACCCCCTACCAAAGGCCAAGCCTTTGGAATCCATTAATTATTAAATCAAAACATCGTAGGGCGGATCAGCGAAGCGTGATCCGCCATCTATCCGTCCACGCGAGAATTGCCCCCTCAGCCCGCCGATCAACCATCTCTCCATCACACCCGCCATCAATCAAGCCAACGGTACCGCTCCAACGCAAACCGGCCTCGACCGTCAAACACGATCCCCTCATCCTCCAGCAACCGCCGCTGCACCCCATCGCTGCCATTGCGCGACGGCGTATACGACACCTCCCCCTTGGCATTGACCACCCGATGCCAGGGAACCACGCTGGCCGGATCAAGATGCTGCAGCACATACACCACCAATCGCGCCCGCCGCGGCAACCCCGCCATGGCTGCGACCTGGCCATAAGTAGCTACCCATCCCTTGGGGATGCGGCACACCACCCCGCAAATCGCAGCTCCGGCCTCGGCGCCTTCCGGCAAAGTCGTCGTCATGCGTGGGCGCCTTTCTGACATCAGCAATTCCCGTCGCCCCCCTGGCGGATGCCGCGTCTCTCCGCCGTCTCAGCGACCCCCCGGCACCCACCGCACCGGCTCCACGCTATTCCGCACATACAACGGATGCCGCGGCGTCCCGTCCCCGTTCAGCACCAGCGCATGCATCTTGTGCCCATGCCCCGCCGCGACCAGTTTCATCGCCGCGTCCAGCCCCGCCCCCTGCATCCGCGCTGCTTTCGGCTTGCCATAGCCCAGCAGGATGAAGTCGCTCTTGCCCGCCATCTCCGCCAGATGCTGGTCATTCAGCGGGCCGCGCGGGTCCTGCACCGTATCCAACAGGCTCTGATCCTTGCAGCGATACGCCGCGCTGTTGCCGACATACAGCGTGCCATACCCCCACCGCATCGCGCAGCGGATCACCTTGTTCACCGTGGAATCGCTGCCCTCATGCCCCGCCGCCGACGGGTTCATCATCAGCGCCATCATCGCCGGCAGTTTTTCATCCCAGGTCAGCTTCAACGCATAGCGATAACAATCGACCGGCGCCGAATACACCGCCGTCGGCACCACCCCAGCGGGATACGGGATCGGCCTGGTGCCAGGGTCATGCGGCGTGCTGCTCATCGGCGTTCATATCCTTCGCGGTCGAACGCGTAATAACCCGTCATCGCCGCATGCTCTACCCATGCGGCGCGCCACCCTGCGCAATCATCAGGTGATGCATCTGATGATGCATCCCGTGCGTCAGCACCCCGATAAAGCCAAGCCCGCGCAGCTTGGCCATCTCCGCCGCCGGCGCCTTGACCGTCAGCGCCGCCCCCTCCGCCGTCCCGGCCGCGGCAAACTGCCAGCCATCCACGCCATTCATCGTCGCGGCATGCGCCGTCACCATGCGCCGGATCGACTCGCGCACCGCTCCGCTGCCGGACGCCGTGAACCGCATCCCCCCGCTGACCGCCTCGCTTTTCACCACGGCATGCAGCGTCACATTGTCCATGTCGATCAGATGGCCCCGCAGCGCCTCGATATTCACCTTGCTCCAATCCGTCGCCGGATCGGCTTCCAGGATCTGCACGATCTCCTGGATCGCCGCGAAAGCGCCCTGGCCCGGCTGCGTCGGCGTCGCCGCCATGCCGCCATGCTGGTGCCCGGGCATCCCCTGCGCCACCGCAAGCGCCGGGAACATCAAGGCAAGGCAAACGAGAATGCGGAACATGTGCGTCTCCATCAGAACGTGACAGCCACCGGTCGGAATCTTCCGACCAGACCGCGAGGCGCAACTCTATCATCGCGCCTCATGACCGGTGCAACCCGCTTGTGCGTTTATGCGCATAAGCGTATATTCCCTCCATGAAAGCCGCCAGCAACATCCTCGCCGCCCTGGCCGAGCCAACCCGCCTGGCCGCCATCCGCCTGCTCTGGGACGGGCAGGAGCATTGTGTCTGCGAACTGATGCAGCGTCTGGGCGCCACGCAGTCGCGCATGTCGCGGCACATGGGCGTGCTCAAGCTCGCCGGCCTGGTCACCGATCGGCGCGATGCGCAATGGGTGCGCTATCGCCGCGCGCCGCACCTGCCGCACCACGTCGCTCATCTTGTCGACGCCGCATTGGCGCTGCCCGACCCATCGAATCGGATCGCCGCATGACCGCGCATTCCCTCGCCGCACCGCCGCATGTCAGCCCTGGTAATGCCCGGCTGATCGGCATCACCCTCGCTGCCCTGCTGGCCTGGCTCGCCGTCTATTGGCAGTTGGAGCCGTTGTCGCACTGGGCCGTCGCCGCCCTGCCGCTCGCCCCGGGCAGCCACCTTGCCGACGCCGTCGGCTTCTTCATCTTCGACACGCCCAAGGTGCTGATGCTGCTGGCGCTCGTCGTGTTCGCCATGGGCGTGGTGCGCAGCTTCTTCTCGCCCGAGCGCACCCGCGCCTTCCTCGCCGGCCGGCGCGAGGGTATCGGCAACATCGCCGCGGCCACGTTGGGGATCTTCACCCCGTTCTGCTCCTGCTCCGCCGTGCCGCTGTTTGTCGGCTTCGTCTCCGCCGGGGTGCCGCTCGGCGTCACCTTCTCCTTCCTGATCGCCGCCCCCCTGATCAACGAGGTCGCGCTCGGCCTGCTATTCGCCCTCGTCGGCTGGAAGGTCGCGCTCACCTATCTCGCCTTCGGCATGTCGGTCTCGATCCTCGCCGGCTGGATCATCGGGCGGCTGCATCTGGAATCCTGGCTGGAACAATGGGTTCGCGATGTCCGCGGCGGCGCCACCGACCTGCCGCCGGAGCAGATGACCATCGCCGATCGCATCCTTGCCGGCGTCGAGGCCACGCGGGAAATTTTCGGCCGGGTCTGGGTCTGGATCATCGTCGGCATCGCCGCCGGCGCCCTGATTCACGGCTACGTCCCCGCCGGCATGCTCGCCGTGGTCATGGGCGGCGGTCAGTGGTGGTCGGTGCCGGCCGCGGTGCTGATCGGCATCCCCATCTACTCCAACGCCGCCGGCATCATCCCGGTGGTCGAGGCCCTGCTCGGCAAGGGCGCCGCGCTCGGCACCGTGCTGGCTTTCATGATGGCGGTCACGGCGCTGTCCGCGCCCGAGATGGTCATCCTGCGCAAGGTGCTCACCGCCCGCCTGATCGGCGTTTTCATCGCGACGGTCACCGTCGGCATCATCGCCGTCGGCTACCTCTTCAATGCCCTGTTCACCTGATTTCCGGAGATTTCCATGAAAAACGTCAAGGTTCTCGGCCCCGGCTGCAACCGCTGCACCGCCACCGCCGCATTGCTGCAAGGCACCGCCGACCGGCTCGGCGTTGCTGTCGCCATCGAGAAGATCACCGACTACGCGGCCATCGCCGGCTACGGCGTCGTCTCTACCCCGGGCATCGTGATCGACGGCAAACTCGTCCATGCCGGCGGCCTGCCGAAATCCGACGACGTCGCCCGCTGGCTGGCGGCCTGACCGGCGCGGGGCTCAGCCGCCCCGTTCGCTCGCCAGCAGCGCAAACATCATCTCGTCGCGCCATTCCTCGCCCACCCGCAGATGCTGCCGCAGCACCCCCTCGCAGCGAAACCCGAACTTCGCCACCAGCGCCTGCGACGCCGCATTCGCCGGGTTGATCAGCGCCTCCAGCCGGTTCAGCCCCAGCACCCCGAAGCAGTACTCCAGCACCGCCCCAACCGCCTCGCTACCCAACCCCTGCCGCAACCGCGAGGGCTCGATCATGTAGCCGATCGCCGCCCGTTTACTGCGGATATGCCCGTCATGATAACTCGCCAGCCCCAGGCACCGGTCTGTCGCCGCATCCGCCACCGCCCAGAACCGGTAATAGGCCGGTGTGCAGTCGGTCATGTTGCGCACCGCCCGCTCGGTCTCGATCCGCTTGCTGTGCGGCAGACGGCTCCAGAATCGCATCGTCTGCGCATCGCCGAAGCAGTCATGTATCGCCTCCGCATCCGCGGCGCGGAACTGCCGCAGCCGCAGCCGGGGCGTCTCAAGGATCGGATGCGACTTGGGCTGCTTGGCCATGGCGCGGGCTCGCTCTGTGTCGAACAACACTGGCAACGAACCAACCGGGCGGCAAGCGGCGCTTTTTTAGAAAAAAATCTCTCAGTTTAGCATTTTTTCCTTGCATCACATCTAACTGTGTCATATAACTGCGCCCATGAACCATTGGGCACGCATCCTCTCTGAGCTTAAAATCACCCTGGCCCGGACTCCGTTCCGCGACT
>CAIRTN010000469.1 GCA_903881515.1 uncultured Rhodospirillales bacterium | reverse complement strand
GCCATCGGGATCGGAGTTGCTGGCCAGCACCGCGATCACCGGGATGCCCAGCTTGCGGGCTTCCTCGATCGCCAGCTGCTCCTTGTTCGTATCGATGATGAACAGGATGTCCGGCAGGCCGCCCATCTCCTTGATGCCGCCGAGCGCGCGCTCCAGCTTCTCGCGGTCGCGGGTGATGTCCAGGACTTCCTTCTTGGTCAGGCCCTGGGTGTCGCCGTTCAGCATGTCGTCGATCTGGCGCAGGCGCTTGATCGAACCGGTGATGGTCTTCCAGTTGGTCAGCATGCCGCCGAGCCAGCGATGGTTGACGTAATACTGGCCGCAGCGCTTGGCGGACTCGGCAACGTATTCCGCGGCCGAACGCTTGGTGCCGACGAACAGCACGCGGCCGCCGCCAGCCACCACGTCACGCACGGCGCGCAGCGCGCGGTCGAGCATGGGGACGGTCTGCTGCAGGTCGATGATGTGGACCTGGTTGCGGATGCCGAAGATGAACGGCTCCATCCGCGGATTCCAGCGGCGGGTGTGGTGGCCAAAATGAACGCCGGCTTCGAGAAGCTGACGCAGAGTGAATTCGGGCATCGCCATGAGCGTGTCCTTTCCTGATCGTCCGGTTGAACCTCCGCGGGGCCTAGCCTTGCGGCACCGGATCCATCCCCTGAGGGAGGAAAGGCGCCCCGCGTGCGAATTTGCTGACCGGCATGGCCAGCGGGCGGGGTTTTGGCGGAGAAGCCGGCCAGATGCAAGGGCTGGCCGGCAAGCGTGCTATGCGCCGCCGCGACAGGCTGGGGCGCGCGCGAAGCTCAGTGCGTCCAGTTCTCGCTGCGGCCGAACTTGAAGTTGTCGGCGTAGGCCTTTGGCTTGAACCGCCGGGCATGCGGCAGCTCGATGTCGAACGCCACGCCTTCGCGGGTGGCATAGGCGACCGCCTCGTCCTGGGTCTCGAAGGTCAGCCGCACCTGCGCCTGGGTATCGGCGCTGCCGATCCAGCCCATCAGCGGGTCGGCGCGGCGTGCCTCGGCGGGTTCGTATTCCAACACCCAATCGCCCGATCGGGCGGTGCCCGACTGCATGGCGTTTTTCGGTTGCTGGAAGATGCGTGCTCTGCCGGCCATGGAACCCTCGCTTTGCTAGCCTGACTGCCTGTATCGCCGCGCTGGCCGGTCCGTCAATGCGCCAGCAGCGCCTCAGCCTCCGCCCACAACCGGCGCACGATATCGCCGGCCGGTTCGCTGCGTGCCAGCCCTGCCGCCTGACCCGCCCAGGCCTGCATACGTTGCACGTCGCCTGCTTTCCCCGCGGCTGCGCGCATCGGCGCGGTCAGGGCGCGCTGCACGGGGTAGGGCGCCGGTGGCGGAGCGTCGGGCGCTGCCGCGGCGCGGACATAATCGGTGGCAATGCCGCGTCCCAACCGGCCAGAGAATGCCCGCGTCGGCAGGGTCCGCTCGGGCGCCAGGCCGTCCAGTGCCGCCGCCCAGGCCGGGTGCGTCTTCGCTTCGGGGCTGCGCAAAAACCCGGTGCCGACCTGCACCGCGCTGGCGCCCAGCGCCAGCGCGGCGGCCACGCCACGCCCGTCGGCGATGCCCCCGGCGGCAATCACCGGAATGGAAACCCCATCAACGATATGCGGCAGCAGGGCGAAAAGCCCGGTCGACTGCCGTTCCGCCGCAGCGGCCTCGAACGCGCCGCGATGCCCGCCCGCCTCGGCGCCCTGCGCCACCACCGCGTCGGCGCCGGCCGCCTGCGCCGCCCGCGCTTCCTCCCGCGTGGTCGCACAGGCGAACCAGGCGATCCCGCGCGATTTCAACCGTCGCACCATCTCGGCCGGGAACAGCCCCATGATCGAAGACACCACCGCCGGTCCGGCCTCCAGCAGCGCGTCGCACTGCGCCTCGAAATCCTGCACCGGCGTATCGCCGGCGCTTTCCGGCACCTCCGGCCCAAACCCGGCCAGGAACGACCGCAGCCGCGCCTCATGTGCCGCATCGCGCAGCGGCGGCGGATCGGGCACCCACAAATTGAGCTGGAATGCGCCATTGCTCTGCGCCCGCACCGTGCGCGCCCAGGCAGCAATGTCCTCGGGCGGGCTCAGCAATGCGCCCATTGCACCCATGCCACCGGCATTGGCCACTGCAATGGAAAGCTCCGGCGGACAGGCGCCGGCCATCGGCGCCAGCAGGATCGGCAGCCGCAAACCAAAGCGGTCACAGAACGCTGCAGCACGCGCGAGGGGGGGAGGGGGCATCACCGAACTCCTTGCGGGGCAGCGTATGGCCGGGCTGGTCGGGGCGGCCGGACTCGAACCGGCGGCCTCGTGTACCCAAAACACGCGCGCTACCAGGCTGCGCCACGCCCCGAACCATGCGAGCGCCCGGTTTAGGGCCGGGGGGAAGGCCGGTCAATGACAAGTGGAATTGACACAGCGCCGCCCGCGGTCCGTTGATGCGCCGCACTGGATAGGAGGGGCACATGTGCGGCCGGCTGCGCCTGTCGACGGATTTCCGCGAGATACGCATCAAGCTGCGGCTCGACAGCGCTGCGCCCGCGCCCAATCTTCGTCCGTCCTGGAACATCCCGCCGACGCTGGATGTGCTGGCGGTGCGCACCGACTCCGGGAACCGCCGTGGCGAATTGATGCGCTGGGGTCTGATCCCGTCCTGGGCCAAGGACACCCGGGTGGGCTCCACGTTCAATGCTCGCGCTGACGGCGTCACCACCAAGCCGACCTTCCGCGCCGCCTGGGCCGCCGGCCGACGTTGCCTGGTGATCGCCGACGGGTTCTACGAATGGCGCGAAAGCGACCGCCAGCCCTACGCGGTCGGCATGGCCGATGGCGGGCTGATGGCAATGGGCGGGCTATGGCAAAGCTGGACCTCGCCGGCCGGCGAACGGCTGCAAACCGCCACCATGATCACCACCGATGCCAACGCCACCATGGCCGCGTTCCATCACCGCATGCCGGTGATCCTGACCGAGGCGCAATGGCCTGCCTGGCTCGGCGAAACAAACGCCGATCAACCTGAGCTGCTGGCGATGCTTGCTCCCTCCGATCCCGCGCTGATCCGGGCCTGGCAGGTCGACAAGCGGGTGGGCAACGTCCGCAATGACGATCCCGGGCTGGCAACGCCGATCGCCGAAGCGGTGCCGCGCCTGCTCTGACCGCAAGCGCCGCTCAAAATACCAGCCGCGCGCCGACCACGCTCAGCACGGCAGCCAGCACCATCCGCAGCACCACATCCGGCACCCGCGCGGCGGTATGGCTGCCCGCCACAATGCCCGGAACCGATCCGCAGAGCAGCGACAGCAGCAGCGCCCCGTTCACCGATCCCAGCCACCAATGCCCGATCCCGGCCAGCAAGGTCAGCGGCACCGCATGGGCAATGTCCGACCCCACGATCACCGCCATCGGCGCGCCGGGATACAGCAGCAGCAGCGCTGTCACGCCCAACGCCCCCGCACCAACCGACGACACGGTCACCAGCGCACCCAGCATCGCACCCAGGATCACCGTCAATCCGGCGCGGCGCGCGGGCGAGATCCGTTCCAGCAACGGCCCCACCGAGGTCACGAACCAGCGGCGAAACACCAGACTGAGCGCGGTCAGCAGCAGCATGATCCCCAAGATGAACGCGATCATCCCGCCGCCATTGCTCTTCACATCGGCCCAGGACATCACACCCAGGGTCACCACCGTCGCGGGCAGACTGCCGCTGGCCAGCAGCCGCACCACGCGCCAGTCGACTGTCCGGTTCATGCCGTGCACCAGCGTGCCAACCGTCTTGGTCGCTGCGGCATACAGCAGGTCGGTTCCCACCGCCGTCGAGGGATTGATGCCGAACAGCAGCACCAGCAACGGGGTCATCAACGATCCGCCACCAACCCCGGTCTGCCCCACCAGGAACCCGACCAGGAAACCGGAAATCACATAGACAGGGTTGATCGCGTCGAACATGCCGCAAGACATGGCCAGCCGAGCGGCAGAAGGCAAGGAAAACGCAGCATGACGCCGCGGGCTATTTGCCGAAAATCCGCTGCTCCACCTTGTCGCCCACCCGGATATCCAGCCGTTCCGCCGTCCCCGCCGCAAGTTCCAGCGTGCCGCGCACCGGCCCGCGGCTATCGATCACCGCCAGGCTCTGCGGCACCGTGCGCTCGGCGATACTGCGGATGGTGCCGTCGGCGTTGATGAACAGCATGTCGAGGCTGGAGACCGTGTTGCGCATCCACATCTGGCTCGACCGCGGCTGCCCCCAGTCGAACAGCATGCCGCCATCGGCGGGCACATTGGGACGGAACATCAGCCCGACGGTCTGCTGCGCCATCGTGATCGCCATTTCCACCTGAAACTCGTGCCGCTTGCCGTCATGCGTCACGATCACCAGCTTTTCCTTCGGCAGTTCCGGCTGCGCGGCATCCTGCGCCTGCGCCAGCATCGGCAGGCCAAGCAAGGCAACAATCAGGGCGCGGCGCTTCATGCGTTTCAACTTTCGCTCAAGGCCATGCGGGCCAGGTTTCTGATTTCGTCGCGCACCATCCCCTCCCGCGGGGCATCGCGCAACGTGGTGAACCAGTGCGCCGGCGGATTGCGGCCGGCCGCACGATTATACTGCAAGCCGCGCAAAACCACCTCGGCTTCCGGCGTCGTCCGCTCCGGGATCGGCAAGCCGTTCAGCACCGCCCAGTATCCCGCCCAGCACCGCCCGGTGGTGTAGGGGTTGTAGCCCCCACCCCCGGTCACCACCAGCCGCGGCGCCAGCTTCATCACCGCCTCGATCGCATGCCACAACGCATTGTTCGACAGCGAAAGCTTCGCCAGCGGGTCTTCCTCCAGCGCGTCCGCGCCGCCCTGCACAAACACTGCCTGCGGTGCGAACCGCTCGATCAGCGGCAACACCGCCTCATGCAACAGCCAGCGGAACTCGCTGTCGTTGAACCCCGGCGGCACCGGGAAATTCCGCGCCATCCCCCCGGCCCGATCCTCCACCAGCCCGCTATGCGGCCAGCGCCCGGCCTCGTGCAGCGAGAGTGTGAACACCCGCGGATCGTCATGAAACCCGTCCTGCACCCCGTCGCCGTGATGCGCATCCAGATCCAGGTAGACCACCCGCGTCAGCCCCGCCTCCAGCCACTCCATGATCCCCAGCACGGGATCGTTCAGATAGCAGAACCCGCTCGCCCGATCCGGCCGGCCATGGTGCGTGCCCCCACCAGGGCAATGCACCACTCCGCCATCCGCCACCATCCGGCACGCCAGCATCACGCCCCCCGCCGAGGTCGCGGGCCGGCGGAAGATCTCGCGATACACCGGGTTGCCATCCGCCCCGATGCGAAACCGCGCCCGATCCTCGGCCGAGACCGCCTGCGCCGCCTCCGCCCGCTTCAGCGCCGCCAGATATTCTGGATCATGAAACCGCAGCAACTGCGCATCGGTCGCCATCGGCGCCACCACGAACCGCGCGGGGTCCAGCCAGCCCATCGCCGCGATCAGGTCGGTGCAGGTCGACACCCGCGGCACCGCCAGCGGGTGTTTCGCTCCATAGGTCGAATGCCGATAGATCTCGCTGCCGATATAAACCGGCGCAGCAAGCGGGTCCGGCAGCATCCGCGGCCTAGGCCTTCTGCGGCATCGCCTCGGGGATCACCGTCTGCACGATCGAGGCGTCCAGCGCCTCATAGCCATGCAGATCGATGGTGTCGTACAGCTCCTTCCGGGTCTGCATCCGCTCCACCATGTTGTGCGCCCCGCCATCGCGCCGGATCGCCGCGTACAGCTCTTCCTGCGCCTTGCTCGCCACCCGCATCGAGCTGACCGGCCAGATCACCATGCTGTAGCCCATCGCCTCGAACTCGCTCGCCGTATAGAACGGCGTGCGCCCGAACTCAGTCATATTCGCCAGCAGCTTCATCCCCGGCATCCGGCGCGCGAATTCGCGGAACATATCCTCGGTGTTCAGCGCCTCGGGGAAGATCGCATCCGCGCCGGCTTCCATATAAAGCTTCGCCCGCGCCACCGCCCCGTCCATGCCCTCGCTCGCCGCCGCATCGGTGCGCGCGATGATGATCAGATGCCGCCGCGCCTTGCGTGCCGCCGCCACCTTCGCCGCCATGTCATGCGCGTCGGCCAGCTTCTTGTCGTTCAGATGCCCGCACTTCTTCGGCAACTGCTGGTCTTCGATCTGCACCGCTCCGGCGCCGGCATCCTCGAAGCAGCGCACCATGTGCATCACATTCAGCGCCTCGCCATACCCGGTATCGCCATCCGCCAGGATCGGCAGCCCCGACGACCGCGCCAGCTGGCGAATGAAGAAACACACCTCGTCCACCGTGATCACGCCCAGGTCCGGCAGCCCCATCGAGGCCGTCATCGCCGCGCCCGACAGATACAGCGCCTCGAACCCAGCCTTCTTCGCCTGCAGCGCCGCCATGCCGTTATGCGCCCCCGGCATCTGCATGATCCCGCCACGCTCCATCAGCGCGCGGAAGCGCTGTCCAGCGGGAATGGTGGGAACGTCGTCAGCAACCAGGTACGTCATGAAGCCTCTCCATCACAGGAAGAACAGCCAGGACTGCAGCAGGAACACCGGCAGCAGCAAAGCAACAGACCACAGCATGTAGCCGAAGAATCCCGGCATGCGAATGCCACGATGGGCGGCGATCGAACGCACCATCAAGTTCGGCGCATTGCCGATATAGGTGACCGCCCCAAAGAACACCGCCCCCGCCGAAATCGCCGTCAGCACCGGCGCCATCGCCCCGGTCAACACCGCCGGATCATCCCCCGCCAACTGAAAAAAGATCAGATACGTCGGCGCATTATCCAGAAACGCCGACAGCACCCCGGTGAGCCAGAAATACGCCAGCGCCCCCGGCTGCCCCATCCCCCCGGCCACCGCCGCCAGGATCGCCAGCACCGGCGCAATCGTCACGAATATCCCGCCAAACAGCACCAGCACCTCGCGCATCGGCTCCCAGCTGAACAGGTTCCCCCGCCGCACCGCACCCGGCGTAACCCACAGCGAAACCGCCACCACCCCAACAAACACCAACATCCCCAACAGCCGCTCCGCCCCGATATGCACATCCAGCAGCCCAACCTCCCCCGGCCGCCAGACCCCCTGCACCAGCACCGTCGCCACCACCACCCCCACCAGCCCGACATTCGCCCACCCACGCAACCTTAACCGCTGCCGCGCCAGCGCCACACCATCCTCCAACCGCCGATCGATCACATAAAACGCCGCCAGCAACGGCCCCGCCAATGCCAGCAACGGCAACGCCAGATGCACCAACGGCCAGCCAAACGGCACCCCGCGCAGAAACCCCAGATACAACGGCGGATCACCCAGCGGCGACGTCGCCCCCCCCGCATTGGCCACCAGCACGATAAAGAACACCACCAGATGCACCTTACGCCGCCGATGCGCATTCGCCCGCAGGAACGGATGGATCAACACCATCGACACCCCCGTCGTCCCCATCACCCCCGCCAGCACCGTGCCAATCGCCAGCAACGCCGTATTCCCCCCCGGCCGCCCCCACGGCCCGCCCTCGATCAAAATCCCGCCCCCCGCCACGAACAGCGCCAGCAGCAAGGTCACAAACGGCAGATATTCCAGCAGCACCGCATGCAACAGCATGTGCCCCGACGCCCCGAACCCCTGCACCCAAGCCAGCGGCCCCAGCAACGCCAACGTCCACCCCGCCGTCACCACCGCCATCCGCCGATGCCAGAACCGCGGCGCCAGCATCGGCAACAGCGCGATCGAGCCCAGCAGCCCCGCGAACGGCAGGCCCCACATCAAGGACGGTATCGGTTGCATTCCACCCGGCTATAACTACTTTCCGCGCCACGCAATGGAGATCGATATCCCCCATGGACATGTCCGGTGAGCGACGCATTCAGGCGCCGCGCGAGAAAGTGTACGCGGCCCTCAACAACGCCGAAATCCTCAAGGGCTCCATCCCCGGCTGCGAATCCCTCGAAAAACTATCCGACACCGAGCTGAAAGCCACCGCCTCAGTCAAAATCGGCCCGATCGCCGCCAAATTCACCGGCAAGGTCCAACTCTCCGATCTCGATCCCCCCAACGGCTACCGCATCTCCGGCGAGGGCCAGGGCGGCGTCGCCGGCTTCGCCAAAGGCGGCGCCACCGTCAGCCTGCGCACCGACGGCGCCGACACCATCCTCTCCTACGACGTCAAAGCCCAGGTCGGCGGCAAAATCGCCCAGCTCGGCGCCCGCCTGATCGACGCCTCCGCCAAACAAATGGCCGACGCGTTCTTCGACCGCTTCTCCGCCGCCGTCACCGCCGCCGAAACCGAAACCGCCGCGCCCCCGCCCGCCGCCCCCCCGTCGCTCTCCGTCCTCGACATGATCCCCGCCGAACCCTTCGGCCTGCCCCGCGCCGCCCTCATCGGCGGCGTGATATTCCTCGCCATCCTCGGCCTGCTGATCAAAGGCTTCCTTTCGTGACACCCACAACCGTCGCCGACACCGCCGCCCTCCTCGCCCAAGGCGGCTACGTCGCCGACACCGCTCTCGCCACCACCGTCCACCTCGCGCTGGCCATGGAACGCCCGCTGTTCCTCGAAGGCGAACCCGGCACCGGCAAAACCGAAATCGCCAAAGTCCTCGCCGCCGGCCTCAACCGCCGCCTGGTCCGACTGCAATGCTTCGACGGGCTCGACCTCTCCGCCGCCGCCTACGAGTGGGACCACGCCCGCCAGCTCATGGCCATCCGCATCGCCGAAGCCGCCGGCACCACCGACCGCGCCAGCCTCGCCAGCGACATCTACGGCCGCGAATTCCTCCAGTCCCGCCCCCTGCTGTCGGCCATCGACCCCGACCTCCCCCCCGCCGTCCTGCTCATCGACGAACTCGACCGCGCCGACGAACCCTTCGAAGCCTTCCTCCTGGAAGTCCTCGCCGACTTCCAGGTCACCATCCCCGAATACGGCACCATCCACGCCAAAACCAAACCCGTCGTGATCCTCACCTCCAACCGCACCCGCGAAGTCCACGACGCCATCCGCCGCCGCTGCCTCTATCACTGGGTCGACTACCCCGACGCCAAACGCGAACGCGAAATCCTCGCCCGCAAAGCCCCCGGCATCCCCGAAAAACTCTCCGCCGAAATCGTCGCCTTCGTGCAACGCCTGCGCACCCAAGACCTCTTCAAGCTCCCCGGCGTCGCCGAAACCATCGACTGGGCCGGCGCGCTCACCTACCTCAACCAACACGAACTCTCCCCCGGCGCCGTCGACGAAACCCTCGGCGTTTTGCTGAAATATCAAGACGATATCGCCAAAATCAAAGGCGCCGAGGCAGCGCGTTTGGTCGCCGAGGTTAAGTCAGCTGCTTAAGGGTTTAGGCAAGGCGAGGGCTCTGCCCTCGACCCGCCAGGGGACTCAGTCCCCTGGACCCCACATTCGTTTGCTTGAACACGAAGGTATGTGCAGCGGCGAAGCCCAAAGATTCTTGATGGTTCCGCCGCTCCAAGCCCAACGCCGAGCCAACCACTTTCTCCTGGCACAAATGAATGTGGGGGCCAGGGGGTTGGGCCGCGAAGCGGACCGACGTCCCCTGCCGGGTCCAGGGCAGAGCCCTGGCCTACTCCCCTCCGCTACCCCTCCTTCTCTGTGCCCTCTGTGCCTCTGTGGTCATTCTACTTTCTTACTAACGACCCCCACGCCCCACACATGATCGCCCTAAACCTCCTACACTTCGCCAGACTCCTCAGGCGCATGGGCCTCCCAGTCGGCCCCGCCGACATGCTCGCCGCCGCCCACGCCCTCACCCACATCGACATCGCCTCCCGCCCGCAATTCCGCACCGCGCTGCGCGCCGCGATGATCCACAAGCGCGAGCATTTCGAACTCTTCGACCAGGCCTTCCTGCAATTCTGGCGCGACCCCGACGCCGCCCGCCGCGCCGCGGCGCTGGACGAGCCCGACGCCGGCCCCCCGCCGCCACCCGAGAAAGCCCCCCCCGGCAGCCGCCGCCTCGCCGAGGCCCTGCAATCCCCCAAGCCCCCCGCCGACGCCCCCCCGCCGCGCGAGGAAATCGACGCCACCCTCACCGTCTCCG
>CAIRTN010000468.1 GCA_903881515.1 uncultured Rhodospirillales bacterium | reverse complement strand
CGCATCGCCAATCCCGGCAGCGAGGATCTTGTCTTCATCGAGGTGCAGACCGGCGATGAACTGCGCGAGGACGATATCGAGCGGTTCGAGGACAGTTACGGCCGGAGCTAGCGGCCTAATTCACGTGCCGCCCGCCATCGACGTACAGATTGGCGCCGTTGATATAGCTGCCCGCGTCTGAGCACAGCAGCAAGGCCGCGCCCGCCAGATCGTCGGGAACACCCATGCGGCCCACCGGCACCCGCGCCAGCAGCGCCGCGCCATCCGGCCCCGCGCGCTGATCGGCGTTGCGGGCGGTGGCGATGATCCCGGGGGCGAGGTTGTTCACCGTCACCCCCTGCCCGCCATATTGCCGCGCCAGGCTGATCGCCCAGTTATGCTGCAACGCCTTGCCGCCGGCATAGACCAGCATCTGCTGATGCGGCGAAATCTGCTGCACGCTGCCGATGGTCACCACCCGCCCCCAGCCGCGCGCCGCCATTCCGGGCAGCAGCCCCTGCAACAATTGCAGCGTGGCCCAGACATTCACGTTCATCTGCCGGTCATAGGCCGCGCGGTCGATATCAATGACCGGTTGCAGGATCTCGATCGAGGCGTTCAGCACCAGGATATCCACCGCGCCGAACGCCGCCAGCACGTCGCCCGCCAGCTTTGCCCCGGCGTTCTTGGCTGAGAAATCCGCGGCGAATGCCTGTGCCCCCTGCCCGGCTTCGGCCACCACGGCCGCCGCATCGCGCGCTTCCTCGGCGGTGCCGGCATGATGCACCGCCACCCGTGCCCCGGCGCCGGCCAGGGCCAGCGCGATCGCGCGGCCGATCTCCCGCCGCCCGCCGGTCACCAGCGCGGTGCGGCCGTCCAGCCGGAAGCGGGCAAACACATCGTCCTGCGCCATCGTCATCTCTCCCGTTTTGACGCAATGATAGCGCAAGCGGCCACCGCCAACAGGACCCCTCGATGTCGGATTTCGCAGACCTCCAGCCCCTTCCCCCGTTGCGCGCCGCCATCACCGCGGCGACCCGCCGTCCGGAGCCCGACTGCATCGCCCCTTTGCGCGACCTTGCTGGTCTGCCGCCCGACGCCGCCGCCCGCGCCGCGGCCACCGCCCGAAGCCTGGTCGAAACCCTGCGCGCCAAGGCTGGCTCGAGCGGTGTCGAAGGCCTGATCCAGGAATACTCGCTCTCCAGCCAGGAGGGCGTCGCGCTGATGTGCCTGGCCGAAGCGTTGCTCCGCATTCCCGATATGCCGACCCGCGACGCGCTGATCCGCGACAAGATCAGTACCGGCGACTGGCGTGCGCATCTCGGCCAGTCCCCCTCGATGTTCGTCAATGCCGCCACCTGGGGCCTGCTGGTCACCGGCCGGCTGACCAGCACGCACAGCGAATCCGGCCTGTCCGGCGCGCTGAACCGGCTGATCGCGCGCAGCGGCGAGCCGATCATCCGCCGCGGCGTCGATCTGGCGATGCGGATGATGGGCGAGCAGTTCGTCACCGGTCAGACCATCGACGAAGCCCTGGCCCGCAGCCGCAAGGCCGAGGCGCGCGGTTTCTCCTACTCCTACGATATGCTCGGCGAGGCCGCGACCACCGCCGAGGACGCCGCGCGCTATCGCGCCGACTACGAAAACGCCATCGACGCCATCGGCCGGCACGCGGCCGGGCGCGGTGTGGTCGAGGGCCCCGGCATCTCGATCAAGCTCTCCGCGCTGCACCCGCGCTATACCCGCGCCAAGCGCGCCCGGGTCATGGCCGAATTGCTGCCGACCGTCCGGGCGCTGGCGTTGCGGGCGAAGCAGTACGACATCGGCCTGAACATCGATGCCGAGGAGGCTGACCGCCTCGATCTCTCGTTGGACCTGCTGGAGGCGCTGGCTTTCGATCCCGATCTTGCCGGGTGGAACGGCATCGGCTTCGTGATCCAGGCCTACGGCAAGCGTTGTCCGTTCGTCGTGGACTGGCTGATCGATCTGGCGCGGCGGTCGAAGCACCGGCTGATGGTCCGGCTGGTGAAGGGCGCTTACTGGGACAGCGAGATCAAGCGCGCCCAGCTCGACGGGCTCGACGGCTTCCCGGTTTTCACCCGCAAGCTGCACTCCGACGTTTCCTACCTCGCCTGCGCCCGCAAGCTGCTCGCCGCCCCCGAAGCGATCTTCCCGCAATTCGCCACCCATAACGCGCAGTCGCTGGCCGCGGTGATGGAGATGGCCGGCCCCGGGTTCAAAACCGGCGACTATGAGTTCCAGTGCCTGCACGGCATGGGCGAGCCGCTGTACGACGAGGTTGTCGGCCCTACAAAGCTGAATCGCCCCTGCCGGATCTATGCGCCGGTCGGCACGCACGAGACATTGCTGGCGTATCTCGTCCGCCGTTTGCTGGAGAACGGCTCCAATTCCTCCTTCGTCTCTCGCATTGCCGATCCCGCGGTGCCGGTGGACGAGCTGATCGCCGATCCCGTCGCTGCCGTGCGGGCGATGCCGCTGTCCGGTGCACCGCATGAGCGCATCGCGCTGCCGCGTGCGCTGTACGCCGGGCGGGCGAATGCTGCGGGGATGGATCTGACCAATGAAGCCGTGCTGCACGGCCTCGACGCCGCACTGCGGGAAAGTGCCGCGACCGATTGGGGGACCGGCCCGCGCCTGGTGCGCAACCCCGCCGATCATCGCGACGTCGTCGGCAGCGTGCAGGACAGCGACCCCGCCACTCCGATGGCCACGGTGTGGTCCGCGCCGGTTGGCGAGCGCGCCGCTGCGCTCAACCGCGCCGCTGACGCGCTCGAGGCTCGGATGCCGGTGCTGCTCGGCCTGCTCGTGCGCGAGGCCGGCAAATCCTACGCCAACGCCATCGCCGAGGTCCGCGAGGCCGTCGATTTCCTGCGCTATTACGCTGGCGAGGCCGTTCGCACCCTCACCGGCGGCACCTATCGCCCGCTTGGCCCGGTGGTCTGTATCTCGCCGTGGAACTTCCCGCTGGCAATCTTCACCGGTCAGGTCGCCGCCGCACTTGCTGCCGGCAACGCTGTGCTGGCGAAACCCGCCGAGGAGACCCCGCTGATCGCAGCCGAAGCCGTGCGACTGCTGCACGCAGCGGGCGTGCCACACTCCGCGCTGCATCTGGTGCAGGGCGCCGGCGAGACCGGCGCCGCGTTGGTCGCCGATCCGCGGATTCAGGGCGTGATGTTCACCGGCTCGACCCAGGTCGCCCGGCTGATCGAACGCGCGTTGGCCGGCCGCCTGACGCCGTCAGGCCAGCCGATCCCACTGATCGCCGAAACCGGCGGGCAGAACGCGCTGGTGGTCGACAGTTCCGCGCTCGCCGAACAGGTCGTCGCCGACGTCATCGCCTCGGCGTTCGACTCCGCCGGGCAGCGCTGTTCGGCATTGCGCATCCTCTGCCTGCAGGACGATATCGCCGAGCGCACACTCGCCATGCTGCGCGGCGCGCTGGCCGAACTGGCGATCGGCAACCCTGGCCAGCTTGCCACCGATATCGGCCCGGTGATCACTGCCGAGGCCCGCAGCGCGATCCGCGCGCATGTCGAGACGATGCGCGGCCGTGGCCATCGTATCACCGAGCTGCCATTGCCCACGGAAACCGAACACGGCACCTTCGTCGCCCCCACCATCATCGAGATCAGCCGGATCGATGATGTCGAGCGCGAGGTGTTCGGCCCGGTGCTGCATGTGCTGCGCTACCCCCGCGCCGGGCTCGATACGCTGATCGACGCGATCAATGCCACCGGCTACGGGCTTACTTTCGGCCTGCATACGCGGTTGGACGAGACCGTCTCCCGCGTGCTCGGGCGTATCGAGGCCGGCAACATCTACGTCAACCGCAACATCATCGGCGCGGTGGTCGGCGTGCAGCCGTTCGGAGGCTCCGGCCTGTCCGGCACCGGGCCGAAAGCCGGCGGCCCGTGCTATCTCGGCCGGCTGCTTGCCAACCCGCCAGAACTGGGTCTTGAGGGCAACGCCGCCGCGCTGGCGCCGGCGCATGCCTACATCGCCTGGCTGCGCGACCAGGGCCATGATTTCGATCGCTGTCTGGCCGCGCTCTCCCGCTCCGCCCTTGGCGCCGCGATCGAGCTTCCCGGTCCGGTCGGCGAGCGCAATCTCTACACGTTGCGCCCGCGCGGCCAGGTCGCCGCTCTGTCACGCAGCGAAGCCGGCCTGCGGCTGCAGTTCGGGGTGATCCTGGCCAGCGGCAATAGCGCGGTGATCGAAACCGCCAACCCCGCGCGCGGCACGCTGGCCAGCCTGCCGCCGGCGCTGGCCGCGCGGATCCATCTTGTCGACAGCCTGGACGCCGCCACGCATCTGCGCGCCGTGCTGTTCGATGGCAGTCCCGACGATCTGCGTGCCCTCACACGCCGCCTCGCCGCGCGGCCCGGCGCGATCCTGCACGTGCAGGCGGCGACCGCGACGCAGGACTACGAACCCAACCGGCTGCTGGAGGAATGCAGCATCTCGACCAACACCACGGCCGCCGGCGGCAACGCCAGCCTGATGTCGATCGGTTAGGCTACTCCGCCGCCACGCCCTTCGTCTTGGCCTCGACCTCTTCCACCCACAGCGAGTGGTGCGCTTTCGCCCATTGCAGGTCGACCTCGCCGGTGCCCATCGCCGCGAACGCGCCTTCCATGCCGACCGAGCCGATATAGATGTGCGACAGCATCGCCGCGATCATCAGCAGCGCGAGCACGCCGTGCACCATCTGCCCAGTCTGCATCCCGGCGATATCGGTGACGCTGAACGGAAACAGCAGCAGGAACCCGCTCGCCGCCATTACCCCGCCGCCCAGCACCACGATCCAGAAGATCGCTTTCTGCCCGCCGTTGAACTTCCCTGCCGGCGGATGCGCCGAGCCGATCAGCCCGCCGCCTTGCCGGAACCAGGAGATGTCCATGGCGTTCGGGATGTTGTGCCGCACCCAGACCAGGAACATCAGCACGATGCCGGTGGTGAACGGAAACGCGATGTAGTTGTGCGCGATCTTGCCGAGCGCGGTCAGGGTTGAGAACGCACTCTCGCCAATCAGCGGCAACAGCACATGCTTGCCCACCGCCAGGTTGAGCCCCGACAGCGCCAGCACCAGCCACGATCCCGCCGTCAGCCAATGCATGAACCGCTCGAAGCCGCCGAAGCGGGTGATCGTCTCCCCGCTGCCGCCGCCTTCCATCATCACCCGGCCGCGCACGACGTAGAACACCGCCAGCGCCGCCAGCGCCGCCAGCGTGCCCAGCACCAGCAGCCCTGCCAGCCAAGGCACCACGCCGCGCTGGAAATCGCGCCAGTTCTTCCCTTCCGGCTGGATCAGCACCGCGGATTTCTTGTCCGGGATCGACACCCGGCCATTCACCTGCTTCAGCGCATCCAGCAACTGCGCCTCGTTCACCGAGGCCGTCGTTGGGTTGAACCCCGTCACCGGCGCATCCGGCCGCTGCGCCATGGCGGGCGCCATCATCATCGCCAGAACCAGCAGAATGCGGATCATCACACCGTCACCGTCTCTTTATAAGCTGTCTTCCAGCCCCAGGCGCCCGAGCCATAGCCGCGCTTCTGCACCCGCTCGCGATAGATCTGCGCGATAATCTCGCCATCGCCGGCCAGCAGCGACTTGGTCGAGCACATTTCCGCACAGAGCGGCAGCTTGCCCTCGGCCATCCGGTTCGAACCGTATTTGGCGAACTCGGCGGCCGAGCCATCCTCGCCCTCCGGCCCGCCGGAGCAGAAGGTGCACTTGTCCATTTTGCCGCGGGTGCCGAAATTGCCGACGCGGGGATATTGCGGCGCGCCAAACGGGCAGGCGTAGAAGCAATAGCCGCAGCCGATGCACAGATCCTTGCTGTGCAGCACGACCCCGTCGGCCGTGGTGAAGAAGCAATCCACCGGGCAGACCGCGGCACAGGGCGCATCGGTGCAGTGCATACACGCCATCGACACCGAGCGTTCGCCCGGCTTGCCGTCGTTGATTGTCACCACGCGGCGGCGGTTGATGCCCCAGGGCACCTCGTTGGCATTCTTGCAGGCGGTGACGCAGGCGTTGCAGTTGATGCAGCGATCCGCGTCGCAGAGGAATTTTACACGCGCCATGGTGCTACGCCTTCACGATCTGGCAGAGCGTGACCTTGGTTTCCTGCATGTAGGTCACCGGGTCATACCCATAGGTGGTCAGAGTGTTCACGCTTTCGCCGAGCACATAGGGGTCGGTGCCCTTCGGGTATTTCGATCTCTGGTCGACGCCCTGGTACCAACCGGCGAAATGGAACGGCATGAACGCCACGCCCTTGCCGACACGCTCGACGACCTTGGCTTTCACCTTGGCCTTCGAATTGCTCTCCGGTCCGTTGACCCAGACCCAGTCGCCCTCATTGATGCCCCGCGACAACGCATCGGCCGGGTTGATCTCGACGAACATGTCCTGTTGCAACTCGGCCAGCCACGGGTTGGAGCGCGTTTCCTCGCCGCCGCCCTCGTATTCCACCAACCGGCCCGAGGTCAGGATGATCGGAAAAAGC
Organism: uncultured Rhodospirillales bacterium; assembly: GCA_903881515.1. Taxonomy (GTDB): domain Bacteria; phylum Pseudomonadota; class Alphaproteobacteria; order Acetobacterales; family Acetobacteraceae; genus CAIRTN01. The sequence goes on along the minus strand of CAIRTN010000468.1, from coordinate 4,488 downwards.
TTGGCAACTCCGTCGGACACCGCCTTGCGCTGCACCGTGCCGCCGATATTGGCCAGACGGAACGCCTTGTAGTCTGGCAGCGTCGGATACTTGCTCACCAGGTCCGGCCGCGCCGAATAGATCGGCTCGCGATGCACCGGCACGGGGTCGGGCAGGTTCACCGCGTTCGCCCGCGCCTTGGCGTTGCCGTAGGGCAGGCAGCCATGCTTGATCGCCACCCTGGTGATGCCGCCCGACAGGTCGATCGACCAAGCCACCGCATCGGGGTTCGCCCCGCCGATCTTCTGGATTACCGCCAGTTCCTCGGCGGTCAGATCGCCATCCCAGCCCAGCTTCTTCAGCACGCCATAGGTAAACTCGGGATATCCGTCCTTGATCTCGGAGCCCAGCGAGTACGAGCCTTCCGCCAGCAGCGTCTCACCCTTGTACTCCACGCCGAAGCGGGCGCGGAACGTGCCGCCGCCATCCTTCACGTGCAGGGAGGTATTGTACAGGGTGTGGGTACCCGGATGCTTCTGCTCCGGCGTACCCCAGCACGGCCAGGGCAGACCGTAATAATCGCCATCCACCGGCCCGCCCTTCGCGCGCAGGGTCACCACGTCGAACTTGTCCTGGTGCTCCATATGCGCCTTCAGCCGCTCCGGCGACTGGCCGGTATAGCCGGTGGACCAGGCGCCGCGGTTGATCTCGCGCAGGATATCTTCCGGCTCCGGGCGGTTGTTCACCACCTTGATGTGCTTGAACATCTGCTCGGCGAACCCCAGCCGGACCGAAAGCCGGTACATGACTTCGTAATCGTCCCGGCTCTCCCAGATCGGCGGCACCACGCGCTCGGCCCATTGGATTGAACGGTTCGATGCGGTACGGCTGCCCGACGTCTCGAACTGGGTGCAAACAGGCAGCAGGTAGGTGCCGTTCTTGCGCTCCGAGATCGCGGCATAGGTTGTCGGATGCGGGTCGGCCACCACGAGCAGATCGAGCTTTTCCAGGCCCTTGATCATCTCCGGCATGCGGGTGACGGTGTTGCCGCCATGGCCGAACACCATCATGGCGCGGAAATTGTCCCGCTGCGCGACCTGATCTTTCGGGAACAGCACGGCATCGAACCACCGCGTGGTCTGGATGCCGTTGGCCTCCATCATCGCCTTGCTGTCGAACCTTGCCAGCAGGTCGTCATAGGCCACGTCCCACACCCGGGCCCAGTGCCGCCACGCGCCCTCGGCGAGGCCGTAGTAATACGGCAGCGAGGTGACATCGAGGCCGGCATCCGTCGCGCCCTGCACATTGCAATGGCCGCGGAAGATGTTCGCGCCATTGCCGAAGCCGCCGACATTGCCGGTGGCCAGCAGCAGGATGCAGTAGGCCCGCACATTCGCGGTGCCGACCGTCTTCTGCGTGGCGCCCATGCACCAGATCAGCGTCGCCGGCTTTTCCTTTGCCATCATCTGTGCGACCCGCTTGAGCTGCTCGCCCGGCACGCCCGACACCCGCTCAACCTCCTCGGGCGTCCATTTCGCGACTTCCTTGCGCACCTCATCCATCCCGAACACGCGGGTTTTGATGAAGTCGCGGTCTTCCCACTTGTTCTCGAACACGTGCCACAGAATGCCCCAGATCACCGGGATATCTGTGCCGGGGCGGAGCCTGATGTAGTCGGTGGCATGCGCCGCGGTACGGGTGAAGCGGGGGTCAATCACCACCATATTCGCCCGGTTCACTTCCTTGGCCGTCAGCAGATGCTGCAGGCTGACCGGATGCGCCTCGGCCGGGTTGCCGCCCATGATAACCATGGTCTTGGAATTGCGGATGTCGTTATAGCTGTTGGTCATCGCGCCATAGCCCCAGGTGTTCGCCACACCCGCGACCGTCGTCGAATGGCAGATCCTCGCCTGGTGATCCACCGAGTTGGTGCCCCAGAACGCCGCCAGCTTGCGATAGAGATAGGCGCCCTCGTTGGAGAACTTGGCACTGCCGAGCCAGAACACGCTGTCCGGCCCCGACTTGGCGCGGATCGCCTTCAGCTTGTCGGCAATTTCGTCGAGCGCAGTGTCCCAGGTGATCTTTTGCCACTGGCCATCCACAAGCTTCATCGGGCTGCGCAGCCGCCGCGAGCCCTTCACCAGTTCGCGCACCGCGGCGCCCTTGGCACAATGGCTACCACGGTTGATCGGGCTGTCGAACGCCGGCTCTTGGCGCACCCACACATCGTTCTGGACCTCGGCAATCACCGAGCAGCCGACCGAGCAATGCGTGCACACCGCCTTGATCCGCTTCACCGCCGCCCCGGGCGTCAGCGCCGCAGCGTCGGCCTTTTTCACCGCGCCGAGTGCGACCGCGGTCAGGCTGACGGCGCCGATGCCGGCGCGGCGCAGGAATGCGCGGCGATCGAGCGCACCGGAGGAGAGGTCGCCCAGCACGGATTGTAGGCGGGTGCGCTGGACCAGGGCGTCTCGGCGTTTGATCAGCATCGCGGCAACTCCAAGGAAGGAAGCGGTTCTTTTTTGGAAAAAAGAACCAAAAAACTTTTGGTCGTCAGCAGACTCTAGTAGCGGTTCACGCGGTAATATTGCTTCACGTGGTCGCTTTCCTGGTAGTGCGCGCCGCCCTTTTTCGCGGGCGGCTTCATCGCGGCAGCCGGCCGAACGCCCGCAACCGCGGCGATCAGCACCGCCGTTCCGGCGCCCAGCCTGGCCAGCACCCTGCGGTGCAGTGCGGCCTTCGCTTCGGATGTTTCGTTCATCGCATCCCCCTTTAGACCGGCAGCGCGAACGCCGCCGACTCGATCTCGACAAAGACCCGCCCGAGCGTGCCCACCATCCGGTAGAACCGCCCGGCCTCCGCCCGTTCCAGATCGCGGAAGAACCCGCCGATCCAGGGCGCCAGATGTCGTGCAAAGAAATCTTCCGAGCCCTCGCCACCGCGGATCAACACCGCCATCATCTCGCAGAGAAAGGCAGCATGGTCCTCGGGTTCGCTGATACCTTCGGCGCGCACCAAACCCAGCCGGTGGAGATCCTGCCGCACCTCGGCCAGCGGGCGCTCATGCATGAAGCCGGTCTGATAATAGGAGGCGTAGGGGAACAACTCGCCGCCGCCGACCCCGGTGAACAGCTCGAAATGCTCATTCTCGGCCGCCTCGGGCGACGTAACCTTGGCCACCGCTGCAACCCCAGCCAGCGCGCGGCCAATCTCCGAGCCATCGCCCGAAATCGTTCCAACCTGCCGCAGCAAGGCCGCATCCGGCGCACGCCACAGCAAAGTGGCAATCAGGGCGTAGATGTCCGCCCGCCCCGCATCCAACGCATCGATAGCGTCAGGCTCAGCCTGGCCATAAAGATCGGGACGCAACTGAGCCCGCGCGATGCCGGTCGCCGACTCCACCGCCAACACACGTTCCGGCGGCACGCGCTTCCACCCCGAGATCGCCGGCTGCGACACGCCGATCCGCCGAGCCAGGGCACTCACCCCGCCCACCGCCGCGATCGCCTGTTCCAGCACCGGATCCCGCATTTCCCCCCGTATTCTTCCCTGTCTGCATCACGAAGCGTTGATGCTTATAAGATGGGGTTATGTGCGTAATCGCAAGGGCAAGATGCGGCTCCGGTCCCGCATACATCAGTATTTTATGACGATTCTGCCGTGAAACCCACATTACCTGGGCCGAAGCCCCGGACGCTCACCTTGCCCTGCGAAGCCGCCGCCGCGCGAACCCCAATCCGGCCAGACCAACGCCCAGCAACGCCGCCGAAACCGGCTCCGGCGCGGAGGAGGAAATCCATCCGTTCCACGGATCGGCGGTGATCAGGGCGCCACCGGTCATGATCAACTCGGAGGTAGTTGTGGCGGTATTGGCCAGAACAACGCCACCGATCACTTGCCCCGAAGCGCCGAGTGTCAAGCTGTTCGTGCTCGCGGAGGAGTTTGCCAGAATATACGTGCCAATGGTCGTGGTGTCGATGGTGCTGCCGGTTGCCCCACCGACCACAACGATCACATGCGAAGGATCGATATTGGCGATCGTGCCAGCCATCACCCCAATCGACCCGGTCGAGCTGATGCCACCCTGCAGATAGATGAAAAAATAGTCCGAAGAATCTTTTCCGTTCAGCAACAATTGCATTGTCAACTGGCCGCTGACGGTGATCGACGTATAACCGTTCCTTCCGGCGCCCGTTGTCGTCGCGACACTACCCGTCGTGCTGTAGTTCCAGTCCGTGTTGGCCGCGAGCGTCGACGCCACACCCTGCACGCCGAGATGGTTGCCTGTTCCGCCCAGGTTCGCCAAGGATGAAGTGACGGCGGTCGCCGTGTTCGGGGTGCCGACGTTCAGCGTGCCGCCGGAGCCGCTCGTATACGATGCACTCGAGGTATACAGCTGCGAAGTGCCGTCCAACGTGTTGCCTGCGACGTTCAGCGTGCCCACGCCTCTTACAATCCTGGCGCCGGCGTTGGCATCGACCAACGTGTTGACACCAACGGTCGCCGATG
>CAIRTN010000467.1 GCA_903881515.1 uncultured Rhodospirillales bacterium | reverse complement strand
GAGATCAAGGCCGTGGCCCGCGACCCGGGCAGCCGCGCCAAGATGGCGGTGATCTCGCGCGATGCCTCGATCGACCCGGTGGGCGCCTGCGTCGGTATGCGCGGTTCGCGCGTGCAGGCGGTGGTGCAGGAGCTGCAGGGCGAGAAGATCGACATCATTCCGTGGTCGCCGAATCTGGCGACGTTCGTGGTGACCGCGCTGGCGCCGGCGGAAGTTTCCATGGTGGTGCTGGACGAGGAAGCCGGGCGTTGCGAAGTGGTGGTGCCGGATGACCAGCTGTCGCTGGCGATCGGCCGTCGCGGGCAGAATGTGCGTCTGGCCAGCCAGCTGACGCGGTGGGACATCGACATCCTGACCGAAGCCGAAGAGAGCGAGCGCCGGCAGGAAGAGTTCCGCCGCCGCACCGGCCTGTTCGTCGAGGCGATGGATGTGGACGATGTGATCGCCGGGCTGCTTGTGCAGGAGGGCTTCAACACGGTTGAGGAACTCGCTTACACGCCGCTGGATGAGCTGGCGAGCATCGAGGGCTTCGATGAGAGCGTTGCCGGTGAACTGATCCGCCGGGCCGAGGTGTTCCTCGACCGGCGCAACCAGGAGCTGGAGGATCAGCGCATCGCGCTGGGCGTTTCCGACGAAATCGCGTCCTTTGAGATTTTCACACCTGCCATGCTTGTGGCGCTCGGCGAGAAGGGCGTGAAGCAGCTGGATGATCTGGCGGATCTGGCGTCGGACGAGTTGATGGAGATCGTTGGCGTGACGGCGATGGACGAGGCGACGGCCAACGAGGTGATCATGGCCGCGCGTGCGCATTGGTTCGATGAGGAGCCTGCGGCCGAGGCAGAAGGCGGGGAGGCGGACCACGCCTGATCTTGCCGATCCCGACGCGCCCGACACCGACGACGGCCCGGAGACCGGGCCGCTGCGTCGATGCGCGGTCACGCGTGAGCGGCTGGAGAAAGCGCGGATGATCCGTTTCGTGCTTGCGCCGGACGCAACGGTGGTTCCCGACCTCGCCGAAAGGTTACCGGGGCGGGGAATCTGGTTGAGTGCCAAGGGCGATGTGCTAGAAACCGCCCGTGCCCGTGGTGCGTTCGCACGCGCTGCGCGCCAGGCGGTGAAGGTGCCGCCCACGTTGCTTGCCGACGTGAAGGCGGCCTTGCTGGTCCGTATCGGGGAGACGCTGGGTCTGGCACGCCGGGCCGGCGCGGCCGTTGCGGGTTACGCTAAGGCGCATGAGTGGCTTGAGACGGGACGTGTTGGACTTGTGGTCCAGGCGTCGGATGGCAGCCCCGAGGAGCGCAGGCGTTTCCTTGGACCGGCTGCGGGCCGGGTGGCGGTGGTTTCACCGTTGCCGGGCGAGGGGCTGGGGCGGATTTTCGGACGCGACCATGTGGTGCATGTGGCCGTTGCTCCGGGGCGACTGGCCGAACGGTTGCGCATCGAGGCCGACAGACTGGCCGGTGTGGATGGTTCGGCGACGAATGAGACGGATGTTGCGGCCGGTGTTTCCGGTCGGGCGCGGGCCACCGGGCGATCCGGCGGCGAAGATAGTGCAGGCGGTTAAATGAGCGACGGCAACGATCAGGATCAAGGCAAGGGTCGCCTTTCTCTGCGGCCCTCGGGGCGCACGGAAGTGGGGCGCACCGTGGATGCCGGATCCGTACGGCAGAGCTTCAGTCACGGCCGGTCCAAGGTCGTGCAGGTTGAGGTGCGCAAGAAGCGCGCGCCCGGCCCAGGCGTGCCGCCCGCAGCGCCCGCGCCGACAGGCGGCGGCGGTGGGGGAGCCCCGAGTGGCGGTGGTGGTGGTGGCGCGCCGGTGCGCTCGCCCTCTGGCCCGTCGCGTCCGGCGATTGGTGCCGGACGCGCGCTGACCGCGACCGAGCTTGCCGTGCGCCAGCGCGCGGTTGAGCAGCAGCGTGAGGCCGCCCGGCGCGAGCAGGAGAAGTTTTCCATCCTGTCCGCCGCGGAAGAAGCCCGCCGGCGCGAGGAAGAGGTGCGCAAAGCCGCCGAGGAAGCGGCCCGCAAGGCCGCCGAGGAAGCTGCGCGCCTGCTTGCCGAGGAAGAGGCGCGCAAGGCCGCCGAGGCCGCCGCCGTGGCACAGGCCACTGCGCGAGCGACAGCCCCAGTTGCGCCGCGCAATACTGACGAGCCGCGCCGTGCGCCGCGCCCGGCGCCGCCGCCGGCCCCCGCCGCCCCCGCGGCACCGGCCAACGAGACGCTGCGTCTGCGCCCGACCCGGGCCGACGAGGAAGAGGAGTCGCGTCCGCGCCGCACCGGTGGACCCGGTGGGCCGCTGGCCGCGCGCAAGGCGCCGGCGCCCGCGCCGAAGAAGGTGGTCGACGATCGCCGCCGCCCTGGCCGGATCGACGTGTTGGCCGCGATCGAAGGCGAGGACGACCGCGTCCGCTCGCTGGCCTCGGTTCGCCGACAGCGCGAGCGTGAGCGCCGCCAGGCCGAGCTGGAGCGGCTGCGTGCCGATCAGGTGAAGGTGGTGCGCGAAGTTGTGCTGCCGGACGCGATCACGGTGCAGGAACTGGCCAATCGTATGGCCGCCCGCACCCCGGACGTGATCAAGGCGCTGATGAAGATGGGCGTGATGGCGACCATCACGCAGAGCCTGGACGCCGATACCGCGCAACTGGTGGTCGAGGAATTTGGCCACAAGGTGAAGCGGGTCAGCGAAGACGATGTCGAGATCGGCCTGGAGGGCGTGGTCGACATCGATACCGACCTCGAGGTTCGTCCGCCGGTTGTGACCATCATGGGCCATGTCGATCACGGCAAGACCTCGCTGCTGGACGCGCTGCGCGCGACCGACGTGGCGGCGGGCGAGGCCGGGGGCATCACCCAGCATATCGGCGCCTATCAGGTGACGCTGAATTCCGGCGAGAAGATCACCTTTATCGACACGCCGGGCCACGAGGCGTTCACCGCGATGCGTTCGCGCGGCGCCAGCGTGACCGATATCGTGGTGCTGGTGGTGGCCGCCGATGACGGCGTGATGCCGCAGACCATCGAGGCGATCAAGCACGCGAAGGCGGCGAATGCGCCGATCATCGTGGCGATCAACAAGATGGACAAGGCGGACGCCAACCCGAGCCGGGTGCGGCAGGAACTGCTGAACTACGAGATCGTCGTCGAAGAGATGGGCGGCGAAACCCAGGACGTCGAGGTCTCCGCGACCAAGAAGACCGGGTTGGACAAGCTGCAGGAAGCCATCCTGCTGCAGGCCGAAATCCTCGATCTGCGCGCCAATCCGGAGCGTGCCGCCGAGGGTTCGGTGAGCGAAAGCCGGCTGGATCGCGGGCGTGGGCCGGTGGCGACCGTGCTGGTGCAGAAGGGGACCCTGAAGCAGGGCGACATCGTTGTCGCCGGTGCCGAATGGGGCCGCGTGCGCGCCATGCTGGACGACAAGGGGCGGCCGATGAAGTCGGCTGGCCCGTCCTACCCGGCGGAGATTCTGGGCCTGGCTGGCGTGCCGATGGCGGGCGAGCCGTTCGTCGTCGTCGAGAACGAGGGCCGGGCGCGCGAGATCAGCGAGTTCCGCCAGCGCAAGCTGCGCGACAAGGCGGCCGGCACCGCGACCGCGGCGCGTGGCACGCTGGATGAGATGCTGGCGCGGATTTCTGCCGGTGTGCAGAAGGAAGTTGCGATCCTGATCAAGGCCGACGTGCAGGGTAGCGCGGAAGCGATCGGGGTGACGGTGATGAAGCTGGCGCATGAGGAGGTGCGCGTGCGCGTGCTGCTCTCGGGCGTGGGCCAGATCACCGAGAGCGACATCCAGCTTGCCAAGGCGTCGAGCGCGGTGATCGTGGCGTTCAACGTGCGTGCGACGTCGCAGGCACGCGAGCTGGCGCAGCGGGAAGGCGTGGATATCCGCTACTACTCGATCATCTACGAGGTTGCCGACGACATCGAGAAGATGGTCAAGGGCAAGGTTGCGCCCAAGGCGCGCGAGAAGTTCCTGGGCTATGCCGAAATCCGCAAGGTGTTCGACATTACCAAGACCGGGAAGGTCGCGGGCTGCATGATCACCGAGGGCCTGGTGAAGCGTGGCGCCGGGGTGCGGTTGCTGCGCGACAACGTGGTGATCCATCAGGGCGAGCTGACCCAGTTGAAGCGGTTCAAGGACGATGTGCGCGAAGTGGCGCGCGGCTACGAGTGCGGTCTGTCCTTCGCCAACTTCAACGATCTGCGGGAAGGCGACGTTGTCGAGTGCTACGACGTCGAGATGGTTCCGGGGTGAAGAAGGGCGCGACGCAGTCTGCCAAGCCTGCGGGCAAGGCGCGCGACGGCGGGGCTGGCAAGTCGCGTTCGACCCCGGCCCGGCCGCCGTCGCAGCGGCAGTTGCGCGTGGCCGAAGAAATCCGCCACGTGCTGGCGGGGATCTTCGGGCGCGGCGAGGTGCGCGACCCGGAACTGGTCGACGTGGTGATCACGGTGACCGAGGTGCGGATCGCGCCCGACCTGAAACGGGCGACGGCGTTTGTCACCCGGTTGGGGCGGACGGATATCGACCAGAAGCTGCCGGCGTTGCGGCGCGCAGCGCCGTTTCTGCGCTCGCAACTGGCGAAGATGCTGCGCAATCTGCGCGTGGCGCCGGAAATTTCCTTCCAGGCCGATACCAGCCTGGATCATGCCATGGCGGTTGACGCCCTGTTGCGCCGCCCGGAAGTGGCACGCGACCTAGGGTCCGCCGAGTAAACGAGGCTTTTCAATGCGCAAGAAGAAACCCCGTGGCCGTGAGCTTGACGGGTGGCTGATCGTTGACAAGCCGCAGGGCTTGACCAGCACCGATGTGGTCAACCGGGTGCGCCGGGCGTTCGACGCGCAGAAGGCGGGGCATGGCGGCACGCTCGACCCGCTGGCCACCGGGGTGCTGCCGATCGCGTTCGGCGCGGCGACCAAGACGGTGCCGTATGTGATGGATGGCACCAAGATCTACCGCTTCACCCTGACGCTGGGCGAGGCGCGCGATACCGATGATGCGGACGGGCAGGTGATCGCGACGTCGGACGTGCGGCCGAGCGACGAGCAGTTGCGCGCGGCGCTGCCGGCGTTCATCGGCGATATCATGCAGGTGCCGCCGATCTTCTCGGCGATCAAGATCGCCGGCGAGCGGGCCTATGACATGGCGCGCGAGGGGCGCGCGCCGGTGATGGAACCGCGGCCGGCGCGGATCGACCGGTTCGAGCTGATCGAGCGGCCGGATGCCGATCACGCGGTGTTCGAAGTGCAGTCGGGCAAGGGCGTTTATATGCGCAGCCTGGCGCGCGATGTGGCGGTGGCCTGCGGGTCGGTGGGCCATATCAGCGTGCTGCGCCGCTTGCGCGTGGGACCCTTTCCGGAACTGAAGTCGATTCCACTGGACAAATTGCAGCGTGGGGAGGATACCCCGCCACTCTCCCCGGACCTTTTGCTTCCGGTCTCGACCGCGCTGGCCGACATCCCGGCGCTGGCCTTGACGGAAGCGGAGGTCAACGCCCTTTCGCACGGCCAGGCGCTGAGCCTGGTTGAGTTTATGGGGCGTATTCCGCGGACCGCAGATCCCGAAGGCGGGCTTGTGCGGGCCATGGCGGGGGACCGCGTGTTGGGCCTGGCGCGTCTTGAAGACGGCATGCTGAAGCCCGAACGGCTGTTGTAGCCCGCGCGGTAGAACCTCGAACGAACAGGAGACAGATGATGTCGATTACCGCAGAGCGCCGTCAGGCGCTGATCCAGGAATATGCGACCTCGCCCGGCGATACCGGTAGCCCGGAAGTTCAGGTGGCGCTGCTTTCCGAACGCATCAACAACCTGACCGAGCACCAGAAGGCCCATAACAAGGACTTCCACAGCCGCCGGGGCCTGATGATGATGGTCGGCACGCGGCGCAGCCTGCTCGCCTACCTGAAGAAGAAGAGCAACGCGCGCTACACCACGCTGATCGCGCGTCTCGGCCTGCGCCGCTGACGCCTGGACGGGGGCGTGCGTTGACGCGCGCGCTCCCCGTTCACACCTGATGACGACAGCCGGCGGATGCCGGCGAGAATGCTTCCGGCCAATGGTGGCCTGGAGCGAACCGCCCACGTGGCGGGACGACAGATTGCCGCTCCGGCACCGCATGCGCGGGAGCTTCGACGGCGCCTTCGGCCACATGGTTGCGGAAGCCCTGTTCCGCGTCGCGGCTGCCTGTGCATGCCGCCCCATGCCGCCCGAGACGCCGTTCCCCGCACCGGACAGGCACCCTGGCGCCCGCCCTCATGGGCATGATGGGACGAACGATTGATGTTCAACTACTTCCGCAAGGAACTCGACTGGGGCGGCCGCAAGCTGATCCTGGAAACCGGCAAGATCGCCCGGCAGGCCGATGGCGCCGTGCTGGCGCGCTACGGCGACACCATCGTGCTGTGCACGGCGGTTGGCGCCAAGACCGCGAAGCCGGGGCAGGATTTCTTCCCGCTGACGGTCAACTACCAAGAGAAGACCTTTGCTGCCGGCAAGATCCCGGGCGGGTTCTTCAAGCGCGAGGGCCGTCCGACGGAGAAGGAGACCCTGGTCTCCCGCCTGATCGACCGTCCGATCCGTCCGCTGTTCCCGCATGGCTTCCGCAATGAGGTACAGGTTATCGCCACCGTGCTGAGCCATGATCTGGAGAACGATCCGGACGTGGTGGCGATGATCGGCTGTTCGGCGGCGCTGACGCTTTCGGGCATTCCGTTCTTCGGACCGGTTGCGGCGGCGCGCGTGGCCTATATCAATGGCGAATACGTGCTGAACCCGCTGGCCGGGCAGATGGCCGACAGCAAGCTCGATCTGGTGCTCGCGGGTACCACCGAGGGCGTGCTGATGGTGGAATCCGAAGCGCAGGAGCTGACCGAGGAAGTGATGCTCGGGGCGGTGAACTTCGGGCATGCCGCGTTCCAGCCGGTGATCCAGGCGATCATCGAACTGGCGGAAGTGGCGGCGAAGGAGCCGTGGAACCTGCCGGAGCAGAGCGCGGAAGAGAAGGCGCTGGCTGCGCGCGTTGATGCGCTGGCGCGGGCCGGCATCACCGAAGCCTACAAGGAGCCGCTGAAGCAGGTCCGCCAGGACAAGGTTTCGGCCGCGAAGAAGGCCGCGGCCGTGGCGCTGACGGCCGAGGGGCTGGAAGCGGACAAGGCGAAGGGGCTGTTCAAGGAACTCGAAGCCGACATCGTGCGCAACGCGATCCTGGATACCGGGCTGCGCATCGACGGCCGCGACACCAAGACCGTGCGGCCGATCATCGCCGAGGTTGGCATTCTGCCGCGTGCGCATGGTTCGGCGCTGTTCACCCGTGGCGAGACCCAGGCGCTGTGCGTGGTTACGCTGGGGACCGGGCAGGACGAGCAGGTGATCGACGCGCTCGAGGGCGAGTATCGCGAGCATTTCATGCTGCATTACAACTTCCCTCCGTACTCGGTGGGTGAAGCTGGCCGCATGGGCTCGCCTGGCCGCCGAGAAATCGGCCATGGCAAGCTCGCTTGGCGCGCCGTGCACCCGTTGCTGCCGGCGAAAGACAAGTTCCCGTACACCCTGCGCGTGGTCAGCGAGATCACTGAGAGCAATGGCTCGTCGTCGATGGCGACCGTCTGCGGCACTTCGTTGTCGCTGATGGATGCCGGCGTGCCGTTGCTACGTCCGGTGGCGGGTATTGCCATGGGGCTGATCAAGGAAGACCGCGGCTTTGCTGTGCTGTCCGACATCCTGGGCGACGAGGATCACCTCGGCGACATGGACTTCAAGGTGGCCGGCACTGAAGTGGGCATCACCAGCCTGCAGATGGACATCAAGATCACGTCCATCACTCCGGCGATCATGGAAGTGGCGCTGGGCCAGGCCAAGGGTGGCCGCCTGCATATCCT
>CAIRTN010000466.1 GCA_903881515.1 uncultured Rhodospirillales bacterium | reverse complement strand
GTCTTTGCGAGGCCCTGGTAGGCCTTCGCCGAAGAGTCCGGCGTTACGAAAATTACATCCATCCTGACAATCCCATCGGTTCCGTCGCACGATCCGGGCACCTTATGACGTAAGTTCGCAAATTGCGTCCAGACATGGTTTGGCCGGCGGGGTGCATCGCGGGGGGCTGGCCTTGCCGGTCAGAAAAATGAGTTGCGCACCTCAACTCGGTTCGCCACACTCACGGGCAAGAATAAAGCAACGGAGGAAACCATGGCCATCACACGGCGCGTCCTGCTGACCACTGCGGCTCTCACGCTGCCCGCCCGCTTCGCGGCGGCGGAAACCGTGGTGAAATGGCTGCATATCGAGGCGAATCCGGCGCAGGTGAAGATCTGGGAAGAGGTCGCGCGCGATTTCGAGGCGAAAAACCCGGGCGTGAAGATCGAAATGTCGTTCCTGGAGAACGAGGCCTACAAGGCGAAGGCGCCGACGCTGCTGCAATCGAAGGACCGGCCGCACATTATCTATAGCTGGGCTGGCGGGGTGCTGAAGTCGCAGGTCGAGGCCGGGGTGCTGGAAGACATCACCAACGCGGTGGGCGATTACAAGGATCGGCTGTCGCCGGCCGCGGTTGCCGCGTTTACCGTCGATGGGCATCTGTATGGGCTGCCGCATACGGTTTCCCAGGTCGGCTTCATGTTCAACAATGAGTTGTTCGCGAAGGCTGGCGTCGATGGGGCGAAGATCGCGACCTGGGACGATCTGCTGGAGGCCGTGCGTAAGCTGAAGGCGGCGTCGGTGACGCCGATCGTGGTCGGCGGCGCTGATAAGTGGCCGCTGCATTTCTACTGGACGCATCTTGCGGTTCGCATTGGCGGCAAAGCTGGGTTCCAGGCCGCGCTGAAGGGCGAGAATGGCGGGTTCGAAGGGCCTGTGTTCCAGCGCTCGGGCGAGTTGTTCAAGCAGCTGGTCGATATGCAGCCGTTCCAGACCGGGTTCCTCGGCTTCAAGAACCCCGATGCGGTGGGCTATTTCGGTGATGGCAAGGCATCGATGATCCTGGCCATCTCCAGCTTCTATCATACGCAGCGGGCGCTTTCGGCCAGCAAGAACGGCATCGGTGACGACAAGATCGGCTGGTTCAACTTCCCGACGGTGCCGGGCGGCAAGGGCGATCCGGCGGATACGCTGGGCGGCATGAATGGCTGGCTGGTCACCAAGGGGGCGCCGAAGGAGGCCGTAGGCTTCATCAAGCACTTCATCTCTGAAGACGTGCAGAAGCGCCTGGCCGCCGGCAACTACATCATCCCGACCTACAAGGGCGCGGAATCCGGCCTGGGCAGCGATTTCATGCGCAACATCGCGCGCAACATCGCAGCGTCTAAGTATCACCAGAACTTCTATGACCAGGATCTGGGCCCCAATGTCGGCCGGGTCGTCAACGATGCGACCGCCGAAATCGGCGGTGGCACGATGACGCCGAAGCAGGCGGCGAAGGCGATTCAAGACGCCTACGTGCAGGGCAATTGAGGTTCGCACCTCAATTGCGGACCGCATCAAGAGGGCGTGATACCAGCAAGTGGGCGGCGATTCTGCTGTTTCTGCCGCCCGCCCTGCTGCTGTTCAGCATTTTCGTGGTGCTGCCAGCCGGCGAGGCCGGCTGGTACTCCGCGTTCAACTGGAACGGCTTCGGCCGACCCACCCGCTGGATCGGCTTCGACAATTACCGCTTCGTGTTCGACAACCGCGCCTTCGGCACGGCGATCGCCAACAATCTGCTGGTGATCGTCGTCTCGCTGGTGGTGCAGTTGCCGCTGGCGCTGACGCTGGCGTTGATCCTGGCGGAGCGGTTTCGCGGCGCGGTCGCGCTGCGCATGCTGTTCTTCCTGCCCTATATCCTGGCCGAGATCGCCACCGGGATGATCTTCAGCTTCGTCTACGACGGCAATTACGGCCTGCTCGCCGCGATCTATGGCTGGTTCGGCGCCGAGGCGCCGCATCTGCTGGCCAGTCCGGCCACCGCGATGCCGGCGATCCTGGTGGTCATCGTCTGGAAGTATTTCGGCTTTCATATGATGCTGTTCATCGCTGCCCTGCAGGGCATGGACCGTGGCGTTGTCGAGGCCGCGCGGATCGATGGCGCCACCGGGTGGCAGTTGCAGCGCCATGTCGTCATCCCGCTGCTGCACCCCACGATCCGGCTGTCGGTGTTCTTCGCCGTGGTCGGTTCGCTGCAACTGTTCGACCTGGTGATGCCGCTGACCCGGGGCGGCCCGGCGGACTCGTCGCACACCATCGTGAGCTTCCTCTATACATTCGGCGTCATGCGCATGCGGGTCGGCTTCGGTTCGGCGGTGGGCGTGATCCTGTTCGTGATCTGCGCGACCTTCGCGTTCACCTACAAGCGCTGGTTCATGCGCGATGAGTAGGATCCGGCTCGATGGCAATCTGGCCTTCAGGACGCTGTTCCTGCTGGCCGCGGCGATCTTTGTCGCCACCCCCCTGCTTGCGACCGTGCTCGGCGGCTTCAAGACGCTGGGCGAATTACGCACCAACCCGTTTGGGCTGCCGCATGACTGGCAATGGCAAAATTACACCGACATCCTGCTGTCCGCGCGCTACTGGACGCTGCTGGGCAACTCGCTTGCCATCGCCCTGCTGACGGTCGCGCTCACGCTGATCACCGCGTCGATGGCCGCGTTCGTTTTCGCCCATCTGCGGTTTTTCGGCAGCGACATGCTGTTTGCCTACATCACCACGGGCCTGCTGTTTCCCGCCGCGACCGCGATCCTGCCGCTGTTCATCAAGGTGCGCGATCTCGGCCTGCTCGACAGCTATTTCGGCATCGTGCTGCCGCAGGTCGCGTTCGGCCTGGCGATGAGCATCCTGCTGCTGCGGCGTTTCTTCCGCGACCTGCCGCCGGAGCTGCTGGAGGCGGCCGTGGTCGATGGCTGTTCCTATATCGGCTTCTTCGGCCACATCACCCTGCCGCTGTCGCGCCCGATACTGGCCACTGTCGGCACCATCGTTTTCGTGCATTCGTGGAACGCCTACCTCGTGCCGCTGGTGATGCTGAACAATGACCGGCTGTATCCCTGGCCGCTCGGGATCATGGTGTATCAGGGCGAGTATTCGTCGGAATGGCACCTGATCCTGGCGTTCATCACCCTGACCATCCTGCCCACCGTGCTGCTGTTCGTTTTCGCGCAGAAGCATATCGTCGCCGGCCTGACCGCCGGCGCGGTGAAGGGCTGACCCCCTTGCCCCATTTCCTGCACAGACGGAGTACCCCATGAGAAAGATCGGCGTCGGCGTGATCGGCTGCGGTGTGATATCGCGCGCCTACATGACCGCGATGCAGCGCTTCCCCAACATCGAACTGCGCGCGGTCGCCGACATGCGCACGGCGCCGGCCGAGGCGCGCGGCAAGGAATTCAACGTGCCGGCGATGCGGGTCGATAAGCTGCTGAAGCGCGACGATGTCGAGATCGTCGTCAACCTCACCGTGCCGCTGGCACACACCGATGTCAGCCGCGCCGTGCTGAACGCCGGCAAGCATGTGCACTCGGAAAAGCCGCTGGGCGTCGACGTGGCCGAAGCCCGTAAGCTGATGGATCTGGCGGCGCAGAAGAACCTGCGCGTCGGCAGCGCGCCCGACACCTTCCTCGGCGGCGGGCACCAGACCGCGCGCAAGCTGATCGATGATGGTGCGATCGGCGCCCCCGTCGCCGGCACCGCGATCTTCGCCAGGCCCGGACACGAACTCTGGCACCCCGCCCCCGGCTTCTACTACCTGCGTGGCGGCGGGCCAATGCTCGACATGGGGCCGTATTACATCACTGATCTGGTGCAGTTGCTCGGCCCGATCGCCTCGGTGATGGGCAGCACCGCGCGCCCGCGGCAGGAGCGCACCGTCGCCACCGGCCCGCTCGCCGGCAGTCAGATTCCGGTCGAGGTCGATACCCATGTCGCCGGCATGCTGGAATTCGTCTCCGGCGCGGTGATCTCGGTGCTGATGAGCTTCGATGTGCCCAAGCACAACCACACCCCGATCGAGATCTACGGCACCAAGGGCAGCCTGCTGGTGCCCGACCCCAACCGCTTCGGCGGCGAGGTGATGCTGGCGCAGACCGGGGGCGAGTGGCAGTCGCAGCCGCACACCCATGGCCATACCGAAGGCGAATTCCGCTCGATCGGCGTTGCCGAAATGGCCGCGGCGATCCTGGCCGACCGCCCGCACCGCGCCAGCGGCACGCTGGCGCTGCATGTGCTGGAAGCGATGGAAGCGTTCCAGCTTTCCTCGGACCAGGGCAGGCGCATAAAACTCGAAACCACGGTGGAACGCCCGGCAATGCTGCCGGCCGGACTGCCCGACGGCCAACTGGGCTAAGGAGAATGACGATGAAACGCACCGCCATGATCGTCTGGGGCGGCTGGCCCGGACACGACCCTGATCTGTGTGCCTCGATGGTTGGCAGCTGGCTGCGCGCTGAGGGCTTCGATGTGCGCGTCGAGACCGAGACCGCATCCTTCCTCGACCCGGCGATCCGCGACTATTCGTTGATCATCCCAATTCACACCATGTCGAAGATCGAGAAGCCCGAGGCGCAGGCCCTGTGCGAGGCGATCGAAAGCGGCGTCGGCCTGGCCGGGCACCACGGCGGCATGGGCGACGCGTTCCGCAACGCGGTCGACTATCAGTTCATGTGCGGCGGGCAATGGGTGGCACATCCCGGCAACATCATCGACTACACTGTGCAGGTCACCCGCCCGGATGACCCGGTGATGGCCGGGATCGCCGATTTCGAATACCGCTCGGAGCAATACTACATGCATGTCGACCCGGGTAACGAGGTGCTGGCCACCACCACTTTTTCCGGCGAGCACGCACCCTGGACCAAAGGCGTGGTGATGCCGGTGGTGTGGAAGAAGATGTATGGCGCGGGGCGGGTGTTTTACTCGTCACTCGGCCACCGCGCGTATGAGCTGGATATCCCCGAGGTGCGCACGATCATGACCCGCGGCATGCTCTGGGCGGCGCGATGAGATGAACCGCCGCCGTGCAACCTTGGAAGACGTCGCCCACGAGGCCGGCGTCTCCCTGGCCACCGCGGATCGTGCCCTCAACGGCCGCGCCGGTGTGCGCCCTGTTACCCGGGCGCGCATCGAGGCGGCCGTCGCCCGGCTTGGCTACCGCGCCCACCCGGCGGCCGCGCTGCTGGCGCGCAACCGGTCCTTCCGTTTCGTCTTCATCATGCCGGCCAACGCCAACAGCTTCATGGCCAACCTTGAAGCCCATGTCGCCGACGCGGCGGGGGCGCTGGGGCCGCAGGCGTTCATCGATATCCGCCATGTCGATGTGTTCGACCCCACGGCATTGGCCGTTGCGCTGGAGACCCTGCCCGCGCAGTACGACGGCGCGGCGATCGTCGCGATCGAGCACCCGCGTGTGCGCGCCGCGATCGACGGCCTCGCCGCGCGCGACACGCATGTCGTCACCCTGGTTTCCGACGCGCCGACCTCACTGGAGTGCGCCCCTGCGGGTGGACAGAATCAAGCGGCTGTTTTGACCGTCTGCCGGGCGTGTTGGTCCTCGAACTGCACCGGGCTGAGATAGCCGAGCGCGGAATGTAGCCGTTTCGCGTTGTAGACCTCGTCGATGAAGCGTGGAAGATCAGCGGTGACATCTTCGAACGTTTCGTAGGCGCCGAGATAGACCGCCTCAACCTTCAGCGTCTTCATGAAGCTTTCCGCCTTGGCATTGTCATAGGGGTTGCCGCGGCGGCTCATCGATCCGACCAGCCCGTGTGCGGCCAGCAACGTCCGGTAAACCTCGGACGCGTACTGCGAGCCCCTATCGGAATGATGGACGCAGCCGGTGACCGGTCCACGCGCTCTGATGGCCGCTTTCAAGGCCGCCACGGCAATACGAGCATCCATGGATCGGCTGATTGCATAGCCGACGACTTTGCGTGACCAAGCGTCGAGGATCGCTGCGAGGTAAATGAAGCCGCCGGGGATGGAAACATAAGTCAGGTCCGCCACCCAGAGCTGGTTTGGTCGATCGGCGACGATATCCTTAGCGAGATCTGGAAAGATCGGCCCGGCATGATCGCTGTTCGTGGTGACGACGTAACGGCGCCGGCGTTTCGGCTGCAGGCCGTGCTCGCGCATCAGGCGACGGAGCTTCTTGTTGTTCACCACCACGCCCTGGTGCCGCAGTGCCGCCCCAACACGGCGATAGCCGTAGCATTCGAATTCGTCGCAGATCACGCCGATCTGGGTGAGAACCTCGCTCGCAGCCAATGAGGCGGACGGCGCGTCGTAAAATGTGGAACGTGCCAGCCCCATCAGTTCGCACCCTCTGCTGACGGCGATGCCGCGGGGCCGGTGACGACGGAGGTAGCTGCGCTTCTCGGCCGGGGTGCGTGTTTCAGAGCCCCCTTTAGAG
>CAIRTN010000465.1 GCA_903881515.1 uncultured Rhodospirillales bacterium | reverse complement strand
CCCGCCGCCGCCATCGCCCCGTCACCAACCCGGTGCGCCCAGCCCAGCCGCTCACGCCCGGCACCCGAATACCCCCATCCCCGGGCGCGGGCAACATGCCCCCCCTGCCCGAACCCGCCTCCCTCGCCCTGCTCGGCCTCGCCGCCGCCGGCACCCTCGCCGCCCGCCGCCGCCGCGCCTGACCGTTCCCCCGGCCCTGCGACGCCGTGCGCCGCGGGGCCAGCCTCCGTCCCGCCTACCCCAGCCGCAGCAGCCAGGCCCGCGCCGGCGCCTCCAGCCAGCGCGTCGACAGCGCCGACAGCCACAGCACCCCCGCCAGCCCCACCGCGTTCGCCCCCGCCTCCGCCCATCCCGCGTCCCACCCGGCCAGCAGCCCCGCCACCGCCGGGCGCAGCGGCAGATAGGCGATGTGCCACAGATAGAGCCCGTACGAGATCCGCCCCACCCCGCACGGCAGCGCCCCCCCCAGCAGCCGGCCGACGCCCCGCCCGCCCGCCGCCAGCCCGATCACCAGCAGGCATCCGGCGGCCACGAAGGCCAGGTCCAGCGCCTTGAACGGCGTCATCGCCAGCATCCCCAGCACCAGCACCGCCATCGGCCCCGGCGCCGCCAGCCACGCCCCCATCCGCCGGAACCGCCAGCACAGCATCCCCAGCGCGAATTCCGGGCCGCAGCGCAGATACAACAGCCGCGTGTCCAGCGTGCCCAGCGCCCCGGCCACCCCGCCATTCCACCGCCGGTCCAGCACGCTCACCGCCACCAGCGCCGCCCCGCACAGCCCCGCCACCACCGCGCAGCCCCGCAGCCCCGGGCGCATGCACAGCAGCATGAACAGCGGGAACCCCAGGTTCAGGGTGAATTCCACACTCACCACCCAGGACGGCCCGTCGATCGCGTCGACCTCCCACAGATGCGTATCGGTCAGCAGCAGGTTCGACAGCAGCGCCGCCGCCGGCCGATCGGGGCTGCCGGGCGCGAACACCCCCTGCCCCGTCGCCCAGGCCTCGGCGAAACACACCAGCGTCGCCACCAGGTACAGCGGATACAGCCGGCACACCCGCCGCCACAGGAACCCGCCATACCCCGTCGCCGGCGGGTCGCTGGTCATCGCCAGCACGAACCCGCTCAGCACCATGAACAGGTCCACCGCGACATAGCCGTGCCGCGCGATCTCCCCTGGCAGCCCGCCCGCCTCGCCGCCGGACCAGTGGCACGCCACCACCCACAGCGCCGCGATGCCGCGCAACCCGGTCAGCCCGACAAGCTCGCGGCGGGGTTCGGCCGGTGCGGAAACGCGGTCTGGCGTCATCGTCCGACTGTGATCGTCCCGGCCCCGCCTGGCAATCTGCCGCCACCGTGCACATTCGACAATTTTTTCCTAAAAGAGAAAATTTCCTCTTGACTTCGATGGAGTTGTTTGTTTTAATCGCCTATATGGATAGAACCAGAAAGGCCCCCGAGCTATCCGGCCATTTAAAACGCACCGCCACCCTCTTGTGGCACAACGCCAGGACTCTGCCCGCCGCCATCCTGCTATGGCTCGCCCTGCGCGATCTCCTGCGCAGCGTGTTCGAGATGTTCGACCTCTGGCGCAGCGGCGAACTGCCCCCCATGCCGCCGCCGCCCGTGCGCGCCCCCTCCGTCCCCCCCCGCGCCAGCAGCGCGCCGCAAACGCCCCGCCCGCGCCTGGCCGCCCGTGCCGCCGCGCCCGTGCGCGAAGCGCCCGCGCCGTTCACCCGCGCCGCCCCGGCACCGCGCCCCGCAAACCGCCCGCTCGCGGACCGCGGCGTCCCACCGCACGTCATCCCCACCCCCCCAATCGCCCCTCGCGCCACCCCTCCCCCGCCGCGAAAACCCGTGCCGAGCGCGCCGCCGACGCACGTTCTTTTTGTTCCGTTTTAGTAACTATTACTCTCCCCCTGGCCAAATCCCCCATCCCCCCGCAAAATCCCCCCATGCGCATCGAAATCCTCTGCACCGGCGACGAAGTCCTTACCGGCAAAATCGTCAATTCGAATTTTTCCTGGATGAGCCAGCGTCTCGAAGACGTCGGGCTCTCCGTGATCTGGGGCACCACAACAGGCGACAACCGCGAGGATCTGCTCGCCGCCTTCCGCCTCGCCGCCGCCCGGGCCGACGCCGTCATCGTCAACGGCGGCCTCGGCCCCACCGTCGATGACCTCAGCCAGGAAGTCGCCGCCCAGGCTGCCGGCGTCGAGCTCGTCCTGCACCAGGAATGGCTGGACAAGATGCGGGACTTCTTCACCCGCCGCGCCCGGCAGATGCCGG
Source organism: uncultured Rhodospirillales bacterium (assembly GCA_903881515.1). GTDB lineage: Bacteria > Pseudomonadota > Alphaproteobacteria > Acetobacterales > Acetobacteraceae > CAIRTN01. The sequence continues at coordinate 13,416 of CAIRTN010000465.1, read as the reverse complement.
AAAACAACATCAAACAGGCCATGCTGCCGGCCACCGCCGAAATGCTCGACAATCCGATCGGCACCGCCTGCGGCTTCGCCGTCGATATCGGCCCCGCCCGCTTCTTCTTCACCCCCGGCGTGCCGCGCGAGATGAAGCGGATGCTCGACGAACAGATCATCCCCCGCCTGCTCGCCAAATCCGGCCGCCCCGGCATCATCCGCCTCAAGCGCTTCCACAGCTACGGCATCGGCGAATCCCACGCCGACGCCCTGCTCACCGGTGTCGAGGACCTGGCCGAGGGCGTGAAACTCGGCTTCCGCGCCCATTACCCGCAACTTGAAACCAAGCTGACCATCCGCGCCGAAGACGAAGCCTCCATCCAGGCCCGCCTGGCCCCGGTCGAAGCCGCGATCCGCCAGCGCCTCGGCAACTTCATCCTCGCCGAGGACGATCAGACCCTGGAAAGCGTCGTCCTCGCCGCCCTGAACGCCAAGGGCCACACGCTGGCCATCGCCGAAACCTTCACCGGCGGCCAGATCGCCGGCCGCCTCGCCCCCCTGCCCGCCGCGCGGGACATCTTCCGCCGCGCCCTCGTCGCCCCCGACGGCCCCGCCCTCGCCGCCGCCCTCGGCCTGGCCCACAACGCCTCCACCGCAGAGATCGCCGAGCAGTTGCGCCACTCCGCCGGCATCGCGCTCGCGGTCAACATCGCGCTCGACGAAGGCACCGACCGCATCGACCTCGGCGGCGCGATCAACATCGCCATCGCCACCCCCTACGGCACCGTCACCCGCTACGCCCGCATCCTCGGCGGGCGGGACTGGGTGCGCCTCGGCGCCGCCGAAATGGCGCTCGACTGCCTGCGCCGGCACCTGCAAGGCCTGCCGGTGGACGAACGCATCGACTTCGAAAAAACCTAGGGCAACATCCGAAGGATAAAGTTGCCCGTTCAAACAAAGACATCCGGAGCCTCATAATGGACCTCGACCTCGCCACCGCCGCGATCCAGCAGACCCGGATCGAACTCGCCGCCACCTGCCGCTGGGCATCGCGCCTCGGCTTTCAGTCCGGCGTCTGCAACCATTTCTCGGTGGCCGTCCCCGGCCATCCCAACCTGATGCTGATCAACCCCGAGGGCTTTTTCTGGGACGAGGTCACCGCCTCCTCCCTGGTGCTCGCCACCCATGACGGCACCATCCTGTCCACCAACGGCAACACCGTGGAACTCACCGCCTTCTGCATCCACGCGCCGATCCACCGCCTGCTGCCGCAGGCCACCGCCGTGCTGCACACCCACATGCATCACGCCACCGCCATCTGCACCCGCGAGGGCGGCACCGTGGCGCCGACCTATCTGTCGGGCATGTCGTTCTACAACCGCATCGCCTACGACCGCGGCTTCTCCGGCGCCGCCGTCACCCCCGCCGAAGGCGAACGCCTGGCCGGCATGATCGGCGACAAGATCGTGCTGATGATGGACAATCACGGCCCGCTGGTGATCGGCCAGACGCTGGGCGAAGCCCTGCTGACGCTGATCTACCTCGAAGACACCTGCAAAATTCAGCTCCTTGCCGAATCCGGCAACGCGACCCTGCAACCGATCCGCGAAGACCTGCTGAAGCGCGTGAAGGTGCCGAACCAGATGTTCGAGGCCTATGGCCGCACCTTCATGAAAGCCCTGATCCGCCGCCTGACCCGCGAAGAGCCGGATTTCCTGAGCTGATGGAGCCGTCCATGGAACGCCCGATCGTCCGCCCCACCGATCCGCTGCAACCGCTGCAATTCTTTGCCGGCGTGCCCGGTGCCTCCTCGATCAGCGTGCAGCGCCGGCTGTTCGATGCCCGCTTCGCCACCCGCTGGTTCGTCGGCGCCGGCCTCGATGTCGGCGGCGGCATCGACTCGCTGGCCCTGTTCAACGAGCTGTTCCCCCGCATCAGCAACGTGGTGATCTACGACCAGCCGCAGGGCGACGCCCAGCTACTCGACAACGTCGAAGACAACAGCTTCGACTTTCTCTACTCCTCACACTGCCTGGAGCACGTCTACGACCCCTACGAGGCGCTCGGCAACTGGATCCGCGTGGTCAAACCCGGCGGCCATCTGGTGGTCAACGTGCCCGACGAGGATCTCTACGAACAGGGCGTGTTCCCCTCGACCTTCAACCCCGACCACAAGACCACCTGGACCATCGACAAGGAAAAAAGCTGGTCCCCGGTCTCGATCAACGTCATCGACCTGCTCCGCCATTTTCGCCCGCGGGTAAAAACCCTGCGCATCGAACAGATCGATCACGGCTACCGCCACGGCCTGAAAAACTACCGCATCGATCAGACCCGCACCCCGATTGCCGAAGCGGCCATCGAATTCGTGGTGCAGAAACTCTAGCGATCGGTCAGCCGGAATTCGATCCGCCGGTTGCGTGCAAACGCATCCGGCGTGCTGCCCTCATCCAGCGGCTGTGCATCGCCGAACGCGGTGGCCGCCAGATGGTTCGCCGGAATCCCGGCAATGCTCAGCAGCTTCACCACGTTGATCGCCCGCGCCGCCGACAGCTCCCAGTTCGAACTGAACCGCGCCCCCGAAACCGGCTGCCGGTCGGCATGGCCATCCACCCGCAGCACCCAGTTCACATCCTTCGGAATCGCCGCACTGATCTCCCGCAACGTCTCCGCCAGCCGGAACAGCTGCTCCACCCCCGCCTGCGACAGATCCGCACTGCCCACCGGAAACAGAACCTCGCTCTGAAACACGAACCGGTCGCCCACCACCTGCACGCCGCTCCGCCCCGCCAGCACTTGGCGCAACCGCCCGAAGAACTCGCTGCGATAGCTCTGCAGCTCCTCGACCTTCTGCGCCAACGCCGCATTCAACCGGCTGCCGAGGTTGACGATCTGCACATCCTTGTCGCGCACCGACTGTTCGGAGGCTTCCAGCGCCTTGGCAATCGCCCCCATCTGCGTGCGCAGCTCATCCAGCTGCTTGTTCATCAGCGCGATCTGCGCCCTAGCCGACTCCCCCAGCCGCTTCTCGTCGGCCAGCTGTGCGGCCACCGCCGCCGTCGCCTGCTCCTCCGTCACCGTCCGCCCGGCCGCCTCGCGCGCCTGCTTTTCCAGCTCATCGCGCAACGCCGCCAGCGCCCGGTTCTCCTCGGCCAGCTTGGCCAGGTCCGACAGCCGCGCCGTAATCGTCGCCCGATCCGCCTGCACCGTGCGGTCCAGTTCGGCAGCCTGCCGCCGCATCTCGTCCAGCTCCGCCTTGCGCGCCGCCAACGCCGCCTGCACCTCGGCCAGCTGCGCCATCTGCCCGGCGATCTCGCGCTTCGCCTCGATCAGCGCCGCCTGCGTCGTCGCCGCCCCCTGCGCCGTCACATCGCCGCGCTTCGCCGCGTCCTCGCTCGCCGCCTGCAACTGCGCGATCCGCGCCTGTGCCGCCCGGGCCTGCACATCGGCATCCGCCAGCCTCGCCGCCAGCCGGTCACGATCCGCCCGCAGCGTGTCGCGCTCGGCATCGCCCTGCACCTGCTGCCCGCGCAAAACCGCCAGCTGCTGCGACAGCGTATCCCGCGCTTCGGAAGCCGCCTTCAGATCGCGATTGAGCCCCGAAACGCTCAACCCCATCTCCTGCACCCGCCCGCGCTCCAGCGCCAGCATGTCCGACAGCTCGGCCACCTGCCGATTGATCCGGTCCAGCGCCTTATCCCGCCCGGTGAGTGCCACCGAAAGAAACGCCTGCGCCAGCACGAACACCAGCAGCACGAAGATGATCACCATCAGAAGCGTCGACAGCGCGTCGACATAGCCGGGCCACGGGCTCAGCCCGTCGGCACCCTCGCCGCTGCGCCGCCGGCGCGCCATCTAGCGCGGCTCGCCTTCGGCCAGGGCAGCGATGGTGCGGGTCAGGATCTTGATCTCGTTGCGCAGCTCCGCCGTGCTCTGCACCCGCCCCTGCTCGGACTCGCTCAGCAGCCGCTGCAAATACAGCTCGATACTGCGCAAATGCGCCCGCGACGCTTCCTCGTTGCCCCCCTCGGCCATGCGTTGCAGCGCCGGCGCCAGCATCTGCTGGCTCTCGGCAATCCGCAGCATCAGCTGCTGGCTCGCCCGCATCGTATCCGACAGCGCGCCCAGCCGCTCGGTCAGCGACAGGATCGCGTTCGTCCCCTCGCGCCGGTCATCCTCGCCGCGCGCCAGGGTGCGCTGCAAAGCCTCCATGTTCTCCGCCGTCTGCTCCAGCAGCGCCTGCACATAGACCGGCACGCTGCCCTCGCCCTCGCCGCCCAGCACGCCGGAGGTCAGCCGCGTCAGGCCCGCGAGCCACTCCTCCAGCTCGTTATAGAACCGGTTCTGCGCCTGTCCCGCCGTCAGATCGAGGAACCCCAGCACCAACGCGCCGGCCAGGCCCAGCATCGAGGACGAAAACGCGGTGCCCATGCCGCGCAGCGGCTTGGCCAGCCCGCCCTTCAACTGCTCGAACAGCGCGTTGATATCCCCCGAGCCCACCGACATGCCGCCGATCACCTCGGAAACCGAACTCACCGTCAGCAGCAGCCCCCAGAACGTGCCCAGCAACCCGAGGAAGATCAGCAGCCCGGTCATGTAGCGCGACAGCTCCCGGCTCTCATCCAGTCGCGAACCGATGCTGTCCAGCAGCGAGCGCATCGCCGGGGTCGAGATGGTGAACCGCCCGCCATCGTCGCGGTTGGATTTCGCCGCCCGGGTCGCCAGCATGCTTGCCATCGGCGCCAGCAGCCGCGGTGTCGGCAAAGCCGCTAGCTGCGGCCGGGCCCGCTGGAATGTCTCCAGCCACGTCACCTCCGGGCTCAGCCGCGTCACCTGCCGCAGGTTCCAGAAGATGCCGATGAACAGCACGCACAGGATCAGCGCGTTCAGCACCGGATTGGAAGAGAACGCGACCAGTAACTCGCCTGAGATCAGCACCACCACGCCGGTCACCGCCAGCAGGAACAGCACCATGCGGATCAGATAGCTGGTCGGCTTTGTCATGGGCTCTGCTTCGCTGTTGCTACGGGAACAATATCGGCGCGATCCACCGGCCCATCGCCGGCCGCCCCCGGCACGCCGCCCTGGGCGCGCAGGATCACCCGCGGCGAGGCGATGCCGGCATGCAGCAGCACGCTGCGCACCGCCATCGCGCGGGCCAGCGACAGGCGCCGCGGTGCGGACTGATCATCGCCATGCGCCGGCGCGAACGCCGTGACGCTCACTGATGCATCGGCGGCCAGCGTCTTCGCCAACGCGTTCAACGCGGCCTCCACCGCCGGATTGAGATCGGCACGATCCACCCCGAAGCTGACGCGCAGCCCCGCTGCTCCCAGCTTCGCCGCCTCGCCCGGCGCATCGGCCACCACCGGCGCGGGCGACAGCGGTGGTGCGGCACGCACCGGCACGTCGATCGGCGGCGGGATCACCGGCACGACCGGTGCGTAGGCCGGCACCACCGGCTGCGGCGGCGGGGGCGGCGCCGCGGCCACCGGCGGCGGCTTCGGTGCCACCGGCCTTGCCGGACGAACCGGCGCCGGAGCTGGTTTGGGCGCGGCTTTCGGCGCCGGCGCGGCATCGTCGATGGCGCGCGGATCGACACGCACCTGAGCCTGCGCGGTCTGAAGCGGGGCAGTCAGCGCCAGCAGCACCGCCACGGCGGGGATCATGAAATTTCGCATATGTCCGGTAACCTAGCCGAGGCGGCCTTGCTTCTCAATGTGATCGGGATGACAGATTGGCAGGCCGGAGGGTTTGATCATGGCCGATGACGACGAACCGCATTCCAACACCCGCAACATCATCGGCCTGGTCGTCATCCTGGCGATGCTGGTGGGCGGCTGGTTCATCGTGCAGCGGCTGGCGCAGACCAGCCGGGTGGAGGATTGCCTGATGTCCGGCCGACGCAACTGTGCCCCGGTCGACGCCAAGGGCAACGTGCTGCCGCCGAAGTAATCAGAGATACTTGCCGCGCTCAAGGATCTCCAGCGTATAGGCCTTGTAGCTCATCCCCAGCTCCTCCGCCCACGCCAGTCGGCGCAGCGCGATTTCCGGCGGCGGCGTTTTCCAGGCCTTCTTATGCGCCCGCCGCCAGACCCAGCCGCTCCATGATTCCGCGCCGGCCTCCTCAGGCGTCTGCTCCAGCGGCGGCCCGCCATTATGCCCGCTCATGCCGCGAGCCCCGCGCGCAGCATGGCGAAGGCCTGTCGCACCGTGGCATAGCGCACCGCGGCGCGATCGCCGGGGAACACCGCGTGGAACGTCGCGGTGTCGAACCCCGCCCGGGCGCAGCCGAACCAGACCAGCCCCACCGGCTTCTCCGCACTACCGCCGCCCGGCCCCGCCACCCCGGTGACCGACACGGTGACATCGGCCAGCGATCGCGCCAGCGCGCCGTCGGCCATCGCGCGGGCAACCGGCTCGCTGACCGCGCCGTGGGCGGCGATCAGCGCGGGATCGACCCCCACCAGATCGGATTTGGCTTCGTTGGAGTAGGTCACGAAACCGCGGTCCACCACATCCGAACTGCCGGCGATCGCGGTCAGCGCCGCGGCGATCAGCCCGCCCGTGCAGCTTTCCGCCGTCGCGATCCGCTTGCCGCGGGCACGGAACGCCGCCAGCAGCGCCTCGGCCTCGGCCAGCACAGCTTCATCGATCATCGAACCCCCTCATATCGGCAGAACCAGGCGCAGTGCGAACAGGCAGGCCCCGGCGGCCAGCCCCGCCAGCAGGTCGTCGGCCATCACCCCCGTCGCGCCAGGCAGGCGCTGCACGGCATCGATCGGCCCGGGCTTGAAGATATCGAAAATCCGGAACAACACGAACCCCAATGCGATGCCGCCCCAGCCTGGCGCCGGCAGCACCAGCAAAGTGAGGAACTGCCCGGCGAATTCGTCGATCACCACCCAGCCCGGATCGTGATCCCCCCCGGCGCGCGGGATCGCCCACCAGCCGGCGACGCAGGACGCGGCCAGCGCCGCCACCAGCGCCCAGGGCGAAAGCAGCAGCAACGGCACCGCGAGCACGGCCGCGACCGCCGAGCCCATGGTGCCCGGCGCCCAGCGGCTCAGGCCGCTGCCAAAGCCGCTGGCGATCAGTCTGGCAAGCATCCGCCCCTCCCGATGCGCGCGATGAAACCATCGACCGCCGCCAACGCGACCGGTTCGGCCAGGCTCGGGGCATGACCTGCCTCGGCGATGGTGGCAACCTGCATATCCGGCCGCACCGCCCGCATCTCGGCCACCGTCGCATCCAGCAGCAGCGAGCTGCGCGCGCCATGCAGCAGCAGGGTGGGCACATGCGCCAGCGCGTTGAACAGCGGCCACAGATCGCGGACCGGACCCACCAGCAACTCAGCGATACGGGTATCCCAGTTCGGGTGCCAGCGCCCGTCGGCGCCCTCGACATAGGTCAACGTGGCGAAGCGGCGCCATTCGGCGTCGGTGCTGAACGACAGATGCGGCAACAGCGTGCGCAGATGCGCCGCCGCGGTATCGAGATCCGGCAGTTCGGGATCGTCGGCGACGAAGCGGCGGATGAACGCCTCCCCCGCCGCGCCCAGCACCGGACCGATATCGTTCAATACCACGCCCGCCAGCAGTCCCGGCCGCATCACCGCGATGCCCATGCCGAGCAGCCCGCCGAAGCTGGTGCCGACCAGGATCACGCGATGCAAATGCACGGCGGCGCAGGCATCGAGCACATCGCGCAGCATCAGCTCCGGCGCATAGCGATCTGGCTTCGCCGCGCGATCCGATCCGCCACGGCCGAGATAATCGATCGCCACCACCCGGCGCTGTCCGGCATGGCGCTCGGCGAAATCGGCAAAATCCGCCCCCGAGCGCACGAGCCCCGGCAGGCAAAGCAGCGGCAGCCCGGCCCGCCCCTCGCCCCAGACGCGCAGATGCAGCCCGAAGCCGTCCCAGGTGCTGACTGTGCGGCTCAGCGCAGCCATGGCGCCAGCGGGTGTGCCGCGGTAACGCCGGCGCGCGCCCGGTAGATCACCTCGTTCTCGATCACCCGCTGTACGTAGTTGCGGGTCTCCGCCACCGGGATCAGCTCCAGCCAGTCCAGCATCGCCGCCTCGCTGGTGCGCGGGTCGCCGTTGGTGCCCAGCCATTCCCGCACCCGGCCCGGCCCGGCATTGTAGGCGGCGACCGCCAGCGGGGTGCAGCCGTTGAACCGGTCCATCAGCTCGGCCAGATAGGCGGTGCCGAGCCGGATGTTGAACGCGGTATCCACTGTCAGCGCCGGCACGTTGGCCTGCACGCCCAGGCGCCGCGCCACCTGCGCCGCGGTCGGCGGCATCAGCTGCATCAGCCCGCGCGCGCCGGAGCGGCTGACCACGGAAGGGTCGAAATTGCTCTCCTGACGCATGATGCCCAGCGCCAGCGCAGGCTCGGTGCCGGCATCGGCAGGCACGGTGGCGGCGACCGGCCAACCGGCCTCGATCAGGGCCACGCCGTCCCGCCCCGCACGGCGAGCGATGGCGACCGCGGTTTCCAGCATGCCGAACTCGGTTGCCAGCCGCGCCGACAGGGTGCGCTCGGACGGGTCGGCCGAGGTTTCGTCGAGCCTGAGCAGGAAGGCCTGGGCACGGCGCTTGTCGCCCCAGACGCTGAGCAGTGCGGCGGCGCGGGCCAGATCGCGTGCTGCCAGGCTTTGCAGTCGCGGCCCATCGGGCGGCGGGTCCCGCGTCGCGGCGATGGTGGCGGCGAGTTTCGCCGGGTCGGGCTCCAGCGTCAGGGCGGCGAGCTGGCCGTAGAACGTGGTCGTCCACACGGCCGCGCGGCGGTATTCGGCCTGTGCTTCCTCCGGCGTGGCGGCGGCGCGGGCCAGCCAGTAATGCGCGCGGCCCTGGGTGATCGCCGAGGCCGAGCGGTCGGACAGGGTCTTGAAATGCCGCGCCGCGGTCGGCTTGTCCTGTTGCAGGCGCAACGCGATGAAACCGGCGAGGAAGGTCGCGTCCAGCACGTCCTCCGACGGCCCCTCGGTGAAGCCGGCGGCGATGCTGTAAGCGCCCGCCGCATCGCCGGCGCGGATCAGCCGGCGCGCCATCAGGTTGCGCTCCTCCCAGAACGCGCCGAGCCGGGCGGGCGATCCCGCCTGCGCCGCGGCACCGGATTTTCGCCACAGCGCCAAGGCCCCGGCATCGTCCCCGGTGTGGCGCAGCCAGCGCGCGTGATCCAGCACCAGCGCGGGGTCTTCGCGCTGTGCCGCCGGCAGGGCGGACATCAGGCCCTCGGCCTTGGTGTCATCGGTGCGGAAGGCCAGCCGGGTGATCGCCAGCGGCCTGGCGGCGAGCGGCAGGCGGGTGATCTGCCGCCGTGCCGCCTCGGCATCGCTCAGCACCAGCCGGTCGAACCGTGCAGCGTCGGACGCGGGCGTCAGCACGCCGGACCAGCGTTGCAGGAACCGCTTCTCCCACCCCGCATCGGTGATGCCGGCGATCCAAGCGGCGCGGGCATAGTCGGCGGCGTCCTTCGGATCGGCGGCCTCGGCACAGCGCAGCAGCGCGCCAGCCAACGCCGGGCGGGCGATGGGGCACAGCGCGCGGGCGACCTCGTCGGTCTCCCCGGCCAGGGTCTCGTCGCGCCGGCGCGCCAGCAGCGCCTGGGCGGGCCAATCCGGATTATCGGTCATGAAGCGGGCAATCTCGTCCGCCCGCGCCGCACCGGGGGCCAGCATGCGGTAATAGGTGACGATCTTGCCGGCGATCGGATCGCCGATTTTGGTCGCCGCCGCGGAGGCCTCGGCCCAGCGGTCGGCACGGATGAGGTCAATCACGTCCTGCGCGAACGCCGGAGGTGCCAACAGAAGCAGAAGGATCAAAATGCGCATGCTTGGCAGCCTATCGCATCGCGGCCTTGCGACACATCCCCCGCGGCACTAGCTTCCCGCCTTCAGTCAACCGACCACCCGGAGGAAGCGCCAATGTTCAAAGGGTCTCTTGTTGCCCTCATCACGCCTATGCGCAGGGATGGATCGGTCGACGAGAAAAAACTCGAGGCATTTGTGGACTGGCAGATCCGCGAAGGCACGCATGGCCTGGTGCCGGTGGGCACCACCGGCGAAAGCCCGACGCTGAGCCATGACGAGCACAAGCGCGTGGTCGAGATCACCATCGCCACCTCGGGCGGCCGTGTGCCGGTGATCGCCGGTGCCGGTTCGAACAGCACCGCCGAGGCGATCGACCTTGCCACCCACGCCAAGCAGGCCGGGGCGGACGCGATCCTGGTGGTGACGCCGTACTACAACAAGCCGACGCAGGAAGGCATGTTTCTGCATTTCAGCGCCATCGCCGATTCGGTGGATATCCCGCTGATCATCTACAACATCCCGCCGCGCAGCGTGGTCGACATGAGCGTCGAGACGATGGCCCGGCTGGCCAAGCACAAGAACATCATCGGCGTGAAGGACGCGACCGCCAATCTGGTCCGCCCGCTGCACACCCGCATCGCCTGTGGCGACGATTTCTGCCAGCTGTCCGGCGAGGACCATACCGCGATCAGCTACCTCGCCGCCGGCGGGCATGGCTGCATCTCGGTGACCGGTAATGTCGCGCCGCGGCTGCTGAGCCAGATGCAGACGGCCTGGCAGGAAGGCCGGGTGAAGGACGCGATGGACATCCAGAACCGCATGGTGCCGCTGCACGACGCGCTGTTCAGCGAGACCTCGCCGGGCCCGGTGAAATACGCGGCCTCGCTGCTGGGCCATACCGAGGATGTCTGCCGCCTACCGCTGGCGCCGATCTTCGACGTCACAAAAGCGCGGGTGCGCGCGGCGATGACCTCGGTCGGATTGTTGAACTAGGAACACAATGGCGAGCACGCCCCGCAAGAAATCCGGCCTTATCAGCCACGGCATCGCCTCGCAGAACCGCAAGGCACGCTTCGACTATGCCGTGAAGGAGACGATGGAGGCGGGGATCGTGCTGGTCGGGCCGGAGGTGAAAAGCCTCCGGCTGGGCCGGGCGACGCTGACCGAGGCCTGGGCCGGCGAGCGGGATGGCGAGCTGTATCTGTTCAACGCCTATATCCCGGAATACCAGGGCGGCGTGCTGTCGCGCTTCGAGCCGCGGGCGCCGCGCAAGCTGCTGGTGAAGCGCAAGGAGATGCGCCGGCTGTTCAGCGCGGTGGCGCGGGACGGGCAGACCATCGTGCCGCTGGATATCCATTTCAACGAGCGCGGTATTGCCAAGGTTCAGCTTGCGTTGGCCGAGGGCAAGAACAAGTCCGACAAACGGCACGCGATCGCCGCGCGCGACTGGCAGCGCGACAAGGCGCGGCTGATGCGCGAGAAGGGTTAGTAAGCAAGGCCTGGGCTCTGCCCCATAGGCGCGAAGACAAGGCGCCAAGGGGAAGCAAGCACTCCTTTTTTTTGCAAAAAAAGAGCAAAAAAACGCGCACCCGATTCGATTTAGCACGGATATCCGACTATAGGACTGGCCGAAGGCCATATATTGAAATGTTTTTTTTGGTTCTTTTTGTTCACAAAAAGAACGACTTGCCTGTCTTCAATAGCTTAAGTTCGCGCTTATGAGGCTCTGCCCTGGACCCGCCAAAGGCTGCGGGTCTTTGGAAACCCATTCACTTGTGGGGTGGTTGAACGGTTGGCTCGGCGGCAGGTTTGGAGCGGCGGAACCATCAGAATTCTTTGGGCTTCGCCGCTGCATGAGCGTCGGTGCTGGAGCAAATGGATGTGGGGTCAAGGGGACTAAGTCCCCTTGCGGGTCCAGGTCAGAGCCCTGGCCTTGCCTTGCCTTGCCTGCTGAAATGACCCAGCTGCGCTGAAACGCTTGTCGCCTTCCGCTGTCTCACCACATAAGTGACAGGGAGGCCGGCATGGACGAACGCGACAAGTTGATCAAGGCGAAGCAGCAATGGGCCAGGGATGGCCGGCTGCTGACCGGGACCCACGCCGACCCGGAGCAGGATCGCCTGCCGCCGGGGCAGCGTCTGGTGCGGGACTGGCCAGTGCTGGACCTGGGCAATCAGCCTGAGGTAACGCCGGCCCGGTTTCGGCTGGATATTGATGGCGCGGTGCGGCGGCCGATCAGTTTCAACTGGGCGGAATATTGCGCGCTGCCGGTCAGCGAAAGCGTGTCGGACATGCATTGCGTGACGCAGTGGTCGCGCTACGACAATCGCTGGAAGGGCGTCGCGGCCAGCGCGCTGCTGGCAATGGTCGAGCCGATCTCGTCGGCGAAGCATGTGATCTTTCACAGCTATGACGGCTACACCACCAATGTGCGGCTGGGTCAGTTCGATGCGCCGGATGTGTTTCTGGTGCATGAGTGGGAGGGCGCGCCGATCACCCGTCAGCACGGTGGGCCGGTGCGGGTGCTGATTCCACGCCTATATCTGTGGAAATCGGCGAAATGGCTGCGGCGGATCGAGATTGCCGGCGTGGACAAGCCCGGATTCTGGGAACGCAACGGCTACCACAACAATGCCGACCCTTGGATGGAGGAGCGATATGGCTGATGCCACACGACGCGGGCTGCTGCTGGGTGCGGCGGCGATGAGCCTGGCCGCGGCGCCGCAGAGCGCTTGGGATTTCACCTTCACCTCGATCGAGGAGGACGAGCTGCCGCTGGCGCGGTTCCGTGGCCGGGTGCTGATGGTGGTGAATACCGCGAGTTTCTGCGGCTTCACCTATCAGTACGAGGCGCTGGAGAAGTTGCATGCGGCGATGTCGGCGAAGGGGCTGACGGTGGTCGGCATTCCCAGCGGCGACTTCAACCAGGAATCGAAAACCAACGCGAACCAGGAATCGAAAACCAACGCGGAGGTGAAGAATTTCTGCGATGCCACCTTCGGCGTGGAGTTCCCGATGAGCGGGATTACCAAGGTGACCGGGCGTGACGCGCATCCGTTCTACAACTGGGTGAAGGCGCAGAAGAACTGGGAGCCGAGCTGGAATTTCAACAAGGTGCTGATCGGCCGCGACGGGCAGATCCTGGGCTGCTTTGGCTCCTCGGACGAGCCGGGCAGCGTGCAGATCACCCGGGTGATCGAGAGCGCGCTAACCGCGAAGGCTTGAGCGCTGGAAGCCCATGGAGGCCTCCGGTTCGCAATCGGTGGTGACCAGATAGGGTTTGATGTCGAGCAGCGGCGTGCCGTCGACACAGTCGAGATAGCGCACGCGCAGCGTCGCGGGCGGGTCGATGCCCTCGAACTTCACCACTGAGAGCCCGATCGGGTTCGGCCGGCGTGGCGTGCGTGTGGCGAACAGGCCGCGCGGCACCGTGTCGCGCGGCGGCGTGAACACGAGTTCCGCCGGGCCGGCCCGATCCAGCCAGTACAGCAAGATCAGGTGGGTGTAGCCTTCGATATCCCGCAGCCCGGCGGCGTAATCCGGGTCGAGCTCCACGAAGCAGAGCGGCGGCGGAGCGTCGGTGCCCGGCGCCGGCCGCCGACCGTTGCGCGGACAT
>CAIRTN010000464.1 GCA_903881515.1 uncultured Rhodospirillales bacterium | reverse complement strand
GCTCTGCCCTGGACCCGCAGCGCTGCGCAAGTGGCGCAGCGGAAAAGGCCGAGGGCCTTTGGAAACCCACTCATAAGAGTGGTTGACCGTTTGGCTCGGCGCTGGGCGTGGGGCGGCGGAGCCATCAAGCATCTTTGGGCTTCGCCGCTGCACGTACGTTGATACTTTTGGCGATGGATGTGGGGTCAAGGGGACTGAGTCCCCTTGCGGGTCCAGGGCAGAGCCCTGGCTTTGCCTGAATTCTTATCTTTCAGCCACTTGCTGCCCGCGCGCCTTGACTTCGCCTACAAGGGACCCGGACGCCACGCTTCGATTGCACCGAACCCTAAGCCAACAACCCCGCGACGGCGCCGGACAGGCAGGTGGCGATGGTGCCCGAGAGCATTGAGCGGGCGCCGAGGCGGATGATCTCCACCCGGCGTTCCGGCACCATCGCGCTCATGCCGCCCACGAGGATGCCGAGGCTGCCGAAATTGGCGAAGCCGCACAGCGCGTAGGTCAGGATCACGCGGGATTTCACCGACAGCGCCTCGGGCGGCAGCGCGGCGAAATTCAGGTAGGCGACGAATTCGTTCAGCACCGTCTTCGTCGCCATCAGCCCGGCCGCGGTGGCGGTCTCCGGCCAGGGCACGCCGATCAGCCACATCACCGGGCGGAACGGCAGGGCGAAGATCGTCTGCAGGGTCAGCCCCTCGACCGGCAGCAGCCCGAGCGTGCTGTTGATCAGGCTGACGCAGGCGATGCTGACCAGCAGTACGGCGAGGATGCCGGCCAGCACCGGGATGCCGTCCGTCGTGCCCTGCACCAGCGCGTCGAGCGCGTTGGCCGGTTTGTGCGGCAGCGTGAGCCGGGCCTCGTCGTCATTCGGCGCGAACGGCACCATCAGGGCGGCGATCGCCAGCGCCGCAGGAGTGGAGATCACCGAGGCGATCAGAATATTGCCGAGCGCGTTGGGGATCACCGGGCCGAGAATGGCGGCGTAGATCACCATCACTGTGCCGGCGATGCCGGCCATGCCGCAGCTCATCAGCGCGAACAGCTCGCCGCGCTGCATGCGCGACAGCCAGGGGCGCACCAGCAGCGGCGCCTCGATCATGCCGACGAAAATATGCACCGCCGCCCCCAGCGCCAGCGCACCGCCGACGCCCAGCGTGCGGCGCAGCAGCCAGGCGAAGCCGCGCATCACCGCTTGCAAGATGCCCCAATGCATCAGCAATGAGGCCAGCGCGGAGATCAGCAGCACCAGCGGGAATGCCTTGAAGGCGAGGATGAAACTGGCGCCGGGATTGGTCTCCACGAACGGCAAAGGTGGGCCGGCGAGGTAACCAAACAGGAAGCTGGTGCCGGCATCTGACGCGCCCTGCAACGCGTCGGCGGCGCGGTTCAGCAGCAGGACGGCACTGCGGGCGAGCGGCACCCGCACCAGCAGCACCGCCAGCAGCACTTGCAACGCGATGCCGCCGGCAACCGTCCGCCAGGGGATGGCGCGCCGGTTCTCGCTGAGCGCGAAAGCGAGCAGCAGCAGGGCGGCGAGGCCGAGCAGACCTTGCAATCAGTAGCCCTCGCTGAGCCGCAGATGCGGGAAGGCGCTGTGCACCCCTGGTTCCACCACCGGGGCGGCGGGATGCAGATAGGTGCGGTCGAGAGCGGCGAGCTTGGTGACACCCATCAGGCCCATGACCTCGTGCATCTCGTGCTCCAGGATTTCGCACATCCGCACGATGCCTGGCACGCCATCGGCGGCCAAGGCGTAGACATAGAGCCGGCCGAGCACGACCAGGTCGGCGCCCATGGCGATGCCCTTGAGGATGTCGCTGCCGCGGCTGAAGCCGCCATCGACATAGACCTTGGCACGGCCGGCCACGGCGTCGACCACTTCGGGCAGCACCTCGAACGAGCCGCGGCCGTGATCGAGCTGCCGTCCGCCATGGTTGGAGACGTAGACCACATCGACGCCAGCGGCGACGGCGCGCTCGGCATCCTCGCGGGTGGCGATGCCCTTGATGATCAGCGGCGCCTTATGCTTGGCCTTGAAGCGCTCGATATGGCCCCAGTTCAGCGCGGCCTGGCTGTCCATGCCGGTATTGTCGGCCTGCCAGGGCTTGCGCCAGCGCTTGGCGATGTCGCGCTCGCGCCGGCTCATCACCGCGGTGTCGACGGTGATGCAGAACGCGTTGTAGCCGGCATCGGCGGCGCGATAGGCATAGTCGTCGATGAAGCCGTCGTCGCCGCGGACATAAAGCTGGAAGATCTTCGGGCCGGTGCCGGCCTGGGCAGTGACTTCCAACGAGGGCGCACTGACCGAGGACAGGATCATCGGCACGCCGAATTCGCCGGCCGCCTGGGCCACCGTGGCGCCGCCTCCGGCATCGAAGGATTGCAGCGAGCCGACCGGGGCGAAAGCGATCGGTAAACGGATCTTCTGGCCGAAGAAGTCATGCGTGGCATCGAGGCGGGAGACATCGACCAGCACACGCGGGCGGAAGGCGACGCTGTCGAGCGCCATGCGGTTGCGCTTCAGCGTGGTCTCGGTCTCGGCGCCGCCGATCAGATAATCCCAGTGGTAGGCGTTCAGCTTGAGCTTCGCTTCCTTGACGAATTCGTGCAGGTTGAGAAAGCGTTCATCGGCGGCATTGGCGAGCGTCATAGGTTCCTCCGGCTTCAGAGTGTGATCGTCGGAGGCGGCATCGCCGGAGACAGGGTCACACGATCGAATTTTGCTCAGTCTGCTGTGCGCGGCGCGGAGCGGCAAGGGCGCGGGATAAATATTGCAGCGCGGCGACAGCACCGGTTGAATGGGGCGATGGATATCGAAGCCGAGATCGAAGCGCCGCCGGTGGTGGTGGAGCGCCCTGCCGAACAGACCCGCCCGGTGGTGCTGGCCTCGCCGCATTCCGGGCGCGTCTATCCGGCGGATTTTGTCGCGGCTTCCCGGCTGGACCCGCTGCGGCTGCGGCGCAGCGAGGACGGCTTCGTCGACGAGTTGTTTGCAGCCGCCCCGGCGCTGGGCATGCCGTTGGTGCGGGCGAATTTTCCCCGCGCCTGGTGCGACGCCAACCGCGAGGCGTGGGAACTGGATCCGTCGATGTTCGTGGACGCGCTGCCGCCCTGGGTGAACAGCAGCAGCCCGCGCGTGGCCGCCGGACTGGGCACGATCGCCAAGGTGGTCGCCTCCGGCGAGCCGATCTATCGCGCCCGCCTGCTGTTTGCCGAGGCGGAAGCGCGGGTGGAGACATGCTGGCACCCGTTCCACGCCGCGCTGTGGGCCGAGGTGGAGGCGACGCGGCGGCATTTCGGACAGTGCCTGTTGATCGACTGCCATTCGATGCCTTCGGCGGCGCTGGCACCACGCAATGGCTGCGACATCGTGCTGGGCGATGCACATGGCACCACCTGCGCGCCGCGCGTGGTGCGGCTGGTGGAGGGCGCGCTGACGGCCGCCGGCTTCGCGGTGCGGCGCAACGATCCCTATGCGGGCGGCTATATCACCCGCCATTACGGCCGGCCACGCGAGGGGGTGCACGCGCTGCAACTGGAGATCAGCCGCGGACTTTACATGGACGAACAGCGGA
Source organism: uncultured Rhodospirillales bacterium (assembly GCA_903881515.1). Taxonomy (GTDB): domain Bacteria; phylum Pseudomonadota; class Alphaproteobacteria; order Acetobacterales; family Acetobacteraceae; genus CAIRTN01. Next base: position 22,565 of record CAIRTN010000464.1, on the reverse strand, counting down.
TCGAGCGGGGCGCCGGCTTCGCGGCGATGCAGGCGCGGCTGGGCCGGCTGTTGGAGGCGTTGGCCGGGGTACAGGCGGCGTTCGGATAGAAGCGCTAGGCTGGCGTGTCGCCCTGCCAGAACGCGCGCATGCCCTTGCTCTTGGCCCAATAGGCATCCGGCAGGATGCGCCATTTCTGATTGATCACGCCATCCTGACCGGGATCGCGCACCGCACCAATGGCCTGATTGACGCGAATGGCCCGCTTGTTGGTGCTGAGAATATGCGCGGTGATTTCATGCAGGCCGAGCGTCTGGAAACCGAAATCATACATTGCCAGCATGGCGCGCAGGCCGATTGCATGATCCTGCAATGACTCGACGGCGATATAGATGCCGCCCTCCGCGCTGCCCGCCGCGAAGTTCTTCAGATTTACCAGGCCGACTTTCTGGCCCAGATACTCTACGACGTAGAAATATTGTTGCGCAGGGTCGAGCCTGGCAAACCAGGCTTCCTGTATCTCCGGCGTTATTTCCTGGCGAAGCTCCATCCATTGGCTGACCGCTTCGCTGTTGCGCCATTGGCGCAGCATCTCGATGTCCTCATGTCGCACACGGTGCAGGGTGACGCCGAACGCGCGGATGGTGGCGCAGGGAAGTTCGCTCATCGTTGATCCACCTTTATCTGCCGTACGTGGAATAGCCCGCGAAACCAGTCGATCCCGTCCCAGATCGGGCCGAAATCGTGCATGCGCAATAGGGGAACAAACCGCACAGCCGGGCTGGCGGAGAACGCGGCAAGCCAGGCCGGATCGGCGGGGTCGGCCAGCGCATGGCCGATGGTCTGCAGATTTTCCGACTGAGTCTGCCGTATTTCGTCGAGACCGCCCCATTGCAGATACAGCGCCATATGCGCTTTGACCACCACAGCAGAGGCCGGCGCCGTAATCAGCACAGCCGCATTGTCGCCGATCAGCCGGGCTGTCTGGCCTTGCGCCTGCGCCCATTGCTGGGCGAGCACATTGGCGCTGGCGACGTGACGCGGCACGCGCTGCGGCCAGACCTGTGGCCATGCCCGCTCGAGCAGGCCGGCCAGAGCTGTGGCATCCGCGGCGGTTCCGTTTGGCAACAGGACACGCTTGGGACTGGTGCAGCCGGCCTGGCCGTAGACGCCGAACACCTTGGCAAGATCGGTCGCGATGGCCTGATCGATCCGCGACGGCTCGACCCAGGCTTCAGAGACCTTGTCGGTGAAGTAAAACCCTGTCGTCTCCGGCAGGTGCGCCAGGCGGTCCAACGCCGCGGCCGCCTCGTCTCCGCCGAACAGGATGCGCACCTCGGCCCACGCCGCCATCTCGGCATTGCGCGGATCGTGGCGATCGAAACTGTCGATCCGCACACACCGTGCGAGCCAGGCACGCAGATGGCCTTCCGGCAGTTCGCGCAACGCCCAGTCGCGAAAGGACTGACAAAGATTGCTGCCGCGCGAGCCTGATTTGATCCAGACCTCGCAACCAGCCAGCGACAACAGGATCATCGTCAGCGGCCCGAGCAGGCTGACATTGCTGGGCAACCAGACCGCGACGCGCGGACGGGGCAGATGCAGGCGGGTCGGTGTGCCGGTCGTGGTGCGTGGGCCGAACGTGTCGGCGTAGACCGACGTGAGATTGGCGGGGTCGAGGAACTGCACCAGATAGGCCCATTCCACCCGGGCGAAATCGGCATTGAGCGCGCGGATCATCCGCAGCCGCAGCGAATGCCAGTCGGCCAGCAGGTCATCGAGCCGGAACGGCAGCGACACCAGATCGCCCCCCGACGGGCCAGCAAACTGATGCAGGTGCACGGGAACCGGCGACTCAGACATTCGAGCAGCCCCGCAATTCCGCTTTCGGTACGCGTCCGATCAGTTCGAATCGTCGTCCGAGCCGGCCACACCCGCAAGTGCCGGGCAACAGCCGGCCCATATCCTCGGTCAGCACGGAATGACACGGGCTGCCGTGGCTGATCGTGTTGAGCAATTGCAACTGACCCTCGCCTTCGGCCAGAGGCTCCAGGGTCCAGGAATCGCGCACAATCACATCCGCCCAGCGCGGCACATGGCGGGCATTGTGGTCGCAGAGCGGGAAGATGACGCCCATCTGCTCGACCAGACCGTAATAGTCCACGACGCAGGAGCCCGGGCCGACACTGGCCAGCAGGCTCGCATCGAAGCTGGCGCGATCCACTTTCTGGTCCTCGAGTTTTTTCCAGCCGCCGCTATGCACGAAGGCAACCGATTTCTGCCGTAATGCTGCCCGCAACTCCCCGGGCAGGCTGGCCGGGGCCCAGGCCAGCCAGAGGATCCAACTGAAGCCATAGACGATCAGCGCGTCGGACGTCTTCAGCGCGCATTCGAGTTGGCTGAGCTGCAGGCTACGCGCATCGCCGGGGTCTTTCAGCAAGAAGAACATCTCGGAGGCGAACGGCTTGAGGCTCATCGCCGCCATGATGCGGGCACCGAATTCGTGCCGGCTGCGCAGCGAGGTCACGCTGTCGAGCACCAGCACCGGGCGCCGCGCACGGCCGATGAATTCGGCGAGGATCGCCTCTGAACTGCGCGATTGCAGGCTGGCGGAGATTTCGTCGATCGCCACTCGGCTGGACGTGCCGCTCGTCGCCGAACTCAGCACGGTGCGCACCATTCGCGCGCCCGGGGCGGCGCTGCTCAGATTGACGTGCTTGAACAGGCTGACATGGGTGAACGGGATATCCTCGATCCGCTCCGCTGTTGTGGCGCGGCTCTGCGCTTCCAGCATGATGCGAAATGGCGGGCACCATTGGGCATGGTGGGCGGTGAGCGCATTCATTTCGTCGAGAAACAGCCCGTCGTCCCGCGCGGCATAGGCGGGCAGGTCAAGCAGGCGGCTCATACGGCAAACTCCATCTGCCGGAAGAAATCGATCCCGTCGCGTCGCACCGTCGTGCAGTTGCTGCGCGACAAGGGGTGCCGGATCACGCTGTCCCAGCGCTGTTCAAGCTCCGGCAGCAGAGCGCGGAAATCGCCGACGTCAAACACCGAGCGGCAGGCCTGGTCGAGCGCGTCGATTGCGATGCCGTGCGTGGTGCACAACGTTTCTACTTTTGCGCCGCGTTCGACGTTGTACCGCAAGACGGGCCAGAGAAAGCTGCTGCACAGCCGCGCATGACCAAAGCCACTGACCTGCGGCTCAAGCGTGTGGGCGATGCCATGCACCAGGCCAACACCGGCGCGGGCCTGAATGGCACAGGCTTCGGCGGAGAGATCGAACCATATCGCGCTCTGATCCAACGGCTGCGGCATCAGGCGGGATCTCAGGAAATTGCCAGCAACGGCGCGGTTGTCGTCGCCGCCCAGTGGGGAGAGGAAGCCCTCGATGGCATGCGCCAGCGTGTCACCGTAACCCCAGCGGGCCAGATCGGCCGGAATCTCGGTGGCCAGTTGCGGCCATACCGCCCGCGCCTCAGGCAGCAGGGTGGTCTGCATATGCGCGACTTTCTGGCCATTCTCCAGCCGCACGGCGATCGGCGAGGCTTCCGCGCCACTGCCCCAGAGCGATGCAACGGCGCATAGCCAGGTTTCCGCACTGCTTTCGGCGCGCCAGAGTTTGACCCGATCGAGAAATGCCCCGCCGCCAATCGCCACCACCCGCTTCTGCCCTGAAGCCGGCTCCTCGGCATCGGTGATCACGCCAAACGGCAGCGCGGCCTGCACCGCCGGGGCCAGACGCGCAATGGTCCAGACCTGCGTGCCATCCACAGGCAGCCGGCTGATGTCGGCCCAGGTCAGGACCTGTTGATCAGGCATCGAACGGAATATTGTTGTTGGTAAGGATTTCGATGATATCGGCAACCGATGCCAGCGACGCGGCCTGCTCGGGCGAAAAATGGTAGCCGAACGTCTCCTGCACGCCAACCGCCAGCGAGACAACACCGAGTGAATCCCAGGTTTCGATCTGGTCCCGGGTGAGATCGAAGGAAAATTCGTCGTCCGATAGAAGAAAGACCTCCACGAGTAATTGCTTCAGTTTGTCGCGATTGGACACCACGAACTCCTCGTTCATAATTGCGTTAACCCGTCATCGTCATTCAAAAGCGCTGCTTCCACAGAACATCGCGCGACAGCAACTGAATGGCCTCGGAATCAGGCTTCCCATTCCGGGAAAGCGGAATTTCCGCTGCCGCCTCGATGCGAACCGGCCAGAACGGGCGGCGGAAATGCGCGCGCAGATGACGAAGAATTTTTTGCATCGCATCATTATCAGGGCGCGGCGAGAGCAGCAACACATGTGCCGGGTCGCCCGTGTCGGACGGGTCCAGGTAGAAGGCCAGCCCGCCAGACCAGGCCTCTCGGAGCGAAGTCGCCAGCGTCGCCAGGCTGATTTTCTCGCCGAAGCGCTTGAAAACATCCGATTTGCGGCCGAGCAACCGGTATGCCCCGGCCTCGATCAACTCGGCAGCATCGCCGGTTTCAATCCAGTCAGCGGCACCGATCAGCCGGGCACCGTCGTCATCGGCGATAGCCACGGCGCCATAGGGTGAGCGGAAGGCTAGCATACCGGCATCGGAGATCGAGAACTCGGCACCCGCCACCAGCGGCCCGAGCACCCTCGGATCATCACATGCACGCGCGGGCCGGATCGTCAGACGTGGCAACGCCTCGGTGCAGCCGAAGTTATGAATAATGAGCGCGTCGGGAAAGGTCTGTTCGAGCCAGCTCAGATCGGCCTGCGGAAATGGGCCGCCGGCAAAGTTGAGTCGGATCACATTGGGAAATTGCCGCCCCGTGGCGACGAAACCGCGTAGCAGGGGCACCTGCGAGCCGACCAGACAGAGCATAGCGGACGCCTCGCGGTCCAGAGTATCGAACAGCCCGGCCGGATCGGCCAGCCCAGCCGTGGCAATCAACCGGCGGCGATGCAGGTGTGCCCACAGCCACTGGTTGACGAAGCCGTAGCTATACGACAGCGGCAAGGCCATTACCGCCGCCTGCACTGGGGCAAGCTGCTGCCGCCGATCGATTTCGGCCACGAGTGCGGCGGTTCGGCTTTTCTGCCCGATGACCAATTTGGGCGTGCCCGTGCTGCCCGACGTCAGCAGGCCGAAATGGTCCGTGTGCAGCCCGGCCGGCAGATGTGTCAGCATCTGCGACAAGCGACCGGGTGCAAGCGGCGCAGGCTGCGGCAACAGCACGAAGCTGGTCTTTGCGTCCCAGGCCTGGGCCAATTCCCGGAGCCTGTCTGCCTCCCGACCTTCATGCACGACCGTGAACATAGCTTCAGATCCCAACGCTGCAACACCGATCACCCGCGCTCCGAGCCGGTGATGCGGACTACGGTGTTACGGCAATTCTGGCGGTTCTCATACTGCTGGAGAGCCGTGAGCCACCCGGTTGAGCGGATCAGTGATGATGCCCGGTGCGGACGCTGTCCGGCCGGAACGGGTTGCGGGCGCGGATGGCGTCGATCAGGGCCCAGCGCTGCTCGGTGTCGAGCACTGCTGCGAAGCCCGGCATGGCCGGTTGGCCGTCGGGTGCTTTCATGCCGGTGGCGAGCCAGCCGAACAGTTCGCCGTCGCGGTGGTCCCACAGATGCTGCGCCGTCAGGTCGGCGGGCGGGGTCGGCAGGCGTTGGGCTTCGGGGCCGTCGCCTTTGCCTCCGGCGCCGTGGCAGAGGGCGCAATGCCGCTCGAACAGCGCTTCGCCGAGCGCGATCGAGGCGGGGGTGGGATCGGGGGCGGTGTAGAAGCTGGTTTGTGTTGCCGGCATCAGCAGCAGATCCAGATGCGGCAGGCCGAGCCAGAGCGCGACGGGCAGGCCCAGCCAACACCAGCGTCGCCAGTACCCAGCGGCCAGCAGGGCGAGGGCCAGGGCGCACCAGGCCAGGCCGCCCAGCACTTCGGCGCGCAGGTCGGGGTCGGCGAAGGCGCCGGCGTCCGGCCGCCAGGGGAACGGCCAGTTCGGCTGGGTGTGCATCCCCGGCTCCATCCCGCCGAGGATGGCGGCAAGGGCGAGCACCGCGAGGCCGAGCGCGGTATCGGCCAGCACGCTGATCGCCAACACCCGCCGCGTTCGCGGTAGCGCTGGGACCAGCCGCCAGCGGTGCCAGGCGGCGAGGGCGAGCATGGCGGCGAAGCCGGCGGATTTCAGCAGGAGCAGGTGTCCGTAGGGGGTGCCGAGCAGGCCGGGCAGCCCGCCGCCGAGGCTCCAGCCTTGCCAGAGCGCACTGGCGGTCAGCAGAGCGACCGCCGCGATCGCCAGCCGGCCGAAGCGGACCGGCGCGCCGGTGTTGCCGGCGGCGATGGCGGCGGACAGCGGCAGGAGGCCGCCGAGCCAGGCGCCGGCGGCCAGCAGGTGCACAGCGTGGCTGACGACCAGATCTGCCGCGTCGCCCATTGCCACGCCGTGACCATGCCCGGCGCCGGCGGCGACGCAGATTCCGGCGAGTACGGCGCCCCAGCGTCCGCCGGTGGCGGCGCCGAGGGTCAGCAGCACCGCTTGGGTCAACAGCACGCGGCCGAACAGGGTGCCCAGCAGCACAGTGCCGGGGGCGTCGGCGAAGCTTTCCGACTGCAGCAGCAGCCAGAGCGCGTTGCCGGCCAGCGCGGCCGCCAACGAGCCGGCGAGCAGGCCGCGCGGGGCGCTGTCGTGGATCAGCGTGCGGAACAGCAGGATGCCGAACACTGACAGCGCCCCGGCATCGGCCAGGAAGCGCGCCAGGGGTTCGATCACCCGTGGACCATGAAGCTGAATGCGCCGCGGGTGCGATGGGTGTCGACCGAGACGGCTTCCCAGGCGACGGCGTAGGTTCCTGGCGGCAGCGGTTTCAGGGCGACCACCAAGGTGCGCGGGTCGGGGCCGGCATGGGCCGGGCCGTCGTCGAGGCGGGCGCCGGCGGCGTCGCGCACGGCGATGCTGCTGTATTTGAATTCCAGCGCCTCGGTGAAGGTGATGCTGACGGAGGTGGGGGCTTCGTCGAGCATGCTGCCGGGCGCGGGGATCGCGCTGTGGAGATGGGCGTGGGCGAAGGCGGGGCGGGCGGCGGCGATCAGGGCGATCGCGGCCATGCCCAGGGTACGACGGAACATAGCGGTCTCACGAAAATGGAAAATGGGCCAACCGGAGTGCTGGGGTCAGGCGATCGGCGGTGGCGCTCGTGAGCGGTAGGCGGCTGTGGCGGCGGTTTGCCGGAAGGCGGCGGGTGCCGTGGCCTGGGGGGCTGCGGCGATGGTGGCCGGCCGGGGGATGGCAAGCGGGGCGGGCAGCAGGCCGGCGAGCGGGAGCTTGCCGAGCAGGCAGCAGGCGTCGTGATCCTGTGTGGCGGGGGCCGAGGGGGCGTCAGGCGTTGTGTCGGCGTGGCAGATGCCGTCGCCCGGCAGCATCGCGGCGTGCGGCGCGAAGCCCTGCGCCAGCATGCCCAGGAGGAGCAGCAGGGCGGCGAGGCGAGCGAGCGGCTTGCTGTTGCGCAGGAGCGACATAACTAAGTGCTAGGACGCCGGGCTTGCCGAGGCAAGTTTCCGGGTTTGGAGTGGATCGGCACGATGTCTGGCCTGGACGCGCTCCATCTCGCACGGGTGCAATTCGCCTTTACGGTGATGTTCCATATCGTGTTCCCGGCGATCTCGATCGGGCTGGCGAGCTATCTGGTGGTGCTGGAGGCGCTTTGGCTGCGGACCGGGCGGGCGGTTTTCCTCGACCTGTTTCGCTACTGGCTGAAGCTGTTTGCGCTGGCGTTCGGGATGGGCGTGGTTTCGGGCGTGGTGATGTCGTACCAGTTCGGCACCAATTGGGCGGGGTTTTCCGACAAGACCGGGCCGGTGATCGGGCCGTTGATGGGCTACGAGGTGCTCAGCGCGTTTTTCCTGGAGGCCGGGTTCCTGGGTGTGATGCTGTTCGGGGCCGAGCGGGTGGGCAGGCGGGTGCATTTTGCCGCGAGTTGCATCGTGGCGCTGGGCACGCTGATCTCGGCGTTCTGGATCCTGAGCGTCAATTCCTGGATGCAGACGCCGGCGGGCTACAGCATCGATGCGGATGGGCGGTTCCTGCCGGCGGACTGGCTGGCGGTGATATTCAATCCCAGTTTCTTCTATCGCCTGCCGCATATGGTGCTGGCGTCCTATCTGTCGGTGGCCTGTCTGGTGGGCGCCACCGGGGCTTGGCATCTGCTGCGGCATCCCGAGAACGCGGGGTCGCGCGTGATGTTCTCGATGGCGCTGTGGATGCTGGCCCTGGTCGCGCCGGTGCAGGTGCTGGTGGGCGATCTGCATGGGCTGAACACCTTGGCCTATCAGCCGGCGAAGATCGCGGCGATCGAGGGGTTGTTCAGCAGCCAGGCCGGTGCGCCGCTGGTGCTGTTCGGGGTGCCGGACATGGAACAGGCGCGGATCGGCTACGAGATCGCGGTGCCGCATCTGTCGGCGCTGATTCTGACGCATGACTGGAACGGCGCGCTGCAGGGGCTGGATGCCTGGCCGCGGGCGGATTGGCCGCATGTGGGCATCGTGTTCTGGGCGTTCCGGGTGATGGTCGGGCTGGGGGTGGCGATGGTCGCGGCGGGGGGCGCGAGCCTTTATCTGCGGGTGCGCGGGCGGTTGTTCGCGGCGCGGTGGCTGCAAAGGGTTATGCTGGGGTTGGGGCCGGCGGGGTTGATCGCGCTGCTGGCGGGGTGGGTGACCACCGAGGCGGGGCGGCAACCTTATACCGTGTATGGGTTGTTGCGGACGGCTGACAGTGTTTCGCCGATCGGCGCGCCGGGGGTGGGGCTGTCGCTGGCGGCGTTTGTGCTGGTCTATCTCGCGGTGTTCGGCGCCGGGGTGGGCATCATGCTGCGGTTGATGGCGCAGCCGCCCAAGGCGGAGGGGTAGGCGATGGATCTGGCGATGATCTGGGCCGGGCTGATCGCTTTCGCGGTGCTGGCCTATGTGGTACTCGACGGGTTCGACCTGGGGGTCGGCATGCTGTTCGCGGTTGAGCGCGATCCGAAGATGCGGGACCTGATGGTGCATTCGATCGCGCCGGTGTGGGACGGCAATGAGACCTGGCTGGTGCTGGGCGGTGGCGGGTTGTTTGCGGTGTTTCCGCTGGCCTACGCCACCATCCTGCCGGCGCTGTATCCGGCGATCATCGGCATGCTTTTGGCGCTGGTGTTCCGCGGCGTGGCGTTCGAGTTCCGGGTGCGCGCGGGCAACAAGCGGCTGTGGGATATCGCGTTCGGGGTTGGCTCGGGGTTGGCGGGGTTCTGTCAGGGGCTGACGCTGGGCGGGTTGCTGCAGGGCATAAGGGTGGAGCATCGCGCCTATGCCGGCGGCTGGTGGGACTGGCTGACCGGGTTCACCGTGCTGTGCGGGGTGGCGGTGGTGATCGGCTATGCGCTGCTGGGGGCGTGCTGGTTGATCTGGCGCACCGAGGGGGAATTGCAGCAGCGTTGCCGGGGGTATGCGCGCTGGCTGGGGGTGATGACCTTTGTGCTCACTGGCGTGGTCAGCCTGTGGACGCCGTTGCTGCATGCGCGGTTTGCGGCGCGGTGGTTCGGTTGGCCGGGGGTGTTGCTGACCAGTCCGGTGCCGGTGTTGCTGGCGGGGTTGGCGTGGCTGTTCTGGCGCGGATTGGTGAAGGGCGAGGTGGGACCGTTCCTGTGTGCGCTGGGGTGGTTCGTGCTGGGGTTTGCCGGGTTGGGGATCAGCCTGTTCCCGCTGATCGTGCCGCCCGATATCACGATCTGGGATGCGGCGGGGCCGGACAGCAGTTTGCGGTTCCTGCTGGCCGGGACGGTGGTGCTGGTGCCACTGATCCTGGGGTACACCGGCTATAGTTATTGGCTGTTTCGCGGGAAAGTGCGGTTGCCGGCAGGACATTAGTTTCGAAAACGAAACAAAATGGACGCGCGACTCCATTTGGCCAGAATGTCTCAATTTTTGGATTGTTGTGGTTGGGGGCTTGGTGAGGGGTTTGCGCGCCTGGGGCTGCGGCATGGGGAAGGTGGTGGGCGCCCGGCGTGCGGTGGGCGCACGGGGGGCGACGGGCGCACTTGGGGTGCGGGGGTTCGACGTGCGCGCGGAGGTTCGGCGCGGCGCGCGGGATTTGCTGGGAGGAGCCGGGGCGGCCGGGGCGGGGGTGGGTGCGGGTAGAGCGGGCGGGGGCGGCGGGAGTTCGCCGTTGCGCCAGGCGGTGAAGAGTTCGTCGAGCGCGGCGGTGAGGCGGCGCAGGGTGAGCCAGAACAGGATTTTGGACGCAGTTGTGGCGAGCGTTCCGTGCAGCGAGGTGAGGAGGCGGGCCCATGCGTTCATTTTAACGTTATAGACATTCGTTAGATTAAATGCAAGGAAAAAATGCTCTGATGAGGCATTTTTTTCGACCGGGAGCGTCGGCGCGAAGGTGTCGGGTGCGTTTCGCTTACCGGACCTGCGCTACGGGGCACTCGCCTGTTGGCCGAGCAGCATGGACAGCGCGAGTTCGGGGCCGGCGAGGATTTCGACCATGCGGAGTTTGTCGGCACGGTGCTGAGTGGAGTCGGTGGCGGCGGGGCGAAGGGCTTCGGCGCTTTGGCGGAGCTGGCGGTCGTAATGCTCGCGGGCGCCGAGGTTGCGGGCGGTGCCTTCGAAACGGCGGAGGTCGCGGGCCAGGGCTTCGACGGTGGCGACGTCGTCATCGTTCAGGGCTGCGGCGGAGCGCATGGGCAGCAGGACCTGGGTGGTGAGCGCGGTGTCAAAGCGGGTGCGGGCCTCGCGGCTCATGCGCCGTGCGAGTTCGTTGACGCGGGCGCTGCGTTCGGCGGTCTGCCCGGAGCGGCGCTCGTGCGATTGCAGCAGGTGCACGACGCGGCGCAGATCCTGTTCGGCGACGGCAAGATCCGCGGGCAAGGGCGGCGCGTCGGACGCGCTGGCGACCAGGAAATCATAGGCATTGTCCATCGCGACGCGCACCGAGGTCATCTGCGGCGGGGCGACGTGCGGCTCGACCGTGCGCAGCAGTTGTTGCGGGTCGGGGGTTTGCGCCATCAGCATCGTCATCACCGTTGCCAGCGCCTGGGGCTGGCGATTGACGATGTCGCCGACGACGCTGCCGGCGGCGGTTTCGGTGGAGGTCATCCGGCCGGCGCATTCCAGCGCCGCGGCGATCTGGCGCGAGAGCACGGTGAAATCGGCGTCCTGCAGGCCGGTGGCGTCAGTCCAGCCGGGTGGCGGGGTGGCGATGGCCAGGAATTGCGCCGCGCGGGGCCAGAGCCTGGCGCCGGCCGCGGCGACGATTTTGGTCTCGGTGGCGGCGTGGCCTTCGATCTGGGCGTCGATCGCGGCGGCTTCGGGGCCGAGGGCGGCGTGCAACAGGGCGGCGACCGGCTGGATCACGCTGCGCGGAATGGCGGGGCAGCCGCGGCGCCATTGCGGGGCAGGGACGATCAGCGCGTCCAGCGGTTGAAACAGCAGACGGGCGAAGCGCAACGGCCGACGCGGGCGCAGGCGGGCGAGGCGATGACGCAGCGGCACCAGCACGTCATCGGCCGGGCCGCGCTCGTGCATCTGATCGAGGATGGCGACGACTTTGACGATCTTGTCGGCTTCGGCCTGTTCGAGGTCGTGCGTGACCTCGCGGACGACTGAGCGGGGCAGGGCGGTGCCGCTCATCGTGCCGCCGCCGCGTCGGCGACCAGGGCGGTGGTGCTGGCGAGCACCTGTTCGTTGCGGGCGATTTCGTCGAAGACGGTGACGCCGGTGCGCCAGTCCTCGTTCAGCACGATCCGGCGGCGGTGACGCATCAGGTCCTCCTGCATTTCCAGGCCGATGTTGAACCAGTCGGTGGCCTCTTTCGGCATCACCGGCAGCATCTGGGTGATTTCCCACAGGGCGTCGCGGCGGGAGGGCAGGGCGGCGCTGGCGCGCCAGGCCTCGGTAATGCGGTCCCAGCCATCGATCAGCCAGTCCACCCGCGCGATGCGTTGCGCGGTTTCGGCCTGTTCGGCGTGCCAAACGCGCAGGAGGCCGCGCATGTCCTGCGTCAGGCCCTGGACCTCGCTCAACGCGACGTCGAGACAGCGCAGGGTGAGATCGGCGACCATGGCGAGCAGCCCGGCTTCGAGCCCGCCATCGTCGGGGTGATTGCGCCACCATTCCTGCGCTTGTTTGCGGAGGTCGAGCAGGTTGGCGTGCAGGATGGGGATGCGGGCGGCCGGCTTGCTGCGGCCGACTCCGGCGGGGACATAGGCGGCGGCGAGCGTTTCCAGCAGGCGGGCGACCTCGGCCGGGGGGAGGCCGAGTTCGGGGGCGATGCGGGCGACGACGGCGCGGGCGCGGCGCTCGAGATCGGCGGCGGTGCCTTGGCCGGGGCGGGTCTGCGCCGGATCGACCTGTCGCAGCAATGCGAGCAGCATTTCGAAATTGGTTTCCAGCGCCGCGCGTTCCTCGGCGGCGCGGGCGCGCTCGGCCGCGGCGATCGCCTCGCGCCCGGCGAGGCCTTCGCCGGCGACGTCGAGCGCTGCAAGGCGGATCGCCGACGGGGTGATGGCGGCGCGCTCGGCGATTAGCATGACCAGGCGGAGATCGTGCAGGCTGGGGCGGCAGAGGCCCTGAAGATCGGTCGACGGCAGGATGTAGATGCCGCGCCCGCCGGTGGGGTTGGGGATCAGCAGCTCCAGCGGCACCCGTTCGCCCGGGCGCACACGTGTGCCAGCAAGCGCCGGCGTGGTGAAGGGCAGCGCCAGACCACGCTCAATGAACGTGATGGGGAAGTAGCCCATGATGGGCTTGGGCAAATGCAGGGAATTTGGCGCGGTGTGGTTCATCCGACCCGATCGAGGTTGCGGCGCTTGGGGGCGCTTCGCGGGCAGGATGGGGGGAAAAGGTGAAGGAAGGGTTGCTGGAAGGGGAAGGCAGAGGGGGGCTTGTAGTACGCGAGGTCACGGTGCGCGGTGAGGAAGACGAAGTGCAAGGGTTTTTAGGCAAGGCCAGGGCTCTGCCCTGGCCCTGCCTTAGGCGACGAGCCTTCAGGCGGGGCGTTTGGCCAAAGCGAGGCCGGCGCCGAGGGCCATCATGGCGGCGCCGGAGGTTTGGCGTAGGCGGGAGATGAGAGCGGGGCGGGCGGCGGCGCCGTTGCGGATGCGGCTGGCGGCGCAGGCGACGATGACATCGGCGGCGGTGTTGAGGGCGACGGAGAGGGCGCCGAGGACGATGAATTGCAGGGCGACGGGACCGGCAGTTGGGTTCACGAATTGCGGGACGAAGGCGAGGAAGAAGGCGGCGGTTTTGGGGTTCAACGCCTCGACCATCACGCCTTCGCGGAAGGCGCGGCGCGGGCCGAGTTTGGGCTCGGCCTGGCCGCCGGCGAGGTCGGAAGCGGCGTCGCGGCGGGCGGCGAGGATGGTGCGCAGGCCGATCCAGACCAGGTAGGCGGCGCCGAGCAGCTTGAGGGCGGTGAACAACTCGGCGCTGGCGAGCACGATGGCGGAGACGCCGAGGCTGCCGGCGATGACGTGGACGAGCCCGCCGAGACCGGTGCCGAGGCTGGAGGCCAGACCTTCGGCGCGGCCGCCGGCCAGCGTGCGGGCGGCGACGTAGAAAATGCCGGGGCCGGGGGTGATGGCGAGCAGGACGGCCGCGGCGAGGTAGAGGGCGAGTTGGGTTGGGTCGGGCATTGGGAGAGGGTGAGCGGGAATTGGTTTGAGAGGAATGTCCATTTCGGAGGGGTTTGGATGGACCAATTGCGGGCGAATTCGATTGGATGCGCGCGACGACTGCGATAAGGTAGCGCGCTACTTTATGGAGGCGCAGATGCCACGGCCGAGGCGGACCGACGATGGGCTGACCAAGTTCCAACGCTACCGGCAGCGGCAGTCGCACCGTGGGATGAAGCAGGTGCGGATTTGGGTGCCTGATCCACATCGGCCGGAATTTGCTGCGGAGGCGAGGCGGCAGGGCCTGTTGCTGTGCGGTCGGCCCGAGGAAGCGGAAGCGCTGGAGTTCATTGCTGCTGCCGTCGCGTGGCCTGAGGCGTGAGGCGCGGCGATATCGTCACCATCTCGGCGCCGGGAGACTATTGCAAGCCACGGCCGGCGGTTGTGGTGCAGTCGGATGCGCTCGATGCGGCGGAGAGTGTGCTGGTGGTGCTGTTGACCAGTGCGATTGCCGATGCGCCGCTTTACCGGTTGACCATCGAGCCGGCGGCGAGCAACGGTCTCAAGGCGGTCTCGCAGGTGATGGTGGATAAGGTCCTGGCTTATCCGCGGGCGAAATGCGGGGCGGTGATCGGGCGGCTTTCGGGGACCGAATTGCTGGTGTTGGGGAGCATGCTTTCGGCGATGATCGGGTTGGCGGATTGATCCCGACATCCGGTTGAAACGCGCCGTGCCGGCCTGCCGAAGCGCTTTTCCGCGACAACGGCTATGCGAGTTGCGACCAGACTTTTGTGAAAATCGACGTCGAAGGTGCCGAATTCCGTATCCTGCCGCGGCTCGCTGACGTTATCGCGGAGTCGCGCTGCACCTGGTATGTGAGCTTTCATGAGTGGAATCTAAACCCGGCAGGCCTGCCGGCTGAGCCTTATCGCGCCGCCGAATTGATTCACACAATATCGGCATTTGCGTCGCTTAACTGGTATACGCACGACCTGACCCCGCTCGACAAGACGGCGGTTCTCGACAGCATCATTGCTCGGCAATGGCCGCTTCATGCGTCGCTGGTGTTTACGAACCGTGTGATTGCGGACTGAAACCGGGCGCGCGTTGCTTCGGTATTGCGGTGGCGGCCTTGTTGGTGCCGGATCGACAGGTGCAGCACGTCCGACTGGAATTTACGGATGGCACGGCAGAGGGCTTCGATGCGTTCGGCGAGGCGTCGGCCGTCCATGCGGCCGTGGGTGCGCAGGGCCTGGGTGATCGCCAGGGCGTCGGCTTGGGTGGGCTGGTCGACCGGGCGCATGTTCCACAGTGCGCCGGCGCCGGCGCCGTATTCGGCGAAGGCGCGGCGCTAGAGGCGGGTGAGGTCGTCCGGTTGGGCTGGCTGCGTATTCATGGTTCAGCAAAATGGCACAATTTGTGGGTAGTCTGCCAAAGTTTCCGCAGGCAAGTGGAGGTGGGGTCCAGGGGACTGAGTCCCCTGGCGGGTCGAGGGCAGAGCCCTCGCCTTTTTACTACCGCGCGCTCCAAACCGGCTTGCGCTTGGCGAGGAAGGCGTTGCGGGCGTTTTGGAAGTCTTCGGTGCGGGTGAAGTCGCTGACCGCCTTATCTTCCAGTTCGGTGATGGGCAGGGGGCCGCGGAGTTTGGCGATGGCGGCTTTGTGGAAGCGGGCGGAGAGGGGGCTGCCGCTGGCGATGCGTCGGGCGAGGGCTTCGGCTTCGGCGGCGACCTCGGCGTCGGGGACGACGCGGGAGAGCAGGCCTTTTTCGTAGGCTTCGCGGCCGTTGAAGATGCGGCCTTCGATGAGGATTTCGGCGACGACGCCGGTGCCGGCCATTTGGATGATCGGGTCGATTTCGGCGTAGGGGTACCAGACGCCGAGGTTACGGGCGGTGATGCCGAAGCTGATGTTTTCGCCACCGACGCGGAAGTCGCACATGGTTGCGATGCCGGCGCCGCCGCCGAGGCAGAAGCCGTTGATCTGGGCGATCACCGGGTGCCGGCAATTGCGGATGGCCTGCATGCCTTCGTGCAAAGCGAGGGCGTAGATTTCCTCGGCTTCCGGGGTGGCGCGTTCGGTGACGAAGCCGGCGATGTCGGCGCCGGCGCAGAAGGCCTGACCGCCGGCGCCGCGCAGGATGATGCAGCGCAATGTGTCGTCGGCGGAGAGCGCGTCGAGGGTGAGCTGCAGGCCGCGCCACATCGAGAGGTTGAAGGCGTTGCGGACTTCGGGGCGGTCGAAGGTGACGTATCCGATTTCGCCGTCGCGGCTGATTTTCAGATTGGGGTGGTATTGTTCGGACATCGGCGCCTCCTGATGTCCGGGCGGTATCATGTCACTGTGAGGTCGTCCATTGCCGGGCGGCCGGTGAGGTGTCGCCAATGGTGCCAGAGCAGCCTTGCGGCGAGAGCGCGGCTGGGGCGCCATTGTTCGGCGAGCGCGCGGAAGGCGGCGGGGCCGGGGCGGGCGGGCAGCGATTTCAGTTCGGCGGCGGCGGCGGCCAGTGCCAGGTCGCCGGCGGGGAAGACGTCGCGGCGTTGCAGGGCGAAGAGCAGGTAGATCTCGGCGGACCAGCGGCCCATGCCGCGGACAGCGGAGATCGCCTCGATGGCGGGTTCGTCGTCGAGGACGGCCAGCGTGGCTTCGTGCAGGCGGCCGTCGGCGAAGGCTTCGGCGAGCGCGCGGGCGTGGGCGACTTTCGGGCGGGAGAGGCCGGCGGTGCGCAGGGTGTCGTCGTCGAGGCTGAGCAGGGTTTGCGGGTCGAGCGCGCCGGGGAGGGCGGCGAGGCGGCGCCAGATGGCGGCGGCGGCCTGGTTGCTGATCTGCTGGCCGACAATGGCCTGCAACAGGCCGGGGAAGCCGCCCTGGCGGCGGCGCCAGGGTAGGGGGCCGGCGGCGGCTTCGATGCGGGCGAGATCGGGGTCGGCGGCGACGAGGGCGTCGATGGCGTGCCGTTCGGTGGCGGGGGCATGCGGAAAGATTGCGGGTGTCATACCTTTGAGTGATCGCAATCCTCTCGAAATGCAACGCAAGCGGTTGCACTCTGCGCAAACGCCGCGCGAAGCGGTATTGTAAAGCCATGGAGACACAAACGGCAGCCGCGCCCCCGCATATCCTGGTTGTGGATGACGACCGGGAGATCCGTGACCTTCTGGCTAAGTTCCTGGAACGGCAGCGTTTTCGGGTGACGGCGGTGCGCGATGCGCGCGAGGCGCGGCGTGCGTTGCCGAACGGGCATTTCCAGCTGGTGGTGCTGGATTTGATGATGCCGGGGGAAAGCGGGCTGGATTTTGCGCGCTGGCTGCGCTCGACGTCGAACATTCCGATGGTGATGCTGACGGCGCTGGGCGAGGAGACCGACCGGATCATCGGGCTGGAGTTGGGGGCGGACGACTATGTGGCCAAGCCGTTCAACCCGCGGGAGCTGCTGGCGCGGGTGCGGGCGGTGCTGCGGCGGGCGGGGGAGTCGACCGAGAAGCGGGAGCCGAGCCCGGCACGCGGGTTGCAGTTCGGCGGCTGGACGCTGGAGCCGGCGCGGCGGCTGCTGCTGAACCCCGATGGGGTCGAGGTGCCGCTGACCGGGGGGGAATACGATCTGCTGGTGGCGTTGCTGGACCGGGCGAACAAGGTGCTGACGCGCGACATGCTGCTGGACCTGTTGCGCGGGCGGCAGGCGGGGCCGTTCGATCGGGCGATCGACGTGGCGATCAGCCGGTTGCGGCGCAAGCTGGAGGATGATGGGCGGCATGCGCAGCTGATCAAGGCGGTGCGTGGCGGCGGTTATGTTCTGGCTGCCGAGGTGGTTCGCCTTTGATCCAATGGCCGTGGCCGCGCAGCCTGGCGGCGCGGACGGCGGTGCTGCTGCTGGCTGCGTTGACGGTGGTGCAGGTGGCGGGCCTGACCATTCACGCCCTGGATCGGGTGGACTTGCAGCGGTTGGCGCAGCTGCACGACATCGCGCTGCGGGCGATCTCGGTTTACCGCAGCGTGGCGATGGCCGATGCGGACCGGCGGCTGGCGATTGCCGACGAGTTGGACCGCACTGAAGAGGCGACGATCACGCTGTCGGACCTGCCGCCGCATGGCGACCTGGCGCCGACGCCGCTGCTGGTGCAGCGGCAATTGCGCGCCGACATGCTGCTGGTGCCGATGCCGTTGAACCGCCGGCCGCGGGATTACGTGTTCCTGGGTGGGGTGGGCGAGGGGCGGCTGGAGCTGGGGCTGCGGATGCCGGAGGGGCAGTGGCTGGATATCGTGATGCTGCTGCCGCCGCTGCGGCCGTGGCATTCCAGCACGTTTCTGATTGCGTTCATGGTGATGACTGGCGCGGCGGCGATGTTGACGCTGTGGGCGGTGCGACGGCTGACCAGCCCGGTGGCGACGCTGGCGGCCGCGGCCGAGGCTCTGGGGCGGGATGTGAATGCGCCGCCGCTGCCGGAGACGGGGCCGACGGAAATCGCCACCGCGGCGAAGGCGTTCAACACGATGGCGGGGCGGATCCGGCGGTTCGTGCAGGACCGGACGTTCATGCTGAGCGCGATCGGGCATGATCTGCGCACGCCGATCACGCGGCTGAAGCTGCGGGCGGAGTTCATGGATGACGATGAGCAGCGCGAGAAGATGCTGGCCGACCTCGATCAGTTGGAGGCGATGGTATCGGCCACGCTGGCGTTTGGCCGCGATGTGACCGTCGATGAGCGGGCGACGCGGGTGGATCTGGTGGCGCTGACGCGCACGGTGCTGGATGAGACTGCTGATGCGCATCCGGATGCCGAGGCGCTGCTGACTTACGAGGGGCCGGATACGTTGCCGGTGCGTGCGCGGCCGGTGGCGATCAAGCGGGCGCTGACCAATTTGGTAATGAACGCGATCAATTACGGCGGCAATGCGCGGGTGCGCCTGACGCCGCCGCAGGACGGGGTGGTGCTGCTGACGGTGGAGGATGACGGGCCGGGGATACCGCCGCACGAGATCGAACGGGTGTTTCAGCCGTTCCAGCGCGGCGAGGCGAGCCGGAACAGCGAGACAGGCGGCGTCGGGCTCGGCCTGCCGATCGTGCGCAACATCATGCGGGCGCATGGGGGGGATGTGACGCTGGCGAACCGGCCCGGGGGCGGGCTGACGGCGTCGATGACGTTGCCGCAGTAAGGCGTTGTCAGAACGCGGTTTCGTGGCGGCTGATTTCGTCGGCGAGGTGTTCCCATTCAGCGTCCAGTGACAGGTCGGGCAGGGGGCGGCCGGCGCGGGCGTACCAGTAGCGGGCGTTGGGGATGTCGCCCTCCTTGCGGTGCAGATAGGCGTGCACGGCGGCGCCGGTGCGATCGTCCTGGTCCTGTGCGCAGCGATGCGCTTGCTCCCAGTTGCCTGTGGCATCCCACCATAATGCCTGAAGCGCCAGCGACAGGCTGGTTGGGGCGGCCGGACTGGCGCGCAGCTTGGCCGCGCTCATGCCGCGAACAGGCGGCGCAGTTTGCGCACGGCGCTATCTGGGGTGGTCAACACCGGTTTGCCGGTTGCGGCTGCGACGCCCTCGGCGGCGCGGGCTAGGCTGAACTGGGCCAGCGCGATGACGTCGCAATCGGCGATTTCGGCCGATTTGGCGGCGGCGATGCGGTCGTGCGCGGCGAGGTCGCCGCGGTCGAGGGCGGTCAGAGCTTCGCTGGCGAGGCAGGGCATCAGGGTCATGCCGGGGGCGGCGACGGCGAATTCCGGCGGCATCGAGGCCAGCGTGGGCGCGAAGGTGGCCATCAGGCCGACGCGCGCGGGGGGGCCGGCCAGGGCGAGGGCTTCCTCGATCATGGCTTCGTTGGGCTTTAGCACCGGGATCGGCAGTTCGGCCGCGCAGGCCTCAATGCAGGGGCCGAATGCCGAGCAGGTGAAGAGGATGGCGTCCGCGCCACAATTGCGCGCGTAGCGGGCGAGGGTGAGGAAGCGGCCGGTCATCGCCTCATCCAGCGCGCCGGCGCGGGCGAGGTCCGCGGAGAGGCTGTCATCGAGCAGGTTGGCCAGCCGGGCTTTCGGCCAGAGCCGGGCGAAGGCGGCCTCGATCGGCGGGGGCGAGTGCCTCAGGGCGTGGATCAGGGCGATGCGCATGGGGGAGCCTCCGGGTGAGAGGCGAGCCTAGCCGTTCCGTGCGCGCGGTTGAACCGGGGGCGCCGACGTGGCATGGCAGCGGTGCAAAGGGAAAACCATGCTCCGCAATCTCTACAATCGTGTTCTCGCTCTTGCCGCCTCGCCGCGCGCGCCGCTTTGGCTGGCCGTGGTGGCGTTTGCCGAGAGCAGTTTCTTCCCGATCCCGCCCGACGCGCTGTTGATCCCGATGGCGCTGGCGCAGCCGCGGCGGGCCTGGCATTTTGCGCTGATCTGCACGGTGGCCAGCATTTTCGGCGGCATGCTGGGCTATCTGATCGGGGCATCGCTGTATGACACGGTGGCGGCGCCGATCCTGCGGCTGTACCATTACGAAGATGCGTACAACCGCTTCAAGGACACCTTCACCACCTATGGGTTGGAGATCATCCTGCTGAAGGGGCTGACGCCGATCCCCTACAAGATCGTCACCATCGCCGCCGGCGCCGCGAAGTTCGACTTCACCACCTTTGTGTTCGCCAGTATCGTGACGCGGGGCATGCGGTTCTTCATGGTGGCGACGCTGCTGCATTTCTTTGGCGACAAGGTGCGCCATTTCATCGAAACCCGGCTGACCCTGGTGACCACCGCTTTGGCGGTTGGCATCATTGGCGGTTTCCTGGTGCTGAAAGTTCTGTGAGGCGGAGATGGTGATGAACACGATGGCATCGGCTGATCAGATCCTGGAACAGCGTGGCGTGTTTCGTACGCTGGACGCGTTCGTCGTGGCCGCGGCGTTTGACCGCGATGGCACCTCCTGCGCGTTCGCGATGGGCGATGGCAGCGTGTGGCGGGCGCCGGTCGGCGGCGAATGGGAGCGCGGCGAGGTGCATGACGGGGCGGTGCTGTCGCTGGCGCCGGCTTCGAGCTCGCGCGGCTGGATCACTGGCGGCGACGACGGGCTGTTCGCACGCATCGGCGCAGACGGCGCGGTGAACGAGATCGCGCGGTTCGGCATGCGCTGGGTGGAGCAGGCGGCGAGCTTCGCCGATGGCCGCGCCGGGCTGATCGCCTGCGGCGTGGGCAAGTACGTGCATATGTTCGATGGCGCCGGCAAGAAGCTGAAAACGCTGGAACATCCGTCCAGCGTCACCGGGCTGGCGTTCGACGCGCGGGGCAAACGGATTGCCGCCTCGCATTACAATGGCGCCTCGCTGTGGTTTGTGGCCAGCAAGACCGATAATCCGCGCCGGGTGGAGTGGAAGGGTAGCCATACTGGCATCGCCCTGCATCCCGATGGCGATGTGGTGGTGACCGCGATGCAGGAGAATGCGCTGCATGGCTGGCGGCTGACCGATGGGCAGCACATGCGGATGACCGGCTATCCCGGCAAGACGCGGGCGCTGGGTTTCACCAAGAACGGCAAGTGGCTGGCGAGTTCGGGGGCGGATTCAATCGTGCTGTGGCCGTTCTTCGGCGGCGGGCCGATGGGCAAGCCGCCGACGGAACTGGCGGGCGGCGATGGCGTGCTGTGCACCATGGTGGCCTGCCATCCGGCGAATGAAGTGGTGGCGGCGGGGTTCGACGATGGGCTGGTTCTGGTGGCCGACATCGGCTCGGCACGTATTCTGCCGGTGGCGGCGCCCGGGCGCGGCGCGGTGTCTTCCCTGGCCTGGAGCCCGGACGGCACGCTGCTTGCTTTTGGAACCGAGACCGGTTTCGCCGCCGTCGTCGATTTTACCAAGCGATAGGACTTAGACCATGCAAACCCTGACCGCACGCGGCATGACCATGCCGAAGCTTGGCCTCGGCACCTTCCGGATGACCGGGGCTGCGTGCACCGAGGGTGTGCTGTCTGCCTTGGAACTGGGCTATCGGCATATCGATACCGCACAGATGTACGGCAATGAGGCCGAAGTCGGTGCTGCTTTGGCCGCCAGCCCGGTGCCGCGCGGCGATATCCATCTGACCACCAAGGTGTGGTGGGAGAATCTGGCGCCGGCCGCGATGCGCGCCGCGATGGAGGCGAGCCTGACCAAGCTCGGCACCGCCTATGTCGATCTCTACCTGATCCATTGGCCTTCGCCGCAGATGGATCTGCCGGCGGCGCTGGAGACGCTGGTGAAGCTGCGCGACGAAGGGTTGGCGCGGCATATCGGCGTGTCGAATTTCACCGCCGCGCTGTTGCGCCGCACGGTTGAGGAGATCGGGGCGCCGATCGTCTGCAACCAGGTCGAGTACCATGTGCTGCTGGATCAGACCAAGGTGCTGGACTACTGCCGCGCGCATGACATCGCGGTGACCGCTTATTGCCCGCTGGCACGCGGCGGGTTGGGCGTGTGGCCGGGGCTGGCGGAAAGCGCGGCCCGCCATGGTGCGGCGCCGGAACAGGTGGCGCTGCAATGGCTGCTGGAACAGCCGGGGGTCGCCGCGATTCCGAAAGCGAGCCAGGCGAAGAACCAGAAAGCCAATTTCGACGCTCAGCGCCTGGTGCTGACCGATGCGGATCGCGCGGCGATCGCCGCACTGCCGAAGAACCAGCGGATTGTGAACCCCGGCATGGCCCCTGCGTGGGATGCCCCGGTTGGCGTGTGACCTGAACATCACGGATGAAACCGGTTTTCATCCGCTTGGGCATTACATATTGCAACACGCCGTCAAACAGTCCTTAAAGCTTCATCCGGCGCCGTGAAGGCCGGACGAATCGCTCCCGCGCGAGAATGTCCAGCATGAACGCCCCCATCGTCGGCTCTGCCCTCCGCCACGCGACGCCGTTATTGGACCGTGTCCGTGTGCCTTCGGACATGCGGAATTTCTCGGTTGAGCAGTTGAAGCAACTGGCCGACGAGTTGCGGGCGGAGACGGTGGACGTGGTTTCCACCACCGGCGGGCATTTCGGC
>CAIRTN010000463.1 GCA_903881515.1 uncultured Rhodospirillales bacterium | reverse complement strand
TTCACCCGTTGGGTGTTCCATCCTCGCGATTCCTCATCGCCCACAACACACTGATATTCATGCCAGATTCGGCCCTCCTGTACAAGGAAATCCGCACTCATCCGGGAAATCCGGGTTTAGATAGAGAGCCCCCGTTCGTCGCAATTTTTGGACGACGGGTCTGAGGGCGGGGGGCCGGTGCGGTTGGGCGCGACACGGCTGGGGTGAGGGGAGGGCCGGCCGGGGCGTGCGTTGGCACAGGGTCGGCTTTGCGGACCGGCGGGGCGCGCGATTTTGGCGCGGCGCACGGATTCTGGGCGGACGGGGGGTGATTGCTTTGCGCGGCGCTGGCGGGGCCGGCGGTGCGGCTTGCGGGACGACTTCGGGCGCGGGGGGCAGGGCGCCGGTGCGCCAGGCGGTGAACAGGGCATCGACCTGCGCCAGGAGACGGGCGATTTCGCGGCGGAACAGCAGGCCCATCAGCATGGCCAGAGCGCGGTCGCACGTCTCCCGGGTCGCCGCAGCGATTTTGAGTGCGTTCAGGAATGTGCCCAACATGTTCATTAAAGTTAGATTAACCAACTTGACATCGGTTGGCAAGAATTTTTTTCGCCTTTAGGAAAAAAATTTCGGCTGGGCGCCGCCGGCGCTTACCGCGTCCGGCTTTGTATATATGAATCAATCACTTCGATGAAACGCGCCTGGTCCATCGTCGCCTTGTGGCCGCC
This sequence comes from uncultured Rhodospirillales bacterium, assembly GCA_903881515.1. Classification (GTDB taxonomy): domain Bacteria; phylum Pseudomonadota; class Alphaproteobacteria; order Acetobacterales; family Acetobacteraceae; genus CAIRTN01. The sequence continues at coordinate 23,085 of CAIRTN010000463.1, read as the reverse complement.
GAACACCGCCTGCACCGGCAGCGCCCGCAGCCGCCGCATGGTGGCGATGTAGGCCGGCACATCGGTTCCCGGCCCGCTATCGATGATCACGCCGTCATAGATCACATCACCGGAGAACAGATGCCCGCGCGCGGCGTCCCACAGGGCGATGCCGCCCGGGCTGTGCCCCGGCAGATGCAGCACTTCGAACCGGCCGGCGCCGGTTTCGAGCACTTCGCCTTCGCCGACCAGCCGGCTGGGTTCCACGCCGGGACGTTGCCAGGTTTCCGGGTCGAAGCCAGCGGCGGGCAGGGCTTCGACCATGAACTCGGTCAGTTCGATGCCGGCCCGGCGCAGCGCCTCGACCTGTTCCGGGGCGCGGGGGGGAAAGCGCAGGCCGAGCGCGCCCGGGCGGCGCAGTGCTTCGGCTTCGGCGGCGTGGACCAGGATTTCGGCGTCGGGGAATTCCGGGTGGCCGCCGATGTGATCGACATGGCAATGCGTGGTGAACAGCACGAGCGGGCGGGATGACAGCGCGGCGATCACCGGGCGCAACACGCCGACGCCCAGGCCGCTATCGACCAGGATATCGCGCTCGCCCCCGGTGATCAGGAAGCAGTTGGCGCGCACCAGCCGGTGGGCGTGCGGCTCGGTGATGCGAAACACGCCCGGCGCCACCTCGGCGACATCGAACCAGGCGTCGGCTGTGGGGAGCGGCATGCGGCTGTCCTGTTTCTGCCGGGGCAGTGTATCGGCCGCCCCCGGCCGCCTCAACCGCCGCCGGGGCTTTTCTGCGGTTGCCCCACCACGCCCGCGGCAGTAGGGTGCGCGGCTTTTTTGACCTGTGAGAGATGCCATGCACCTGACCGCCGAGCGGCTGGACCGGATCAGCCCGAGCCTGACGATTGCGATTTCCTCCAAGGCGCGCGCGCTGAAAGCGGCGGGGCGGGATATCATCAGCCTGTCGGCCGGCGAGCCGGATTTCGATACGCCGCAGTTCGTGAAGGACGCGGCGATCAAGGCGATCCAGGACGGTGAGACCAAGTACACCGATGTCGCGGGCACCCCGGCACTGCGCCGCGCGGTGGCCGACAGTTTCATGCGGGACTACGGCATCGACTACAAGCCGGAGGAGGTGATCATCTCCACCGGCGGCAAGCAGGTGATCTTCAACGCCATGGTGGCGACGATGAACGCCGGCGACGAGGCGATCATCCCGACGCCGTGCTGGGTGTCGTATCCCGATATCGTGTCGCTGGCCGATGGCACGCCGGTGTTTGTGCCGTGCGGGCAGAATAACGGCTTCAAGCTGCGCGCCGAGGACCTGGAAGCGGCGATCACGCCGAAGACCAAGTGGTTCATGCTGAACAACCCGTCGAACCCGACCGGGGCGGCGTATTCGGCCGAAGAGCTGCGGGCGATCTGCGACGTGCTGCTGAAGCACCCCGACGTGTGGATCTTCACCGACGATATCTATGGCAAGCTTGCCTATGACGGCTTCAAGCCGGCAACGATCGTGCAGGTTGAGCCGAAGCTGCGCGAGCGCACCATCACGATGAATGGCTGCTCGAAGGCCTATGCGATGACCGGCTGGCGCATCGGCTTCGCCGGGGCGCCGGTGCAGTTGATCAAGGCGCTGGATAAGCTGCAGAGCCAGTCGACCTCGAACACCTCCTCGATCTCGCAGGCGGCCGCACTGGCGGCGCTGACCGGGCCGCAGGGGTTCATCGACGAGATGGTCGAGGTGTATCGCCAGCGGCGCAATCTGGTGTGCGACATGCTGAACCAGGCGAAAGGGCTGACCTGCCACAAGCCGGAGGGGGCGTTCTATGTGTTCCCCAGCGTGCATGGCTGCATCGGCAAGACGACGAAAGGCGGCACGCTGATCAAGGACGACGAGAGCTTCGTGATCGCGCTGCTGGAGGAAGAGGGCGTGGCCGCGGTGCATGGGGCTGCGTTCATGTATCCGGGGCATTTCCGGATTTCCTATGCGACGGACACAGCGAGCCTGGTGGAGGCGTGCACCCGCATCCAGCGCTTCTGCGCGGGGATGGTCTGATGCCGGCGCTGGCCAAGCGCCTCGACCGGGTGAAGGTCGCGGCGACGGTGCAGATGACGATCAAGGCGCGCGAACTGCGCGACCAGGGCATCAATGTCATCGCGCTGACGATCGGGGAGCCGGATTTCGCGACGCCCGGCAACGCGATCGAGGCGGCGCATCAGGCGGCGCTGGCCGGCGAGACGAAATACCCGCCGCAGGATGGCGTGAAGAAGCTGAAGGAAGCGGTGCAGCGCAAGTTCAAGCGCGACCACGGGCTGGACTTCGCGCTGGATGAGATCGCGGTGTCGAACGGCGGTAAGCAGGCGTTGTTCAACGCGCTGCTGGCGACGCTGGATGAGGGCGACGAAGTGGTGATCCCGGCGCCGTACTGGGGGGCGTACCCGCTGATGGTGCGGCTGCTGGGCGGCGAGCCGGTGTTTGTCACCTGCCCGCAGAATAACGGCTTCAAGCTGCGGCCGGAGGATCTGGACGCGGCGATCACGCCGAAGACCAAGTGGCTGATGCTGAACTTCCCCAACAACCCGACGGGGGCAGCGTGTTCGGCGGCTGAGCTGGAGGCGATCGCGGCGGTGATGCGCAAGCATCCGCATGTGTGGATCTTGTGCGACGATATGTACGAGCACCTGATGTATGCGGATTTCCAGCACACCACGCTGGCACAGGTGGCGCCGGATCTGCGGGAGCGTACGCTCACCGTTTCCGGCGTGTCGAAGACCTACGCGATGACCGGGTGGCGGATCGGGTTCTATGCCGGTCCTAAGGCCCTGGTGAAGGCGATGGTCAACATGCAGGGCCAGGCGACGGCGGGCGTGTCCTCGGTGGGGCAGGCGGCGGCGGCGGCGGCGCTGGATGGGCCGCAGGAGATCGTCGGGCAGATGCGCGATGAGTATCGCCGGCGGCGGGACCTGGTGGTGGACCGGCTGAACGCGATGCCGGGGATTACCTGCCATCGGCCGGAAGGCGCGTTCTACGTGTATCCGGATATCGCCGGGTGCATCGGCAAAACCACGCCGAAGGGCGTGAAGATCGTCACCGATGAGGATTTCGCGCTGGCGTTGCTGGACGAAGGCCACGTGGCGCTGGTGCATGGCGCGGCGTTCGGGATGAGCCCGTATCTGCGGATTTCCTATGCCACGGATTATGACAGCCTGGCCGAGGCGATGGTGCGGATGGACGCGTTTGCGCGGAGCCTTGCTTGATCCTGCGCGCCGGGCGCGATGACGATGCGGCTGGTTTTATCGCGCTGATCGGGGTCTGCTGGGCGGAATACCCCGGCTGCGTGATGGATGTGGATGGCGAAGTGCCCGAATTGCGGGCGCTCGCCAGCTACTACGTCAACCAGGGCGGCGCACTCTGGGTGCATGAGGCCGAGGGCGCCGTGGCCGGCATGGTGGGCACCAAGCCGCTCGGCGGCGGCACGTGGGAAATCTGCAAAATGTACGTCGCCGCCAGCCTGCGCGGCGGCGGCGTGGCCCAGGCGCTGATCGCAGCCGCCGAAGGTTTCGCACGCGCGCACGGCGCGACCGAAATGCGGCTGTGGAGCGATACACGGTTCGATCGGGCGCACCGGTTCTACGAGAAGCTCGGCTACCGCCGCGACGGGCCGGTCCGCGCGCTGCATGATCTGTCGCAGACGCTGGAGTATGAATACGCGAAGGCGGTGGGGTGAGTTGAAAGACTGAGAATAAGTGAAGGCAAGTGCGCGGTAAGTTTCTGAAGAAAAAGGAATTTTTAGAAAAGACCAGGGCTCTGCCCTGGACCCGCAAGGGGACTCAGTCCCCTTGACCCCACATCTATTGGCATAACCATCAACATTCGTGCAGCGGCGAAGCCCAAAGACTTTTAATGGCTCCGCCGCTCTACGCCCAACGCCGAGCCAACCGGTCAAATACTTATGAATGGGTTTCCAAAGGCCCTCGGCCTTTGGTGGGGTCCAGGGGCAAAGCCCCTGGCCTTTGCCTTCCTTGCTTGCACTCTGACGCTACACCGATGGCCGATGCTGCGCCCAAGGGCGCGCGGTTTCGAGGGCGGCGCCGAGGCGCAGGACGTCGGTGTCGGCGCCCCAGCGGCCGATGATTTGCACCGAGGTGGGCAGGCCGTCGGTGCCGAAGCCGGAGGGCAGGGCGAGGGCGGGGTGTCCGGTGAGGTTGAAGGGGTATTGGTAGGAGGTCCAGCCTTGGCGGGTGATGCCGCAGGGCACGCCGTCGACGTCGACCTGGTCGTTGGCGGCGTCGAAGGTGACGGGCAGGGCGGTTCGGGTGGTGGTGGGGGTGACCAGGAAGTCGTAGCGCGTCAGCAGGGTTTGGATGTCGCGGAACAGGCGGGTGCGGGCGAACTGGGCGTTGCGGAAATCGGCGAGTGTGAAGCCTGCGCCGCGCTGCATGAAGGCGAGGGTGACCGGGTCCATCGCGTTCTGCCAGCGGGGCAGGTACTGGGCGCAGAACACGGTGAAATTGGCCTGATAGAGCACGCGGCCTTCGTATTCGATCCAGTCGATGGTGTCGGTGACGTCTTCGATTTCGGCGCCGAGGCTGGCCCAGGTGTCGAGCGCGGCGGCGGTGTTGGCGGTGACGTCGGCGGCGACGCGGGGGTTGGCGCAGCGGGCGATGTAGCCGATGCGGATGGAGGACAGGTCTTGTCCGGTGAGGCCGGGGGAGAGGCGGTGCGATTCGGCATTGCCGTGGCTCCACGGGTCGCGTGCGGTGGGGCCGGAGAGGATGGCGTGCATCACGGCGGCGTCGGTGACGGTGCGTGCGAGCGGGCCGGCGTAGATGTTGTTGGCGAAGGCGTCGCGGGTGGTGTCGGCGGGCACGGCGCCGAGGGTGGGTTTGAGGCCGACCAGGCCGCAGCAGGCGGCGGGGCCGCGGACGGAGCCGGCGCCGTCGGTGCCGAGGGCGATGGGGCCGATGCCGGCGGCGACCGCGGCGGCGGAACCGCCGGACGAGCCGCCGGGGGTGCGTTCGGTGTTCCAGGGGTTGCGGGCGATGCCGAAGCTGGGGCCGTCGGTGAGGCCTTTGACGCCGAATTCGGGGGTGGTGGTTTTGCCGAGGATGATGGCGCCGGCCTGTCGCAGGCGGGTGACCAGGATGTCGTCGGCTTGGGCGATGTTGTCGGCGAAGATGGCCGAGCCGTGGGTGGTGCGCACGCCGGCGACGTCGACGAGGTCTTTGATGCCGACGGGGATGCCGTGCAGCGGGCCGAGCGTGTCGCCGCGCATGACGGCCTGTTCGGCGGCTTGTGCGTCGCTGCGGGCCTGGTCGGCCATGATGGTGACGAAGGCGTTCAGGCGGGGCTGTTCGCGCGCGGCGGCGGCGAGGACGGTATCGACATATTCGACGGGGGAGAGCTGGCGCCGGCGGATGAGGGCGGCGGCCCGGGTGGCGGGCATAAAGCGCAGGTCGGTGTCGGACATGTCGGGCTCCGGCTTAAGTTGATGGCGGGCACGGGACGTGCCTAGAGTTTGGCGAACAATGCAGAAGGCGAGGGGATAAAGCCATGACCCAGCAAGGACTCGGACGGCGTTTCGTGTTGGGCGGGGGATCGGCGCTGACGGCTGCCGCCATTCTAAGGCCGCGCGAGGCGCGGGCGGCGCGGAGCATTCCGGTGGTGCTGGAATCCGAGGTGGTGATTTTCGATCCGCATTTCACCACGGCGGCGATCACGCGGACCTTTGGCACGCATGTGTTTGATACGCTGTTCGCGATGGCGGGCAACGGCGAGATCAAGCCGCAGATGGTGGGCGCGTGGCAGGTTTCGGCGGATAAGCTGACCTGGGAATTCGCGCTGCGCGACGGGCTGAAATGGCATGACGGATCGCCGGTGACGGCGGCGGAGTGTGTGGCGTCGTTGAACCGCTGGGCGCCGCGCGATCCGCTGGGGCGGATGTTGCGCGATGCCACGGCGTCGATGACGGCGAAGGATGCGCGGAACTTCAGCATCGTGCTGAAGGAGCCGTTCCCGTTGATGTTGCAGGTGCTGGGCAAGCCGAATGCGCCGTTGCCGGTGATGATGCCGGCGCGGCTGGCCGCGGTGCCGGGGGATCAGCGGATCACCGAGATCATCGGCTCGGGCCCGTTCAGGTTCCGCAAGGATCTTTGGAAGTCTGGCTCATCGATGATTTTGGAGCGCAATCCGGATTATGTGGCGCGGGCCGAGGCGCCGGATTTCCTGGCCGGTGGCAAGCGGGTGAACATCGATCAGCTCGATCTGCGGGTGATGCCGGATCAGACGACGGGGGCGAACGCGCTGATCGCCGGCGAGATCGACTACATGCAGTATCTGCCGTTCGACATGCTGCCTCTGCTGGAGAAGGCGAACGGGGTGAAGCTGCTGGGGCTGGGCGGGATTCATCAGTTCCAGGGTAATTTCCGGCTGAACCATGCGTCGGCGCCGTTTGACGATCCGGCGGTGCGGCGGGTGTTGTGGAAGCTGGTCGATCAGGAGGCGATCCTGAGCGCGATCGGCATTCCGGGGCAGTTCCGCGCGGCGCAATGCGCGTCGTTCTGGATGTGTGATGCGCCGCTATCGACCACGGCGGGCGGCGAGGGGGCGAAACTGGATATCGAGGCGGCGAAGGCCGCGTTGAAGGCGACGAAATATGCCGGGCAGCCGGTGGTGATGCTGGAGGTCGGCGGTTCGATCAGTCAGACCGCGTCAATGGTGCTGGCGCAGAATTTGCGGGCTGCGGGGTTCACGGTGGATCAGCAGGTGATGGACTGGGGGACTGTGCTGGCGCGGCGGGCGAAGAAGGACGGCTGGTCGATGTTCTCGGTGTATTCGAACGGCACCGATATGCTGACGCCGCTGACGCATTTCTACATCGCGCCGACCTGTGCGGATTTCCCCGGCTGGTCGTGCGATGCGCGGATTCCGATGCTGGTGCAGAAATTCGCCCGCGCCGATGGCGAGGCGGAGCGCAAGCGGCTGGCGGCGGAAATTCAGGTGCTGGCGTATGAGATGACGCCCTCGGTGATGTGGGGGCAGTTCACGATTCCCGCAGGCTACCGCTCGCGTTTGAACAATCTGATCCCGTCGTCGTATCCGATGTTCTGGGAGGTTTCTTAGCATGATCATTCGGTCCGCGGTGCTTGAGGGCAGCGTTGGCGAGGCCGATCGGGCCAGGTTCGACGCGCATATGGCCGGCACGGTGGTGCAGGCGATTGGGCGGTATCCGGGCATCCGCGCGGTGCGGCTGCGCCGGCCGGTTGAGGCGGAGGCGGGGGCGCCGCCGGTGTATATGGTCTTCGACCTGTATTTCGACGATCTGGCGGCGATGCATGCGGCGCTGGCGAGCCCGGTGCGGCAGGAGGTGCGCGGCGTGATCGCGCAGGGCATGTCGATGTTCAGCGGCAAGGTCTATCACCTGATCATGGAAGAAGATTCAGGGCGGTGAGCACGCTGGTTACCGGGGCCGGCCTGATCGGGCAGCTGACCGCGGAGATGCTGGCGGGGCGGGGCGAGACGGTGGTGCTGGCCGATCTGCGTGCGCCGGAGGCGATGGCGGGCATCGTGCCGGTGGCTTGCGATGTGACCGATGTTGCGGCGTTGGAGGCGGTGGTGCGCGGGCATGGCGTGCGGCGCATCGTGCATACCGCGGCGATGCTCTCGACCGGGATCAGGCAGGACCCATTGCGTGGCGTCGGCGTCAACGTGATGGGCACGGCCAATGTGCTGGAGGTCGCGCGGCGCTGCGGAGTGGGGCGTGTGGTGTGCGCGAGTTCGACCACGGTGGCCTACACCACGTTTGGCCGGCATGCGGCGGTGTCGATCGAGGAGGATGTGCCGCTGCATCTGCTGTCGGAACGGCCGGCGAGCCTGTATGCGATGAGCAAGATCGCCGGCGAGCAGATGGCGTTGCTGTATCACGATCTTTACCAGTTGGACGTGGTGGTGCTGCGCTATGGCGCGGTGCTGGGCGGGTCGCTGGTGGCGCCGAGTTCGGTGCCGGGCCGGTTGCTGGCGCGGCTGGCGCAGGGCGGGCGGGTGGTGCTGGATGACCCGTTCATGCTGTGGGGCGGGCGCGAGGAATTCGTCGATGCGCGGGATTGCGCGCGGGCGAATCTGGCGGCGCTGGATGCTGCGGCGCCGGGGCAGCGGGTTTACAATATTGCCCCTGGTAGCTGGTACAGCCTGGCGGAGTTTGTCGATGTGGTGAGGCGTGTGTGCCCGGATCTGGAGGTCGATCTGCCGGCGGAAGCGGCGACCGGGTTTGCCGGATTTCCGCATCTCCGTCCGGCGCCGTCGGACGTGTCGGCGGCGGCGCGGGAGTTGGGATTCCGGTGTTCCCATGACCTGTATGAGACGATCCGTGACGCAATAGGAGCGGCGGAATGAGTGCGCAGGAGATCGCCTTCGTGACCGGGGCGGCGCAAGGCATCGGGCTGGCGACGGCGCGGCGGCTGGCGCAGGACGGGTTTCGCGTGGTGGCGATGGATCGCTCGGCCGAGGTGCTGGGCGCGGCGGTGGCGGCTTTGCGCTGCGAGGGGCTCGACGTGGTTGCGGCGGTGGTCGATGTCTGCGACAGGGCGTCGGTCGTGGCCGCGCTGGCGACGGAGGCACGGGTGGATGTGATGGTCTGCGCAGCCGGGATCTACAACGATGCCAAATTCCTCGATCTGGATGAGGACGCGTTTCGCCGGATGCTGGATGTCAATGTAATCGGAACATTTATTCCGGCGCAGGAGGCGGCACGGCGGATGGTCGCGGGCGGACGGATCGTCACGATCTCCTCGCGCGGGGCGCTGGGGGGCACGCGGTTCGCGCATTATGTGGCGTCAAAGGCCGCGGTGATTGGGCTGACGCGGGCGATGGCGATGGAGTTGCGGCCGGCGCGGATCGCGGTGAATTCGGTCGCGCCGGGGTTTACCGATACGCCCATGACCCGCTCGGCCCCGCCGGAGATGTTCGCGGCGTGGGAGGCGATCGAGCCTGCCGGCAAGGCGGCCGATCCGGCGGAGATCGCCCATGCCATCGCGTTTTTTGCAGCGCCTGGCACGCGGTTTATCACCGGGCAGACCTTGTTTGTCGATGGTGGCAAGTCGCTCGGCGGGTTGGGGATTTGAAGCGGCGCGCTGTGGCGGGGTAGGCTTGCGCCAGGGTTGGTCCAGGGAAACGATCGCATGAGCGACGCTCAATACGACTACATCATCGTCGGCGCCGGCTCGGCCGGGGCGGCGTTGGCGGCGCGGCTGACCGAGGATGCGCGGGTCAAGGTGCTGCTGCTGGAAGCGGGCAAGGCGAGCCATCCGTATTCGCGGTTTCCGATCAGCTTCGGCCTGTTGATCGACGACCCCGCGGCGAACTGGTGCTATCGCTCTGCGCCTGAGGCCAACACCAATAATCGCGAAATTCCAGTGCCGCGCGGCAAGCTGCTGGGCGGGTCGAGCGCGATCAACGGGCTGGTGTATGTGCGCGGGCAGCCGATGGATTACGACACCTGGGCGCAGATGGGCGCGCGCGGCTGGAGCTGGCAGGACGTGGCGCCGGTGTTCCGGCGGATGGAGAATTTCGAGGGCGGCGATGACGGGGTGCGTGGCGTCGGCGGGCCGCTGCATGTCTCCGAGGTACCGGACCAGAACCCGCTGTACGACGCGTTGTTCAAGGCGGGTGAGGCGGCGGGCTACAAGCGTAACCGGGACTACAACGGGCTGGATCAGGAAGGCGTGGTGAAGACGCAGACCACGATCCGCCGCGGTGTGCGGATGAGCACAGCGCAGGCCTATCTGCGGCCGGCGCGGGGGCGGTCCAATCTGCACATCGTCACCGAGGCGATGACGCACCGTGTGCTTCTGGAAGGCACGCGCTGTGTCGGCGTCGCCTACGAGCGCGGCGGGCAGATGGTTGAGGCGCGGGCGGGCAGGGAGGTGATCCTGTCGGCCGGCGCGGTGGCGACGCCGCAGATCCTGGAACTGTCGGGCATCGGGCGGCCGGATATTTTGCAGGCGCACGGGGTGACGGTGAAGCATGTGCTGGCGGCGGTGGGCGAGAATTTCCGCGACCATCTGAACGCGCGCATCCAGTGGAAGGTGATCGACCCGGCGGCGTCGTACAATCCGCGGGCGAGGGGGCTGGGGCTGGTGGGCGAGACCCTGCGCTATCTGTTCGCGCGTGGCGGGTTCTTCAGCCTGCCTTCGGCGCCGCTGCTGGCGTTCCTGAAGACGCGGCCGGAGCTGGAGGCGCCGGATGTGCAGATGCACATGGTGCCTTATGCGATCAAAAATCCGAAGAAGCGGCAGTTGCACGATTTCCCCGGCATGACGGTGGCGGTTTATCAGTTGCGGCCGGAGAGCCTGGGTTCGATCCATATCCAGTCGCCCGATCCGAAGGCGCAGCCGGCGATCCGCTTCAACTTCCTGCACGACAGCATCGACCAGCGCACCATGGTCGACGGTTTCCGGATGATCCGCAACATCGTCGAATCGAAGCCGCTCGATCCCTATCGCGGTGAAGAGTTCTCGCCGGGCAAGGCGGTGGCGAGCGACGCTGAGATCCTCGACTACATCAGGAAGAATTCGGAGACGGCGTACCACCCGATCGGCACCTGCCGGATGGGGCCGGGTTCGAACACTGTGGTGGATGACCAGTTACGGGTGCATGGTATCAGCGGGCTTCGGGTGGCCGATGCATCGATCTTCCCGACCATGCCCTCGGGCAACACCAACGCGCCGAGCATCATGGTGGGCGAGAAGGCGGCGGATCTGATCCGGGCGGGTTAGGCTACCAGGACGCGCAGGACAGGTTGGTCACCAGGCCGACCGATTCCTGCGCGAAGCGGGATTTGTAATCCGTGCGGATGGCATCGAATTTTTCGAAATCGGCGGGGCTGCCGTCGGTGACGATCTCGACCATGGTCGAGGGTTCGGCGATCACCTTGCCGGTGCTGCGCTGGCGCCATTGGCCGCTGGCGGAAATCACGGTCAGGCCGTCGGGGAAGCGGGGGGTGAAGGTTTCGGCGAGGAAGGCTTTCCACGCGGCATCGTCGATCAGCGCGCCGCCTTTCATGCTACGGCCGAAGAACAGCTGCGCGGTGATGCCGGGATCGCCGGCGGCGCATTGCGGCTTCGCACAGCCGGACAGCAGCAACAGGGCGAGGAGAATCGCGCGCATCTTTTCACTTCGCAGGTTCTGCGGGCAGAGTGGCGCCATGCGGCCGATGCCGCAACATTTGTGGAGATCGCCATGCGCCTGCTGCTCGCCAACCCCAACACGACCCAGGCGGTGACCGACGCGATGGCGGTGGCGGCACGCGCGGTGGCGGGCGGAGGCACCGAGATCATGGCGGTGACGGCCAAGTTCGGCGCGCGGGTAATGGCGACGCGCACCGAGGCGGCGATCGGCGAACATGCCAGCCTGTCGCTGCTGGCACAGGAATCCGACGGCTGCGACGCGGCGATCATCGGCGCGTCGTTGGATAGCGCGTTGCGGGCGGCGCGCGAGATGCTGGCGATGCCGGTGCTGGGGCTGACCGAATCCTCGCTGCATGTCGCCTGCATGACCGGCGCGCGCTATGGTGCGATCGCCACCAGCCCGCGCAGCGCGATCACGCTGCGGGAAATGGCCGAGGGCTACGGGCTGGCCTCGCGCTGTGCCGGGATCGCCAGCCTGGGGGTAAGCGCCGAGGAGATTCTGACGGATCCCGCGGGCCGCGAGGCGGCAATAGTCGCGGCGGCGGCGGACCTGATCGAGGATGGTGCCGATGTCATCGTGCTGAACGGCGCTGTGATGGCCGGGATGCCGGCGCGGGTGCAGGCGCGGATCGCCGTGCCGGTGCTGGAGGGGGTGTCGTGCGCCGTGCTGCTGGCCGAGGGGCTGGTGCGGCTGCGCCTGCCGAAGGCGCGGGCCGGCAGTTATGCCGCGTTGCCGTTGCGTGAGCAGATCGGATTGGACCCGGCCCTCGCCGCGCGCTTTCGGGGCTGATAGACTCGCGCCATCCAACAAGGAGAGTCCGATGTCTGAACAGCTTCCCATCGTTGCCGGCAAGGCGCCGATCAAAGTCACCGTCGAGGCCGGCAAGGACTATTATTGGTGCTCGTGCGGCAAGTCGAGCAAGCAGCCGCTGTGCGACGGTTCGCACAAGGGCAGCGGCATGGCGCCGATGAAGTACACCGCCGAGAAGGACGGCGACGCCTGGTTCTGCGCCTGCAAGCAGAGCGCGAAGTCGCCGATGTGTGACGGCAGCCACAAGAAGCTGGCCTGATCCGCGATGCCCCGCCTCGATGAATCCGCTGAGGGCGTCTACATCATTTCGATCACGCCGTTCACTGACAGCGGCGCGATCGATCTGGCGAGTACCGATCGGCTGATCGAGTTCTATATCGAGCGCGGGGTCACCGGGATCACGATCCTGGGCATGATGGGCGAGGCGCCGAAGCTTTCCGGCGCCGAGTCCGCCGCATTCGCGCGGCATGTCGCGCAGCGTATCGCCGGGCGGATTCCGATCGTGGTCGGGGTGTCGAGCCCTGGTTTCGCGGCGATGGGCGAACTGGCACGCGCGGCGATGGATGCCGGCGCGGCGGGCGTGATGGTGGCGCCGGCGCCGGGACCGCGCACCGATGACGCGGTGTTCGGCTATTTCCGCAATGTCGGCGAGATACTGGGCGGCATCCCCTGGGTGTTGCAGGATTTTCCGCAGTCGACCGGGGTGCAGATCGCGCCGTCGGTGATACGCCGGGTGGTGGAGGCCGATCCGTCCTGCGTGATGCTGAAGCATGAGGATTGGCCGGGGCTGAGCAAAATCAGCGCCGTGCGGGCGATGGAGGGGATGCGGCGGATTTCCATCCTGGTCGGCAATGGCGGCGTGTTCCTGCCGGAAGAACTCAGGCGCGGCGCCGATGGCGCGATGACCGGGTTTGCCTTCCCCGAGATGATGGTCGGCACTATCGCGGCGCATCGGGCGGGCGATGCGCAGCGCGCAGCCGATGTGTTCGATGCCTATCTGCCGCTGGCGCGCTACGAGCAGCAGCCGGGGCCAGGTTTGGCGGTGCGCAAATACATCCTGCACAAGCGCGGCGCGATTTCCGCGCCGGCGCAGCGCGCGCCAAGGGTCGGGCTCAGCGCGGCCGATATTGCCGATGTCGAATTCCTGCTGGCGCGTCAGGCGCGCAGGCTGACGGAATTGGGCCTTAGCTGAACCGGTCCTTCAGCTTGTAGTAAATGCCAACCATCGGCATGAACCAGGGCGGGCCGAAATGGCCTGGCACGGCGGGCCAATCGAGATCGCGGAACGGATTGGCCTGCGGGTTTCCTGACATCACGACCGCCATCTGCTGGCCCAGATGCACCGACATCTGCGCGCCGTGGCCGTTGAAGCCAAGGGCGTAGAACAGCCCGTCCTGCTCGCCGGCACGCGGCAGCCGGTCGGCGGTGAGGTCGATCACGCCGCCCCAGCAATAGTCGATCGGGATATCCGCGATCTGCGGGAACATCGCGCGCAACTGCGCCTGCAGCACCGCGCCGCTTTTCAGGTCTGAGCTGGGGCTGGACAACGCGAAACGGGCGCGTCCGCCGAAGATCAGTCGGTTGTCGGGGGTCAGGCGGAAATAGTTGCCGACATTGCGCGTGGTGGTCGCGGTGCGCCGTGTCGGCATGATCGAGGCCGCCTGGTCGGCGCTGAGCGGGGCAGTCGCGAGCAGGAAGCTGCCGATCGGGATGATGCGGCGGCGGAAATACCACGGCGCTTTCGCTGAGACGCCCGTTGCCAGCAGCACCTGTTGCGCCTCGATGTTGCCGCCCGCGGTGGTCAGGCGATAGGCGCTGCCGGACAGGCGCCGCATCGCGGTGACCTCAGCATTCTCATGGATGCGCACGCCGGCGTTGACCGCGGCTTCGGCCAGCCCCTTGGCGAAGCGGCCCATGTGCATCTGCGCGCTCTTGCGATAGACCAGCGCGCCGTGGAACTGGGCGGAGCCGATTTCGCTGGGCACATCGGCGCGGCTGAGCAGGGCGGTGTCCGGGTCGGCCTCGCGGTGCAGCAGGTCGAAGCCGCGCGCCATGCTGTCGTAATGCGCTGGCTTGGCGGCAAGCTTGATCTTGCCGCTGCGGCGGAAATCGCAGTCGATCTGATGCTCGGTGACGATGCGCTCGACGCTGTCAACCGCGGCATCGAAAGCGTGATACAGCACGCGCGCCGGCGCGAGGCCGAAGCGGCCGGCGAGGCTGGCAAAGTCATGCGACAGGCCGTTGTTGACATGCCCGCCATTGCGGCCCGATTGCGCGCCGGCGATCTTTCCCGCCTCCAGCAGCACCACCGAAGCGCCGCGCTGTGCCAAGGCAAGGGCTGCCGACAGCCCGGTGAAACCGCCGCCGACCACCACCACATCCGCCTTGCCCTCGGGCACCTCGGCCTGCGCGCCGGCGAAGGCGGCGGCGCTGTCATGCCAGTAGGAGTGCGGCTTCACAGCCCCAGCAGCCCCGGAAGCCCGCCGATATCGGTGATCGGCACGGCGCCGTAATATGGAGTGAACGGCTCGTGCCCGCGCCCGACATGGACGCGCCGTCCGATGCGCAGATCCCATGCCGCCATCAGGTCGTAGCGATAGCTCGATGAGACATGCATGACATCGGCGGGGTCGCAGCCGAGCTGATCGAACATGTATTCAAAGGCCTGCTGCCGGGGCTTGTAGGCCTGCGCTTGCTCGGCGGTGAACACCGCATGAAACGGCGCGCCGAGCTGCGCGACATTGCCGAGGATCTGTTCATTGGCGGCGTTGGACAGCACGACCAGCCGGTATTCCTTGGCGACGCGGGCGAGGGGCGCGGGCACGTCGGGGTGCGGTCCCCAGGAGGGAATGGTGTCGTAGAAGCGGCGCGCCTCGGCTTCCGTCAGCGTCACTTTGTGCCGCTTGCAGGCGCGGGTGATCGCGTTGGCCAGCACCTGGTCATATGGCTTCCAGGCGCCGAGCACTTCGTCCACCCGGTAGCCGGCGAAATCGGCGAGGAAGTTCGGCATGAGGTCGGCGGCAACGCGGTCGGCAAAGATCTCGCGCGCGACATCGGCCATGCGGAAATTGGTCAGCGTGCCGTAGCAGTCGAAGGTGATGAACTTCGGGCGCCACTCGGTCATCGGCTACGGTCTCCAGCAAAGCGGTAGAGGTCGCACGGCAGACTGACGTCGTCTAGTCGATCAGCGCGGCCACCACCTTCTTGCCCCGCGGGCAACTGTGGCAACTGTGGCCGCAGCAGCTGAGGCCGCGGAAGCGGCCTGCTGCAGACCGACAATTTCGGCGATCTCCTCCTCGATCACCGAACGCGAGACATCGCGCAGGACGCCTTGCGTGCCGATCACGTCGGTGTCGGCGAGGTCGATCGGCCCGAGACTTTGCGGGAGTCCGTAGATCCAGCCTTCGTATTCGACGATGTTGTAGCCCTGCTGCTCGCCGATCAGCCGGGGAGAGGAACTGCTCCGTGCGGCCGGTACCGGGGCTGCGGCCGCGCGTGGTGCGGCTTGGCGGACATAGCCGATCTTGGCGAGAACCGCGTTCAGCCGCTCGGCCACCTGCACCCCCGGCTGGTCGGCGACGTCGCCGTTTTCCCAATGCACCGGGATTCCCTGTGGCACGGCGTAATAGTGGGCATCGAAGCTGACGATGTTGTAGGTGACGCCATTGGCGACCGTGCTCCAGAGCAGTTCCGCGGCAGCGTTTTTCGACACCTCATGCGTCACCCGCACGCGCGCGTCGGGAGCCAGACCGCTGGCCGCGAGGGCGTGTGGGCTGACCGACCAGGTCTGCCCGTCACGGCGTAGGATCAGGTTGCCGGAGTCCAGCACGCTCAGGCTTTGCTCGCCGAGCGCGCTGTCGGCGCGCAGCGCGCTGCCGTGGCGGCGCTGGGCTTCCTGGGAATCGAGGATGCCGCGGGAATCGGCCCAGCGGTCGGCGTAGTCGATCTCGGCCAGCAGGTCGGTCAGTGTCGCGGCGTTCAGAATGCCGTTCGGCAGGCTGTCGGGGTCGGTAAGATCGACCTCGCCGAACGCGAGCGGCAGGGCATAGAACCGCCCCGCGTAGCGAAAAATGCGAGTGGTGCCGAAATTGCGAATGAAGCGAGGTAGGGTAGGGTCTTCGGCGCCGGTCGGGTTGGAGCCGGTGAACTCGGGTTCGGGCAGGCTATCGGTGACGCCAGCGAGGCGTTCGATCCAGCCCAGCGCGCCGGCCTCGGTGAGACCGACCGCGACATCGGGCGGCGGGGCGACTTCAAGCTGCCCGAAATCGGGTGCGGGGCTACCCTGCCTGATGCCGTAGAAGCGGCCATTATAGGCGAAGAGGTCATGGCCCAGCACGCTGCGCACCATTCGCGCGGCGGCAGCGGCGTCAGGCTGGTGGGCGGCCTGGGAGCCGTTGGTATCAGCATCGAAGCCGCTGGATCGCACGCGGTCCCGCCCGGAGGTCACGTCGTCGATCACCCGCGTCGCCCAACTGCCGACGGGGAAGCCGGCATCGTGCAGCGCCAGCACGATGCGTTCGAAATAGACGCGGCGGACTGCGGCATCGATGTACGGATGGGTGCTGTACCAGCTATCGGCCGGCAGGGCGCGGGGATAGCGGGCGTAGAGGTCCTGTTTCGGGTGGCGGAAGACGATGTTGTGCGAGTCAGGGTCGATCCAATAGACGCCGCCATTGACCATGATCAGCGGGTTGATATTGGACAGGCGGCCGATATAGCGCTGGTTTTCCAAAATCAGCGCGATGCCTTCCTCGACATCTTCAGGCGTCTCGCCCGGCACGCCGATCACCCAGTTGACCTCGGTGTAGATTCCGGCTTCCCAGCAGTCGCGCAGGTTTCGCGACACGATTTCCTTGGTGTAGCCCTTCTTCTGCAAGCGCAGTGTGTTTGCTGAGAAAGCGTCGACCCCGAAGCGCAAGGCGACGAAGCCGGCGGCGTGCAGCTTGTCGAAGAAAGCGCGGTCGCTTTTCTTGTGGATGCGAAGCTGCCCGGTGAGTTTGACCTTCAGGCCGCGGCGGATGATCTCGTCGCAGATCGCCAGCAGCTTTTCGGGATCGCCGTTCAGATCGCTCTCGTTGAACATGAACAGGTGGCAGCCTTGGTCGACCAGCCATTCGAGTTCGTCGACGAATTCGGCCTCGGGGCGGATGCGCCAGTAGAACCGCTCGGCGCAGAAGGTGCAGCGCGACCAGCGGCAGCCGCGACTGGCGATGATCGGCGTGAGTTGGTAGTCGTTGTAATTGCGGTAGAGCGACAGATCGCACCAATCGTAGCGCGGAAACGGCAACTGCTCGAGCTTGTGCGGCATCGGCGCCGGCAGGAAGCGGTAGCTCGGCGAATCGAAACGGGAGAGCACGCCGGCCATGTCATGCGGCCGCTCGCCACGGGCGAGTTTTTCCACCAGCGGCCCGACGGTGAGATCGGCTTCGCCGATGCACATGTAGTCGCATTCGGGAAAGCCGCGACGGCCGATATCGGCGTTGTAGCAACTGAACCCGCCGACCAGCACCATGGTGTCTGGCAGTTCCGCTTTCACCAGGCCGACAAGTTCGCGGGTGAAGGCCTCGTTGCATTGCTGCAGCGAGAGTCCGAGGATTTTCGGCGCGGCGGCGATGATCGCGGCGGCGGCCTCGTGCAGGATGGGGCGGAAATGATCGAGCACCAGGGGATCGGCCCAGAGGTCGTAATGCTCGGCCTGCCAGGGATCGACCGGCATCTCCCGCCCATCGGGCAGCACGATCCGGCCGCCTTCGTCGTAGATGCGGTTGATGTGATAGCGGTGGTAAGCGACGATATCGAGGTCGAAGGTCTGGAAGCGGACATCGGCGCGCTTGAGGGCGTTGTGCACGTAGCTCAGCCCGTTGGGCATCAGCGCCAGGTTGCGCGCCGGGCAGTCCATCAGGATCATGTCCAGGCCGGGTTGCAGCACGATCTCCGGCAGGTCGAGCGGATAGATATTGCGCGCCATCGGCGACCAGGCGCGGGCGGGTAGGCGCGGGTCGGCGGTTTCGCCGAGGATGGCGGCGTCGATAACGGTGACTCTGTCGGGCAGGCGGCGGCGCTGCTGCTGGCGGGGGAAGGCGAGGGTTTCGCAGAGGAAGACGGTGCGCACCGCCGGAGGCAGGGCGTCGGGCGGGGCGGTCGCAAGACCGTAGCTGCGGACGAGATCCTCGGGCGGCTTGCGTCCCGGTTCGACGATGAGCGCCACGGCAGCGCGCAGTACGTCGGGACGAAAGCCGGCGAAACAGGCAAGCAACGGGCCGGCGGCATAGAGCGCGAGGCCGGGGCGGCGGAGCAGGCTGTCGGCCAGAAGGTCGATGCAGATGCGGTCCTGCTCGCCGCCGTCGAAGCGGAAGCATTGATGCGGGCTGAACACAATCCGCGTCGCCTCGACACGGCGGGGCTGCCCGGTTTGCGGGTGCTCGGGCACAACGGTCAGGGTGACCTGGTCCAGACTCATTGCAGCTTCCCTTTTATCTCGGGGACAGTTCTAGCGGCTTAGCGGCGCCAATTGTTGGGATTTTTCCAGCTTTCCCGTAGCGCCGGTCGCGCTCAACCCCGTGCGGCCGCCGCGATGGCATCGGTGAGGGCTTTACCGTTCCACGGCACGATAGCCTGCCGGGGAATGTCCACGGATTCGGCGAGGCCGGTGGAGCCCTCGATCGGCAAGGCGATCACCGGCTTGCCCGCCGCGCGCGCCACCTGAAGCTCCGTATCCAGCCATTTGCGGGCGCTGCGGATGGCGTAGACGCTGTCGAGAAACACGAAGACGTGGCAGGGCAGGATCTGCGTCTCCAGCCAGTCCTGCAGGAAACGGCCGCCGCGTTCGGTGTTCGGGTCCATCGCCGGGTCGTGCCAGGGGACCGAGAAGTTCCGCCAACGGAACCCCTCGACCTCGTCTAGCAGCGCGCCCGCGCGGCTCCAGTCATCATGGAACCGCCAGGCGTGGGTGATGAACACGTCGTAGGTGAAGGCGGGGTCGAACGCCATGCAGGCTAGCCGTGCCACCATTTGCCGCCGAGCACGATGCCGCGGCAGGCGAACTGGCTGTCGGCGACGATGGTTTCGCCCATCACGTCCTTCAGCGCGAAGCTGCCCTGTTCCAGTTCCAGCACCGTGGCATCGCCCAGCAGACCGGCCTGCAACGTGCCGCGGTCGGTTTTGCGGATTGCCGAGGCGGCGTTGATGGTGCTGGCTCGGATCACCTCGGTCAACGGCATGCCGACATGCAGCAACTTGGTCATGGTCACCAGCAGGTTATAGGCCGGCCCGCCGATCGAGGTCAGGTGCACGTCCGAACTGATGACGTCGGGCAGGAAGTCGTGCTTCACCATCTCCAGCGCGGTCTTGAAGCCGAAGCTGCCGCCGCCATGGCCGATATCGAAGATCACGCCGCGGGCGCGCGCGGCGGCCACATCGCCCTCGATGCTGCCATCCGGCCGGGCCGGCGAATTCGGCCAGGGCCGGAAGCAATGCGTCAGGATGTCGCCCCGGCGCAGCAGGCGCAGCATGTCCGGCCGCGAGGGCGGCGGCGCGTCCAGATGGCCCATCAACGGCAGCCCGGCGGCATCGGCCACCTCGCGCGCCATTTCCATCGGCATCAGCCCCAGCGCACCCGAAGTACCGGCGCCAACGCGCACTTTGATGCCGACGACCAGATCGGCCTGTTCCTTGGCGACCTTCAGGGCGACGCGCGGGTTCAGCAGGCGCAGGTCCTGGCTTTCGCCGACCATCACGTCGAAATGAAACGCGAAGATGCCGGCGAAGGACACGTTCAGGAACGGCAGCACCCGGCACTCGGCCTTCTCGATCACGTGCCGGCGGAAGCCGTGAATATTGCCCGGCCCGGCGGAGCCGGCGTCGATCAGCGTGGTGCAGCCGGACCAGCGGGCATACTCGTCGGGGTCAACGCCCAGCGACGTGCCGCCCCAATAGACATGGGTATGCAGGTCGATCAGACCCGGCACCACCATCTTGCCGCTGACGTCGCGGATGTCCTTCGCCTCGCCCAAATCGGCGCCCACCGCGGCCACCTTCCCGCCGGCGAAGCCAACATCGAGCACCGCGTCGATTTTCTGCGCCGGATCGATCACCCGGCCGCCACGTAAAATCAGGTCAAGCATGTCCACCTCTTCCCCTGGATCGCCTAAGCGTCGCAGTATGCGGCCAGTGTCGCAAGCAGGGGAGTGCCACGATGTCGCAGGCTGTGGTGGAAGACCGGGGGACGAATTCGCGCATTGTCGCGGCGTATCGGCAGAAGACCCACGGATCGGCGGATCTGGCGGGACAGGCGGCAACGCTGCTGCCCAGCGGCATCGCGCATGACGCCCGCCATGTGGACCCCTACGGCGTCTACATCGCACGCGCCAAAGGCCCGCATAAATGGGATGTCGATGGCAACCGCTACGTCGATTACTTCGGCGGCCACGGCGCGCTGATCCTGGGCCATTGCCACCCGACGGTGATGGCAGCCGTGCAGGCGGCGACCGAGGAAGGCTCGCAGTTCGGCTCCAGCCACCCGCGGGAGATCGGCTGGGCGAAAGCGATCCAGCGCCTGGTGCCGTCGGCCGAGCGCATCCGCTTCACCTCCTCGGGCACCGAGGCGACGCTGATGGCGATCCGTCTCGCCCGGGCTTTCACCGGCCGGGACACGGTGCTGCGCTTCAAGGGCCATTTCCACGGCTGGCACGACCATATGACCGCCGGCTACTCCAACCACTATGACGGCACGCCGACGCCGGGCGTGCTGCCGGGCATCACCCATAAGACCGTGCTGGTCGCCCCCGGCGATCTCGCCGCCGTCGAGGCGGCGCTGCAATCCAACCCCGAGATCGCCTGCATCATCCTGGAGCCCACCGGCTCTTCCTTCGGTCAGGTGCCGCTGGCGCCCGAGTTCCTGCACGGGTTGCGCCGGCTGACCTCGCTGCACGGCGCCTTGCTGATCTTCGACGAGGTGGTCACCGGCTTCCGCGTTTCGCGTGGCGGCGCCCAGGTGGCGTTCGGCATCAGGCCGGACCTGTCGAGCTTCGCCAAGATCGTCGCCGGCGGCATGCCGGGCGCGGCGGTCGCCGGACGCAAGGAGATCCTGGACCTGCTGGACTTCGAGGTCTCGGCCAAGGCCGGGCGGGAGAAGATCGGCCATCCCGGCACATTCAACGCCAACCCGATCTCGGCCGCGGCCGGCATCGCCTGCCTGACCATCCTGGCTGAGACCGAGGCCTGCACCGAGGCAAGCGCGACGGCGGCCAGCCTGCGCGCCGGGCTGAACGATGTGTTGGCCGAGGCCGGGCTGAAATGGTCGGTGTACGGCAACTATTCGGGGTTCCACCTGTTCACCAACCCGCAGGGCCGCGACATCACCCCGCATGGTTTCGACCCGATGACGGCGAGTATGGAAGAACTGAAGACTCAGCCCGCCAGGCTGAACAACCGCCTGCGGCTGGCCATGCTGATCAACGGCGTCGACCTCAATCCAAGGCTGGGCGGCTTTACCTCGGTGACCCACACGGCCGCTGATGTGGCCGATACGGTGGCGGCGTTGCGCGCCTCGCTGGCGATGGTGCGGGCCGAAGGCGAGTTGGGTTAAGGAACACGACGATGAACGACGAAGATTTGGGCTACCTCCCCGCCATCGAAACGGCGGCGATGATCCGCGCCAAGCAGATCTCTCCGGTCGAAGTGATGGCCGCCTTGCTGCGACGGATCGAGGCGCTGGAGCCGAAGATCAACGCCATGGCGACCTATGACGGCGATCTGGCGATGGCCGGCGCCCGCGCGGCCGAGGCGGCGGTGATGTCTGGCGGCCCGCTCGGCCGGCTGCACGGCCTGCCGGTCACCATCAAGGACCTGGTGCAGACCAAAGACTTCAACACCGAGGCCGGCAGCTTCATCCAGAAGGGCTTCCGCGCCGCGGGCGACGCCCCGGTGGTCACTCGGCTGAAGGAAGCCGGCGCGATCGTGGTCGGCAAGACCACCACGTCGGAATTCGGCTGGTCCGGCGTATCCCGCAGCCCGCTGACCGGGATCACCAACAACCCGTGGAAGCAGGGCTACAACGCCGGCGCCTCCTCGGCTGGCGCCGGCGCAGCATCGGCGGCCGGCTACGGCGCGTTGCATCAAGGCAGCGACGGCGCCGGCTCGGTGCGCATGCCCAGCCATTTCTGCGGCATTTTCGGCCTGAAGCCGACCTTCGGCCGCGTGCCCTACGCCCCGGTGCCGGTCGGCGATTTCACCTCGCATATCGGCCCGATGACCCGCACCGTCGCCGACTCCGCGCTGATGATGGAGGTGATGTCCGGCCCGCACCCCGCCGATCACACCACGCTGGAAGCCTGGCCTGCGCCATACCTGGCTCGCCTCGGCGAAGGCGTCGCCCGCCCGCGTGTCGCGTTCAGCCCCGATCTCGGCCACGCCCGGGTCGACCCCGAGGTGGCCGCCCTGGTCAAAGCCGCCGCCGAACGCTTCGGCGACGCGCTAGGGGTGACGGTGGAGCAGGTGACCCCAGCCTGGGGCAAGCTCGGCCCGGAACTCGGCCGTGGTTTCTGGTCGGCACATATGTCGCGCATGGTCGGCCGCCTGCCGGAATGGGAGTCGCAGATGGACCCCGGCCTGGTCGCCTGCATCCGTGACGGTTCGGACATGGCGGTGTCGTCCTATCTTGGCCTGAAGGAACGCAAGCACGCCTATATCTCGGCGATCTCGCAGTTCTTCACCAAGTGGGACTTCCTGATCACGCCCACCGTCTCGGTCGCCGCCTTCCCGGCGAAGCTGCTGATGCCCGAGCACTGGCCGTCGCATGCATGGGACTGGATGCAGTGGGCCGAGTTCTCCTACCCGTTCAACATGTCGTGGAACCCGGCCGCCACCGTGCCCTGCGGTTTCACCAGCGCCGGGCTGCCTGTGGGCATGCAGATCGTCGGCCGCCGCTTCGATGATCTTGGTGTGCTGCAGGCCTCGGCCGCCTTCGAACAGGCGATGCCCTGGGCGGGCAAGCGGCCGGCGATGGACTGGTAGGCGCTTGCCCGAAATCACCCCGATCGGGCGCCTGCGCACGCCGTGGACGTCGACCGGCCAATGTCCGCGCAACGGTCGGCGGCCGGCGCCGGGCA
>CAIRTN010000462.1 GCA_903881515.1 uncultured Rhodospirillales bacterium | reverse complement strand
TTCGTTGCGTCCATCGCCGACCGCGGCGGTATAGCTTCTGGCCGATGGTATCCCCCTGCCCCACCCCGCTCGTTGCGGTGCTGCTCTCGACATATAACGGCCAAGCCTATCTGGCCGAGCAGCTGCAAAGCTTCAAGGCGCAGACCCATGCCAACTGGGTGCTGTTCTGGCGCGACGACGGATCGCAGGACGGCTCGGCCGCAATGGTGGCCAACTTCGCCGCGGGGCTCGCGAACGCCACCCATGTCGCCGAGCCGGCAGGCCATCTGGGGCCGACCGGCAGCTTCATGGCCCTGTTGCGGGCCGCCAGTTCATCCGAGCTGGACATCGATGCCGTGGCGTTTGCCGATCAGGATGATGTCTGGCTGCCGGAGAAACTGGCCCGTGGCGTTGCCGCGCTCAGGGCAGAGAGCGAGGCGCGGCCGGTGATCTACTGTGCCCGGCAAATCCTGGTTGACGCGACGTTGCACCCGATCGGTATCTCCAACAGTCTGACGCGCAAGCCGGGTTTCCCGGCCTCGCTGACGCAGAATGTCGCAACCGGCTGTACCGTGATGCTGAACCGCGATGCCTTCAGGCGGGTGGCGCGCAGCCGGCCGTCACCAGCTTCGTTGCATGACTGGTGGTGCTATCTGCTGGTCACAGCTGCCGGGGGAGCGTTCGTGCTGGATGATACGCCGGTGGTGCTTTACCGCCAGCATGCGACGAATTTTGTCGGAGCACCGCCGTCGCGCTGGCGGCGTGCGGTCGCGGCGCTGCGCCGGGGGCCGGCGCTGTTCATGAGTATGCTGCGGCAGAACCTGGACGCGCTGGCACAACAGACCGACCTGATGTCGCCCGATGCCGCCGAGCAGGTGCTGCGGCTGCGGCGTGCGCTGCAGGGCGGCGTGATGCACCGGCTTGGAGCGCTGGGGCTGCCCGGGCTGCAACGGCAAACCTGGGCGGAGACGATGCTGTTCAGGCTTTGGTTCCTGATTGGCTGAAGCCGCACGCCGCCATCGCCACCAGCATGTGCGCGGGCACCGGTGCCTCTGCGACCAGCGGCGGGTCGAGCGGCAGGCGGATCGCACGCGCCAGCAGATGCAGCCGGCCGGGACCGCCGCCATAGACCGGGTCGCCGAGCAGCGGGCAGCCGAGCAGCGTGGCGTGCACGCGGATCTGGTGGGTGCGCCCAGTGCGGGGGCGGAATTCAATCCAGCTGATGCCGGGTCCGCGGCCGCGAAGCTGCCATTCGGTGACGGCGCGCTGGCCTTTCGGATCGGTGAGCATGCGCCAGCCGGTGGGGGCGGTCTGGCGCAGCAGGGGGGCGTCGACGATGCCGGACTCCGTGGCCGGAGTGCCGCGCACGATGGCCCAGTAGGTTTTTTCCGCGCGGCCCTCGGCGAAGGCCGCTTGGGCTGCGATCAGGGCTGCGTGACGCAGCGCCACGACCAGGCAGCCGGCGGTGTCGGCATCGAGGCGGTGCGCGAGCCAGGGCCCGTCGCGCCGGCGCGACAGGCTGGGGAACACGTCCTCGACACTCGGGCCGCCGCGCGGGCCAGCGTGCACGGCGAGCCCGGCTGGCTTGTCGAGTACGACAAAGCGTTGATCGCGGAACAGGATGGGAATCTGCATCGGTACAGGTTGACAGCGCCCCCGCATCGGCGGAAGCCACGGCGATGAAAATCGATACCCTCTGTGGCAGTTCGGCCGTCGCCGCGGCGTTTGATCGCCGTCCGGATGCCGTGCAACGGCTGTTCTACACGCCGGAGCGCCGGGCGATGGCCGGGCCGTGGTGTGCGGAACTGGCCAAGAGCAAGCGGCCCTACCGCATGGTGGAGGATGCCGAGCTGCGCACGATCGCTGGTACGCAACATCATGGCGGCATCGTCGCGGTGGCGACGTCGCGGCGGGTGGAGATCTTCGATCGGGCGAACCCGCCGCGCGGCAAGTTGCTGCTGGTGCTGGATGGCATTGGCAACCCGCATAATCTGGGCGCAATCGCCCGTTCGGCGGCGTTTTTCGGGGTGCCGGCGCTGTTGATCGGCGAGGGCATCGGCCATGCGCTGCCTTCAGACGCGGCCTATCGCACCAGCGAGGGGGGGCTGGAGTATCTGGCGCTCTACCGGGCGCGCGATCTGCCCGGGGTGCTGGCGGCGCTGGATCCGTATTACCGCACGGTTGCGGCGACCCTGTCGCGCGAGGCGATGCCGCTGGCGGAATTGCCGCGCGACCGGCCGATCGCGCTGGTGCTGGGGGGCGAGGAGACCGGGGTTTCGGGCGATGTGATCGCGTCCTGTCGGCGGCAGGTGCGCATTCCGGGCCGGCGTGTTGTACAAAGCCTCAACGTGGCCCAGGCCGCCGCCGTGCTGCTTCACACTCTTGCCGGGTAGTTTCATGCGTTTTCACATTCAGAACGGCATCTCCCCCGACCAGTTCGACGTGACCGAGGCGCAGTGGCTGCAAGCCGGCGGTGCGGCGCATCAGGTTAGTTTCGGCCGCGGCGCCGATGCGTTTGCCGCGGGCTGCGCCGAGGCGGAGGCGATTATCGTCTCCACCGGGGTTTTGGCCGGGCTGTTGCCGCTGCGGGCGCCTAAGCTGCGCTACATCTTCATCACCGCGGCCGGGGCCGACCGGCTGGCGCCGTTCGACTGGCTGCCGGATGGGGTGAAGCTGATCAACAACCGCGGCACGCATGGGCCGAAGGTCGCCGAATTCGCGGCGATGGCGCTGGTCATGCTGTCGGTGCGGATGCCGCGCTACGTGCAGGCGCAGCGCGAGGAGCGTTGGGCGCCGGTGTTTACGCCGACGCTGGAGGGCCGCCATGCGGTGATCATCGGCACCGGCGACCTGGGCAGCGCCGCAGCGCGCGAGGCGCGCCGGTTCGGCATGCGGGTGACCGGTGTCCGCACCCGGGCGGCGCCGCACCCGGATTTCGATGCGGTCGTGGCCGTCGAGGAGCTGGACAGCGTGTTGCCGGAGGCGGAGTTTCTGGTGCTGGCCTGCCCGCTGACGCCGCAGACGGAGGGGCTGATGTCGCGCCGGCGGCTGGAGCGCCTGCCGGCGGGGGCGAGCCTGCTGAATATCGGCCGCGGGCCGCTGCTGGACCAGGATGCGCTGTGCGATCTGCTCGACTCCGAGCACCTTGCGGGCGCGATTTTGGATGTGACCACACCGGAGCCGCCGCCTTCTGGGCATCGGGTCTGGCACACACGTCATCTGATCCTGACGCCACATTGTTCAGCGGACAGCCCGCTGACGTATAATCGAGACAGTTTGGCGATTTTTATGGCAAACCTGCGGGCAATTGATGCCGGCAAGGCACCGCCCAACCTTGTCGACACGCGTCGAGGTTACTAAACGATACATTTTCTCCCTGCGCTCATTAAGGACTGCGATCGTGCACGGTTACGTCGAGATGATTAATGAGGGGCTCGTCGCCGGATGGGCCTATTCGTACTCCGATCTTGCCCCCGTGGTGATCGAGGTGGAGATCGACGGCTTGGTCGTGGCAACCGCGCTCGCTGATCAGCCGCGCCCGGATATCGAGCGGGGCGCCGGCCGGGCGCTCGCCGGTTTTTTTGTGCGGCTGGACCTGTCGGAAGAGAGTCTCGCGGAGTTCGCGCCGGCGAAGGTCAGGGTGTTTGGGCTGTCGGAAACGAAGCGCCACCGGCTGCCGCGTTTCCTCGATGTCCGGGAAGAAGCCCCGACCAATGTCGAGGAGACCGGCGCCGGGTTCCTGATGTTCGCGGAAAACCTGTTTTGTGGCCTGGCGATTGATTTCAACGGAGTCGCCGACGAGATCGTCGCCATCGATCCGGAAGCGCCGGGCTGCCGGGCCTTGCGGTTCAAGTCCGGCCGGCGCACCGTTGTGCTGGACAAAGACAAGCTGCCGATCAGCCCGGAAACCTTCGAGGACGTGGTTTGATGGCCACCGCCCGCACCCCGATCGACGCGTTCATTGCAGAGCGCAAGCACGATCTTGAAGCGCGGCAAGCATTCGATGTCGAGGCCTGTTTCGCCCGGTTGAGCGAGGAGGCACCGGCGGCGGAGCCGCATCTGCTCGATCTGTCGCACCTGTTCCAGAAGGCTGGCGACATTGCCTCGGCGGTGCGCTGCTGCGAGCTGCTGATCAAGATGCGTCCGGGGATGCAGGCGGGGTATTACCGGCTGTCCAAGATCTATATCGAGACGCAGCAGACGCACCGTGCCGTCAATATTCTGCGCGACGGCATCCTGTCGTGCCGGGGGCACGCCAATGCGCGGGAGATTGAGTCGCTGGTCCGGGACTATATAAACTTGGCCTGCGTCGAGACCGATGCCGACATGATCGACTGGCCGGCCGTGCTGCGCGCGCCGGAAGTTGCCGGGCGGCCGATCCCGGATGCGATCCGGGTGACGATGGTCAAGGACGAGGCCGATATCGTCTATTTCAGCCTGCGGTCGAGCTATCTTGCCGGCATCCGCCAATACGTGATCGCCGACAATGCCAGCCGCGATGCGACCAAGGCGGAGATCCAGCGTTTCGCCGCCGACCATCCGGATTGCGCGGTGCTGATCGTCGACGACCTGATCCTGGCGTATTATCAGGCGGAGAAGACCAACGCGCTGATGCATCTCGGCGCGCAGTATTTCTCGATGACCGGCGAGCCGGTGCGCTGGGTGTTCGTGGTCGATGGCGACGAGTATTTCTACTTTGTGAAGCCGGGATACGACCTGCTGGAAATCCTCCGGGTTGCCGAGGAAAAGCAGGCCGAGATGCTGGCCTTCATGTGGTCGACCGCGGCGCCCGAGCATGTCTATTCCGATCTGCCGGCCGGGTATGATCCGCGCGAGATGTTCCCGGTTATTTCCGGGTTCCGTTTTGCCGCGGTGACCAAGGTGGCGGTGCGTTACAGCCCGACGGTGTATATCGAGATGGGGGCGCATTTCGCATCGAAATGCACCGAGGAGCCGGAGAAGATCCTGCTGATGCCGGCGTATGGGGCGATGATGATGCATTCGCCGATGCGCTCGGTGGCGCAGGCGTACAAGAAGATCCTGAACGGCGGCAAGGCGTTGCAGGCGGCGTCGAAGCTGCATGCGGCGCAGGGCGCGCATTGGCGCAAGCAGTTCGATACCTACAAGGCCGAGGGCGTCGCCTCGCTGCGCAACAACCTGCTGGACTTCATCAAGCGCAACAAGCAGCAGGCGAACTGGATCAGGATGCGGGTGAGTTAGTTGTTGTTTCGTTATCGGAACAATTAGGGCGCGCGTCTGTGCCGCGGCTTGACCCGGTGATTTGGACCTTCGTCGGCGCCGCTTGGCGATCAGGGCCCGTACGCCCAAGGATCGGGGGAGGTGCATGGGTTCGGCTGTGGGGAGCGCGCGGGGGCGCGTTGCCGTGGCGGCGGATTGGGCGCGGCTGTGGCGTTGGCGCGCGCGGGTGGCGCGGAGCGCGCGGATGCGGGGTCGCGGGAGACGGGCGCGCGGTGGCGCGGCGATTTGCGGTTGAGGGACGGGTGGAACCGCCATAGGCGGCAGTGCGCCGCCGCGCCAGGCGTTGAACAGGGTTTCCAGGCTTTCGAGCAGACGGCGCAAGGCGAACCAGAGCAGGATCGCCTCGGACACAGTTCCCCCGGCGTGCCGC
>CAIRTN010000461.1 GCA_903881515.1 uncultured Rhodospirillales bacterium | reverse complement strand
GCCCACAGCGAAGCGGCCCGGCTTGTAGACTGACCGCGTCCAGATTGTCACCTCGTTGTTCGCCTGCACGACCTCCGCCTTCAGCCCCTCCATCATCACCTGGAACGCCAATTCGGGGTTGCCGTCGAAGTTCTTCGGGATCGCCCAGCCGTCCCACCACAGCGTGGTCGCCGGCTTGCCGCCGGCCATTATCGCAGGGGCCGCGGCAAATTCGATCTTGCCGATCACCTTGGATTGCTGGGCATCGTCCATGTTGACCGCGCGCGAGGCCCACATATTGGCCATCGCCACCTGTCCCTGCTGGAACTGCTGCGCTGTTGCCGCCGGGTCGAGTGCCAGCGCATTGGGCGACATGTAGCCGACAAGTTGCTTCATGACCTCGAGCGTCTTGACCGCCGTGGCATTGTTGAACGCCGGCTCGGCAGTGCCTTCCTTGAAGAATGCGCCGCCCATGCCGAGGTAGTTATTCACAAATTCCTCGGCGAGGTTCCAACCGGATTTGTAGGTCCCGCTCAGCGGGAACTCGATCCCTGGCGTGCCCTTCAGCTTTGCCGCGGCTGCCAGCACTTCGGCGTAGGTCGTTGGCGTCTTGATGCCGGCCGCGTCCAGCAAGTCCTTGCGATAGAACAGATGCTGCGCGTTCACCTGGAAGGCAATCGCCATTACATCGTCGCCGAATTTGATCAGCATGCCCTCTTCGATGGCGTATTTGGCCTTGTACTTCGCCACGAAATCATTCAACGGCCGGAGCTGGCCGGAGGCCTGTGCCGGGGTGATCGTGCCGTTGGTCAACGCCACCAAGCCGTACGGCGATTTCGCCGCCTTCAACGCCTGTGTCGTCTCGGCCGCATTGTCCGTCGTCAGCTTCGTCGTCACCTTGACGGCGCCGGTGCTGCATTCGCGCATCGCCGTTGCGATAACCTCAAGCGACGGGAACGAGTTCGAAAGCGTGCTGAGGTCGCCGGAACCGGTAACCGAGCACGCGGCGTGCGCCGTGGCTGCTGTCAGAACGCCTGCCATCATCGCGGCAAACGCAAATGAGCGGTTCATGATATCAACTCCCCCGTTGGCGCGTTTGCGCGCGCGGTTCCAGATTAATTTTGCATCCGCATGCAAGTGGATTCGGCAGGTGCTTGTCAAGATGCACGTTGCCGCGCGACAACCTTCACCTTGATGCAACAAGGACCGTGTGGGGCCGCATTCATGGACGTGCCAGAACGACACGACGAACTGGGGCAGCCGCGCATTGGCGCGACGGCAAACGACGTCGCGCGGCGTGCGGGGGTTTCGCAATCTGCGGTATCGCGAACATTCACCCCCGGCGCGAGCGTTTCCGCACCGATGCGCGAGCGTGTGCTGCGGGCCGCTTCGGAACTCGGCTATCGGCCGAATCTCATTGCCCGCTCGCTGACGACGCGCCGCACCGGCATGGTGGGTGTCGCCGTGGGCAGTCTCGCCAACCATCTCTACCCCGGTATGCTGCAGGCTTTGGCCGCACACCTCCAGGCCGTCGGCTATCGTATCTTGTTGTTCACGGCCCCGCTGGACGGCAATGCCGATCCCGAACTTGAGCAGGTCATGTCGTATCAGGTCGACGCGCTCGTGCTTGCCGCCACCACGGTATCATCGGGCCTGGCCGATCAGTGCCGTGCCGCCGGTATTCCGGTGGTTCTGTTCAATCGCACCAGCGACACGACGGCTGCATCGTCGGTGACCGGGGCAAACCGTGACGGCGGCGAGGAAATTGCCCGGTTGTTTGCGTCTGCCGGGCACCGTCGCCCAGCGTTCATCGCCGGTGATCCCAACGCCTCCACCAGCCGCGATCGGGAGCAGGGCTTTCGTGAGGGCTGCGCCGCACTTGGGATGCCGGTGCCTATCGTCGAGGTCGGAGGGTTCTCCGACGATGGCGCCCGGCGCGCGATGACGGCTTTGCTGCAACGCCAGGAGCGTCCGGACGCTGTGTTCTGTGCGTCGGATCAGATGGGGCTGATCGCGATGGATGTCGCGCGCTTCGGCTTCGGCCTGAAGGTGCCCCAGGACGTTTCGGTGGCGGGTTTTGACGATGCTCCGCCGGCTTCCTGGCCGACCTATGGGCTGACGACTTATGTCCAACCGATCCTGCCGATGGTCGAGGCGGCGGTGAGCATGATCCTTGAGCAGCTTGCCGATCCCACGGCGCCGCAGCGGCGGGTCGTGCTGCCGGGGCGGCTCATCGTGCGCACATCCTGCCGACTGCCGAGCGATCCGGAGAGCCAGCCATGAGTTTTACCGACGAATACGCGACATTGCCGGACTACATCATCGGCATCACCGACCGGATCTGGGAAAAGCGGGGCATCGGGCTGATCCGCCGATGGTATTCTGAGGATTGCGTGATGCACACGGCGTTCGGGGACAGCGCCGGGGTGAACCTGGTTGTTTCCGGGACCGAAGAAACGCTGCATGCGTTTCCCGATCGCCGGTTGCTTGGGGAGGATGTGATCTATTCCGGGGGGGCGGCGGGAAACGGCTATTCCTCGCACCGGATCATTTCCACCATGCATCACCGCGGCGATGGCAGTTTTGGGCCGCCGACCGGCCGGCCGCTGTGGGCCCGGACGGTGGCGGACTGCCTGATCCGCGATGGCATCATTGTCGAGGAATGGCTGGTTCGCGATCAGGCGGCGATTGCCTTGCAGGTCGGGGTGGACCCCGCCGCGTGGGGGCGTCAGCGGGCCGAGGTGCTGGCGGTTGAGGATGGGGCCCTGCCCGATCCGGATGCGTTGCCTGACGCGCCGCTTGTTCTGGACGACAGCGCCGGCGGCCAGGTTGCCGCGACGATGCTGCGGATCTGGAATGAGGCCGATCTTGCGGTGATTGCCACCGCTTACGATCCGGCGGTCAATCTGCATCTGCCGTGCAACCGGCCGGCGTTCGGACATGCCGGGGCGGATGCCTGGGTGCTGTCGTATCTGGCGGCGTTTCCGGATGCGCGGTTGAGCATCGAGAACATCATCACCCGCACCGATCCCGGGCAGCCGGTTCGGGTTGCGCTGCGCTGGCGGATTGCGGGGACGCATTCCGGGCGGGGGGCCTTTGGGCCGGCCAGCGGAGCGCGGGTGCATATTCCGGGGATTTCGCATCTGGAACTGGTGGGCGGGAAGATCGTCCGTGAGTTTGTGCTGATCGACGAGCTGGCGATCTGGACTGCGATCGGGCTTCGGCTTGGTTGATGTCGATCTGCTGCATGTCCTGGTGCCCTATACGCTGGGAGAATCCGGGCCTGAGAGCCCGGAGTTCGATACGGCGGAATTCCGTGCCGACGTGGCGCTCTGGATCGCGCCGTTGGGGATTGAGTGGCTTTGGGTGCCGGTTCTGGCGGGAACGGTGGGCGAGGCGGTCGCGGGGGCGGTTCGGGCCGGAGCGATGGTGCTCAATCTTTGCGACGGGGATGATATCAACGGCTATCCGGGGCTGAGCGTTGTTACCGCGCTGGAGGCTGCCGGGTTGCCATTCACCGGGGCGGATTCGCGGTTCTATGCGCTTTCGACCTCGAAGATCGCGATGAAGCAGCGGTTTCTGGCCGCCGGCGTGCCGACGTCGCCGTGGGCGGTGATCGACGATATCGAGGCGGATATTGGCCGGGCGGCCGAGGAGATCGGGCTGCCGTTGTTCATCAAGCCGGATATCTCGTTCGGCAGTGCGGGAATCTCGAGCGCGTCGGTGGTTGCCGATATCGCGTCGGGCGTCGAGCGGGTTCGGCGGCTGCTTTCGGGGATGCATGGCTGTCACTTCGAGCCGGGGGCAATTTTTGCCGAGCGGTTTCTGCCGGGGCGGGAGTTTACCGTGCTGGTGGTCGATGGCCCCGAGGGGGTGCTGGCGTTTCCCGGCGAGCGGCAGTTTCATCCCGGCCTTGCGGCGCATGACCGGATTTTGACGTTCGAGCGGCATAGCGGCGATTTCGTTGACGATGCGCCGCCGCCGGATGACCAGCCGAGTTTCACCTATGTCGCGGTGGATGACGGGACAGCGGCTTCGTTGTCGGCGCTGGCGATCGCCGCCTACGCGGCGGTAGACGGCAATGGCTATGCCCGCGTCGACCTGAAGGAAGGGGTGGGCGGGGCGGTGATGGTGCTGGAGGTCAATGCCAATTGCGGGCTGGGAACAGGGGCGCTGTCGTCGGCGGGGCAACTGCTGGGGCTGGCGGGCAGGGATATGATGTATCTGCTGCCGTTGCTGCTGGACCATGCCGGGCACAGAAATCAGGGTATTAGCTGATTTTTGTTGCTTAATCGTAATAAAAAAGGCGCACTGACGCGACGTAGCCAGAATGTCGCAATTTTTGGACAGTCTCCTGGGGTGGTTCTGGACGCGCGGAGTGCGACTGCACAGGGGGTGCCGCGGGCGGGATGGGGCGCGCGGGCTTTGGCTTTGCCGGCAACGCGATTGATTGCTGGGCGCGCCGAGGGCGCGGAGCACGGAGTACGGGTGTGCGTGCGAGTCCACGCGTGGTGCGCGCGGGCGGGGCGAGTTTGACGGCTGGGGTCACCGGTTGCGGCGGCGCGGGAAGCTCGCCGCCGCGCCAGGCGGTGAACATGTTGTCCAGGGTTATGATGAGGTGGCGCAGGTGCAGCCATAGCAGGAAATTGGACGCAGTTGTGGCGAGCGTTCCGTGCAGCGAGGTGAGGAGGCGGGCCCATGCGTTCATTCTAACGTTATAGAATTTCGTTAGATTAAATGCAAGGAAAAAATATGCGATTGGTGAAGTTTTTTTCTTAGTATCCCGCCAGCCTTGGCAGCCAGAGGGTGATCTGCGGCACGAAGGCGATGGCGAGCAGGCAGAGCAGCAGCAGCCCGAGATAGCCCATCATCGGGCGCACGGTGGCTTCGATGGGGACGTTGCCAATCAGGCAGGCGCCGTAGAGCCCCAGGCCCAAAGGCGGGGCGAACAGGCCGATGCCCATGGCGATCACCAGCACGACGCCGTAATGCAGCGACGGGATGCCAAGCTGGGCCGCGACCGGGACCAGCAGCGGGCCGAAGATGATGAGCGCCGCCGCGCCCTCCAAAACTGAGCCCATCACGATCAGGATGGCGATGGAGAGCAGCAGGAACAGCCAGGTTCCGCCGTCGCGCGACAGGGCGATCAGCACCTCGGCCAAAGCGTGCGGCACCTGTTGCAGGGTGAGCACGAAGGCCAGGGATTGCGCGGCGGCGACGATGAACAGCACGAGGCCGGAGCGGTTTGCCGCCTCGACGAAGCTGCGGGCGGCGGCGCGGGGGCCGAGTTCGCGGAACACCACGCCGCCCACCACCAGGGCGTAGAGCGCGGCGAAGGCGGAGATTTCGGTGGCGGTGGCGAAGCCCGACTTGAAGCCGCCGAAGATGATGGCGATCAGGCCGATCGTCACCCCCGCGCCGCCCCAGAGCGCGCCGATCGGGGTGGCTGCGCCGGTGGCGATGGCCGGGCCCTGCGGCGGGGCGCCGAAGATCACGGCGACCGCGATCAGCGCGAGGGCCATCAGAGCGGCGGGCAGCAGGCCGGCCATGAACAGGCCGCCGATGGAGATGTTGGCGACGAAGCCGAGGATGATCAGGTTGATGCAGGGGGGAATGGTCTCGGCCATCACCGCCGAGGCGGCCAGCAGGGCGACGGCCTCGCCGGGGTTCTGTTTGGTGCGGCGCGCGGCCGGGATCAGCACCGAGCCGACCGCGGCGACATCGGCCATTTTCGAGCCGGAGATGCCGGAGAACAGCACCATGCTGAGCACCATCACCACGTTCAACCCGCCGCGCATGCGCCCGACCAGGCGTTCCAGCAGCTCGATCAGGCGGACGGACATGCCGTTCGCCTCCATCAGGTAGCCGACCAGGATGAAGAACGGGATGGCCAGCAGCACGAAATTGTCGATGCCGCGGGCCATCTGCTGGGCGAAGATCACGCCGGGCATGGCGCCTTCGACACCGATATAGATCAGCGCCGACAGCGCCAGCGCGAAGCCGATCGCCATGCCGCCGGCGAGCGACAGCACGAAGCCGGCGATCATCAAAAGGCCCGCGCCCGGCACCGCATCGATGGTGTCGAGCCCGGCCCAGAGGCCGATCACCACTGCCAGCGCCAGCACGGCCACAACGATATCGCGCAGCGCGTGACGGCGGAATTTGTCGGCGGCGAACAGCGTCATGCAGGCACTGCCGAGGCCCATCGGGTAGAACGTCCATTGCAGCGGCAGGCCGGAGCCGGTGGTCTGCCCGGTGGTGAGATAGCCGAGCGTCAGCGCGTTGATCGCCACAGCGCCGGCGGTGATCAGGGTCAGCAGGGCGACGAAGCAGCGGACCGGCAGCGCCAGGCGGGGCGGCACACGGTCAATGAAAAAGGCGACGCCGACATTCTCGCCATGCGCCAGGGCCGCCGCCGCGCCGAAGAAGCTCAACGCCACCATCAGGCCGCGGGCGACGTCGTCGGCCCATTCCAGCGGGTCGTTGAAGACGAAGCGGCTGACCACCGAGGCGGCCACCACGGCAAGGTCGGCGGCGAGCAGCAAAGCCGCCGCCGCCTCCACCCCTGCCAGCAGCGGCCGTACCAGCACCCGGTCCAGCCCATCGGATGCTGGCACGGCGTTCATCGGCCGAACTCAGGCAGAGGTCGACTGGATCAGGTCCACCATCGGCTTGGCTTCGGGATGGGCTTTCAGGAACGCCTCGGTCTGCGGCATCACCCGTTTGCGGAAGGCTTCCTGATCACAGGTGATGATCGACACGCCGCGCTGTTTCAGCACCTCCATCGCTTCCTGCTCGACGGCGAGGCCGTGGGCGCGGGTATCGACGGCCGCCTTGTCGGCCACGGCGAGGAAGCTGTCGCGCAGCTTGGGGTCCATCCGCTTGAAGGTGCTGTCGGAGAAATAGGTCGCCAGCGGCGAGAAGTTATGCTGCGTCA
This sequence comes from uncultured Rhodospirillales bacterium, assembly GCA_903881515.1. GTDB lineage: Bacteria > Pseudomonadota > Alphaproteobacteria > Acetobacterales > Acetobacteraceae > CAIRTN01. The sequence goes on along the minus strand of CAIRTN010000461.1, from coordinate 111 downwards.
GGGTGTAGAACTTCGCGGTCTCGTAGAACTTGCTGGCCAGGATGGTCGGCGGATCATGCTCCAGCCCATCGGATGCTGGCACGGCGTTCATCGGCCGAACTCAGGCAGAGG
>CAIRTN010000460.1 GCA_903881515.1 uncultured Rhodospirillales bacterium | reverse complement strand
GTGCCAACTCTGAAATTGAACAGGAAGTATTCCGCGCCAAAGAGCAATTGCGCACACAGGTTTCTTCAGTTGCGCTGGCAGGTGCGGGCAAAATTCTGGGTCGTGAAATTGATGCCAATGCACATAACGAGTTGCTTGAAAAATTAGTTGCGGAAATTTAATCATTATGGCTGAAGATATTTCTGTTGCCCGGCCGTATGCGGTAGCTGCATTTGACGAAGCGAGCAAACAAGGCGAGCTGAAAAGCTGGTCTGACACTTTGCAGTCAGCCGTGCATGCAGTGGCGAATCCGGAAGTTTATGCGCTAATTACCAGTCCCCGTGTCACGCTGGCTCAGCTTGAGAGTTTAATGCTGGCGTTATGCGGTGACACAATAAGTGCTGCGGAACGTAATTTCATCAAGCTACTGGTGGAAAATCAAAGGTTGATATTGCTGCCGGAAATAGCGGCCATGTATGAACTAATGCGCGCCGAGGCAGAGCAATGTGCTGATGTCGTGGTGACTTCAGCTTTTGACTTGGATGAGCCTCAAAAGCAAAAAATTATTGCGGCGATGAAAAGACGTTTGGGCCAGGAAATCAGGCTTAGCTGCGAAACGAATCGCGAATTACTGGGTGGGGTCATCATCCGTGCCGGAGACCAGGTAATTGACGGCTCGGTTCGAACCCATCTTTCTGCGCTTGCCAACGCTTTGGCTTGATAACAGATTTATCGAAATTAAGGAAAAGTAGATGAAGCTCAACCCTTCTGAAATTAGTAATTTGATCCGTAGCCGAATCGAGAATTTCGAGTCGCTAACACAAGCACGCACTGAAGGTACTGTAATCAGTGTAACTGACGGAATCGTACGTGTTCACGGTCTATCAGACGTGATGCAAGGGGAAATGCTGGAATTCCCCGGCAACACCTTTGGTTTGGCTCTTAACTTGGAGCGCGACTCAGTCGGTTCTGTGGTATTGGGTGACTACGAGCATATTAAAGAAGGCGATACGGTTAAATGTACCGGGCGAATTCTGGAAGTTCCAATTGGCCCTGAGTTGATTGGCCGCGTGGTAAACGCCCTGGGTCAACCCATCGACGGCAAAGGTCCGATTAACGCGAAGTTGACGGATAAAATTGAAAAGGTCGCACCAGGCGTGATTGACCGTCAATCGGTTTCGCAGCCTGTGCAGACGGGACTTAAATCTGTTGATTCGATGGTGCCAATTGGCCGCGGACAGCGAGAATTGATTATTGGTGATCGCCAGACCGGCAAGACCGCCGTGATCATCGACACCATCATCAACCAGAAGGGCATCAACGCCCAGGACGACGAGAGCAAGCGCCTGTATTGCATCTACGTCGCCATCGGGCAGAAGCGCTCGACGGTTGCCCAGCTGGTGCGCACGCTCGAAGAGAACGGCGCGATGGAATACTCCATCGTTGTCGCCGCCACGGCGTCCGATCCGGCGCCGATGCAGTTCCTGGCGCCGTATACCGGCTGCACCATGGGCGAGTTCTTCCGCGACAACGCCATGCACGCGGTCATCTTCTACGACGATCTGTCCAAGCAGGCCGTCGCCTATCGTCAGATGTCGCTGCTGCTGCGCCGTCCGCCGGGCCGCGAAGCCTATCCTGGCGACGTGTTCTACCTGCACTCGCGCCTGCTCGAGCGTGCGGCGAAAATGTCGGACGCCAACGGCGCCGGCTCGCTGACCGCCCTGCCTGTGATCGAGACCCAGGCCGGCGACGTGTCGGCCTACATCCCGACCAACGTGATTTCGATCACCGACGGCCAGATCTTCCTGGAGACCGAACTGTTCTTCAAGGGTATCCGCCCTGCGGTGAACGTCGGCATCTCCGTGTCGCGCGTCGGCTCCGCCGCCCAGATCAAGGCGATGAAGCAGGTTGCCGGCCGCGTGAAGCTGGAACTCGCTCAGTACCGCGAAATGGCCGCCTTCGCGCAGTTCGCCTCGGACCTCGACGCCTCGACCCAGCAGCTGCTGGCCCGTGGCGCCCGTCTGACCGAGCTGCTGAAGCAGCCGCAATACGCGCCGGTGCCGGTCGATGAGCAGGTCGTGGCGATTTTCGCCGGCGTCCGCGGCTATCTGGACAAGATCGACGTGGCTAAGATCGGCCGCTTCGAGAGCCAGTTGCTGGTGGAGCTGAAGGCGAAGGATCCGACGATCCTGGCCGCGATCCGCAATGATCGGGAGATCAAGCCGGATACCGAGAAGAAGCTGATCGCTTTCCTCGACAGCTTCTCCAAGAGCTTCGCGTAACAGCGAACAAGTCGGGGTCCGCCTGCCATGCCCAGCCTGAAGTCGCTCCGCGTACGGATCAACAGCGTCAAGTCGACGCAGAAGATCACCTCGGCCATGAAGATGGTCGCGGCGTCGAAGCTGCGCCGCGCCCAGACGCAGGCCGAAGCCGCTCGCCCCTATGCGCAGCGGATGGAGCGCATGCTGGGCTCGCTTGGCGAATCGGCCAAGAATAGCCCGACGGCGCCGAAGCTCCTCGTGGGCACCGGCGCCGACAAGGTGCATCTGCTGGTGCCCGTCACCGGCGATCGCGGCCTGGCCGGCGCGTTCAACACCAACGTCGCGCGTCTCACTCGCAACCTCGCGCGTGAGCTTGAGGCCCAGGGCAAGACGGTCAAGATCCTGGCCGTCGGCCGCAAAGGTCGTGACTACCTGAAGCGCGAGATGGCCAGCCGTCTCGTTGGCGACGTGACCTTCGCCGGTCGCAAAAGCATCAACTACGCGGACGCCGAGGGCATCGTTGCCCAAATCACCGCGATGCTCGATGCCGGCGAATTCGATGTCTGCACCGTGGTGTATAACCGCTTCAAATCGGTGATCTCCCAGGTGCCGACGCCGGTGCAGATGATCCCCGCACCGATGCCCGAAGGCGAGGCCGCCGGTTCCGGCGCTGCTTACGAGTTCGAGCCGGACGAGGAAGCCATCCTGGCCCGCCTGCTGCCGCAGAACCTGGCAATTCAGGTCTATCGCGCGCTGCTGGAAAATGCCGCCGGGTTCTACGGCGCGCAGATGACCGCGATGGACAACGCCACGCGCAATGCTGGCGACATGATCAAGAAGCTGACGCTGAACTACAACCGTGCGCGTCAAGCAAACATCACACGAGAACTGATCGAGATCATCTCCGGCGCCGAAGCCGTCTGAAGATTTCGCGTAAAGACAGGAGCGGATTATGGCCAGCAACAATGTCGGGCGCGTGACGCAGGTTCTGGGCGCCGTCGTGGACGTCCAGTTCGATGGCGAACTGCCGTTCATCATGAACGCCGTGCTTACCAAGTCGGGCGAAGGCACGATGGTCATGGAAGTGGCGCAGCAGCTCGGTGAAAAGACCGTGCGCTGCATCGCCATGGACAGCACCGACGGCATGGTGCGCGGCCAGGAAGTGACCGACACCGGCGCGCCGATCAGCGTGCCCGTCGGCCCCGAGACCCTCGGGCGCATCCTGAACGTGATCGGTGACCCGATCGACGAGCGTGGCCCGGTCAACACCGCCAAGCGTTCGCCGATCCATCGCGAGGCGCCCTCGTTCGAGGACCAGGCCTCCACCACCGAGATCCTCGTCACCGGCATCAAGGTCGTCGATCTGCTCGCCCCCTACCTGAAGGGCGGCAAGGTCGGCCTGTTCGGTGGCGCCGGCGTGGGCAAGACCGTGCTCATTCAGGAACTGATCAATAACATCGCCAAGGGCCATGGCGGCGTGTCGGTGTTCGCCGGCGTCGGGGAGCGCACTCGCGAGGGTAACGACCTTTATCACGAAATGGTCGATGCCGGCGTTATCAAGCTGGGCGACAACACCACCGAAGGCTCCAAGGTGGCGCTGGTCTATGGCCAGATGAACGAGCCGCCGGGCGCCCGCGCCCGCGTCGCGCTGTCCGGTCTGACCTTGGCCGAATATTTCCGCGACGAAGAAGGGCAGGACGTGCTGTTCTTCATCGACAACATCTTCCGCTTCACCCAGGCCGGCGCCGAAGTGTCCGCGCTGCTGGGCCGCATCCCGTCGGCGGTGGGCTATCAGCCCACCCTGTCCACCGACATGGGCGCGCTGCAGGAGCGCATCACCTCGACCAAGAAGGGATCGATCACCTCGGTGCAGGCCATCTACGTGCCGGCCGACGACTTGACCGACCCGGCGCCCGCCACCTCGTTCGCTCACTTGGACGCCACCACCACCCTGTCGCGCCAGATCGCGGAACTCGGCATCTACCCGGCCGTGGACCCGCTGGACTCGACCTCGCGCGCGCTTGACCCGCGCATCGTCGGCGACGAGCACTACACCGTCGCCCGCGAAGTGCAGCGCGTGCTGCAGACCTACAAGTCGCTGCAGGACATCATCGCCATTCTCGGCATGGACGAACTGTCGGAAGAGGACAAGCTGGTCGTGGCCCGTGCCCGCAAGATCCAGCGCTTCCTCAGCCAGCCGTTCCACGTTGCCGAAGTGTTCACCGGCTTCCCCGGCGTGTTCGTTTCCATCGCCGACACCGTGCGCAGCTTCAAGGCGATCGTCGCCGGCGAGTATGACCACCTGCCGGAAGCCGCCTTCTACATGGTCGGCACCATCGAGGAGGCCGTGAAGAAGGCCGAATCGATGAAGACCAACGCGTAAGGATCAAACTGATGCCGGTCGATCTCGAGATCGTCAGCCCGGAGAAGCTGCTGCTGTCGCGGCCGGTGGATATGGTCGTGATTCCGGCCGCCGAGGGCGAGATGGGCGTGCTGCCGAACCATTCGCCGATGATCGTGCTGCTGCGTGGCGGCACCATCCGGCTGTATGACGGCGACAAAGTGACGGAAAAGCTGTTCGTCTCCGGCGGCTTCGCCGAAGTGACTGGCCAGCGCGTGACCGTGCTGGCCAAGGAAGCCATCCCAGTGGGTGAACTCAGCAAGGCCGAGGGCGAGCGTCGTCTCGCCGCCGCCGATGCTGAGTATGCCGCCGCCGACAAGAACGACGTGGCGGCCCTCGACGCTGCCATGGACCGCCAGCAATCGGCCCGCGCGATGCTCGAAGCCGCAGCCTGATTGGCGTCTTATTTTGCACAAAAAGCCCCGAAGGCCTCGCCTTCGGGGCTTTTATGTTGAAACGCGTCTGAAAGCATCCGTCACGTATTGTTAAGGCTTCCAGAGCATCATGGCGGCATGGCCAGAATTCTCCTGATCCTCACGCTGCTCGCCGTCACGCCGCCTGCTTGGGCGATGCAGTTCGAGGCTGATCCCGTCGGTCCCTCTGCGACCGAGATCCTGGCCGTCGGCCCGATCGAGGCGGGGGACGTGCAGCGTCTGCGTTTCTTGGTGAACCGCCTGCCGCCGGATACGACCATCGCCAGCCTGCATATCTCCAGCCCGGGCGGAAGTGTCGCGGAAGCTGACGCACTCGCCGCCGCGGTCCGTGCCGCCCGGCTGGTGGTGACGGTCGATTCGGGAACGTCCTGTGCCTCGGCCTGTTTCCTGATCTTCGCTGCCGCGGCTGAGCGTCGCGTCGGTGCCTCCGCCAAGATCGGCGTGCATAGCGCGAGCATCCGTGGCGAGGACACCGTGGCGGCGATGGCGATCACCACCAAGGTCGCGCGCCGGGCCGGTGAATATGGCGTGCCTCCAGAAATCGTCGGCAAGCTGGTGCTCACCGGTCCGCGTCAGATCACCTGGCTGACCCAGCAGGATTTGGCGGCGATGGGGGCGCATCCGGTTCGCTGAGTGCCTGGGTGAGCGAAATCGTTCCGCTGCCAGGCTTCAGCGGTTGCGGTTGGCTGGGCGCCGGTGCCCATCCCGTCAGCATCGCCAGCCGCAAGGTGATCGGCACCCGCCCGTCCTGGCGTGGCAGCAGCGACAACGCCATAGGAAACAGCGCCGCCGGCGGAATCCGCTTGTCGCGCAGGCGCACGGCATTGGTTTCACCGGCCGCACGCAGATCGCGCAACAACGCCAGCGGATCGGCATACAACAGCGTGATGTCGTCGGCATCGGCCACTGGCAGGGCAAACCCCGCCCGCTGCAACAGCCCCGCGCAGTCGCGCAGATCGGGAAACGGCGAGATCCGTGGCGCGGCACCGCCGCTCAGGGTTGCCTCCGCCTCAGTCAGTGCGGCGCGCAATTCGGCCAATGTGCCCAATGCCGGCAAACTGGCCAGGAACAGCCCATCCGGCCGAAGTGCCCGGCGCAGTTGGATCAGCGAGCCCGGCAAATCGTTGATCCAGTGCAGCGACAGACTGGCGACCACCAGATCGAAGCTTGCTGGGGCGAACGGCAGAAACTCCTCGTCGGCTGCCACCGCCAAGCTGCCGTTTTGCCCGGCCTGCACCGGCGACAGGTCGGTAGACACTACTTCGATCCCGCGTTCCCGCAGCAGCGGCGCCACCACGCAGCGTCCCCCCACATCCAGTGCCCGGCCAAACCGATGATGCGTATCATCGAGCCGGTCCAGCAGCCGTTCAGCACAGTCACGCAGGATATCTTCAACGTCACCCGGGCGGGCGCGGTCGCGGTGCCGCCGGACTGCGGTACGGTCGAAGACATGCATGGACTCGTTCATGCTCCTGTCATGCCCAGCCCGGCCGTTGCTGCCAAGCCCCTCCCGGCGGTAATCTGACAACATCAGAGGGATGCCACCATGAATCGCATCGACGCAGCCACATTGCTGGACTGGATCACCGACGGCCAGGAACTGGCCATCCTGGACGCGCGGGAAGAAGGCGAGTTCGGCGCTTCGCATCTGTTCTGGGCCGTGCCATGCCCGCTGTCGCAGGCCGAATTGCGTGCGCCGGCGCAACTGCCGGGCAAGTCTGCCCGGGTGGTCTGCGTCGATGATGGCCGTGGCCTTGCCGAGCGTCTGGCCGGCTTTCTGGCAAGCATTGGCCAACGCAATGTCTCGGTGCTCGATGGGGGAACCCGCGCCTGGGCGGCGGCGGGGTATGTGCTATTCTCCGGCGTCAATGTGCCGTCGAAGGCGTTTGGCGAGTGGGTCGAGCACCATTACGGCACCGAGAGCGTCGATGCGCCCGAACTGAACGCCTGGATCGCCGCCGGCCGCGACATGGTCGTGCTGGATAGCCGCACGTTCGAGGAATTCCGCCGAATGTCGATCCCGACCGGGATCTCTGTGCCCGGCGGTGAACTCGCCTATCGCATCGGCGATCTGGTGCCGAAGCCCGAGACGCTGATCGTGGTGAACTGCGCCGGCCGCACGCGGTCGATCATGGGTGCGGAGAGCCTGCGTCAGGCCGGGGTGCCGAACAAGGTCGTGGCGCTGCGCAATGGTACGATGGGTTGGGAGTTGGCCGGGTTGGAGGTTGAGCGCGGAAAGACCGCGGCATTTGCGCCCGGCGTTCCTGCCACAGTGCAGACGGCTGCGGCCCGCGCGCAGGGGTTTGCCGATCGCTCTGGTGTTCGTGTCATCGATACGGCCATGCTGGATCGCTTCGCGACCGACCCCACGCGTAGCCTCTATATGCTCGATGTCCGAGACCCTGCGGAGTTTGCCATCGCCGCGCGGCCTGGCAGCGTCAATGCGCCCGGGGGTCAACTCGTGCAGGCGACCGACAGCTTCATCGGTGTGCGCGGTGCCCGCATTGCGCTGATCGATGATGACGGGGTGCGGGCCCGGATGTCGGCCGCCTGGCTGCGGCAGATGGGGCACAAGGATGTTTTCGTCGTGGAAAACGGTCTTGCCGGTGCCACAGCGCCTGCGGCGCGACCGGCGCTGGATATCAGCGACACCATCTCGGCCGACACTCTGGCTGCCGCATCGGATGCGTTGGTGGTTGATCTTGCCCGTAGCATTGCCTTTCGTGATGGCCACATTCCCGGCGCTGTTTGGGCCGTTCGTACCCGGCTTGAGCCGTTGCGGCCGCGGTTGGCTTCGGCGCGAATGGTGGTGTTGACCTCGCCGGATGGGGCTCTGGCGCGGCTGGCATTGACCGAGGCACGGAGCTTGACGTCGGCGCCGGTTCGGGTGCTGGCCGGGGGGACGGCGGCGTGGCGTGCTGCTGGGGGTTCATTGGCGCGGGATCGGACAGATCCGCCAGACGAAGCCTGCATCGATTTCTATCTGCGGCCGTACGATCGCAATTCCGGGATCGAGGAGGCGATGCAGGCGTATCTGTCGTGGGAGATCGATCTGGTGCATGAGATCGCGCGCGACGGCACGGTGCAGTTCGGGGCATGACGCCGTGGGGCAGGTTCGGCCGCCTGGCCCTGGACCTGCTGCTACCGCCGCAATGCCTGACCTGTGATGTGGCAGTTGAGACGCATGGCGGGTTTTGTCTGGACTGTTTCGGCCGGGTGCACCTGATCAGCGAGCCGTGTTGTGTCAGGTGCGGGTTGGCGTTTGCGTCGCCGGCCGATGCGGGGGTGGATGGGGTTTGCCATCGGTGCACAGACCGGCCGCCACCTTGGGGGCGGGCGCGGGCGGCTTTGACGTATGATGCTTTTTCACGTCGGGCGATCTTGCCGTTGAAACATGCCGATCGGACCGATCTGGCCGATGCGTTGGGGCCGATGATGGCGCGTGCCGGTCGCGCGCTGCTGGTGGAGGCGGATCTGTTGGTGCCGGTGCCGTTGCATCGCAGCCGGTTGTTTGCGCGGCGGTATAATCAGTCGGCGTTGCTGGCCAGGGCGGTGGGGCGGGCGAGCGGGGTGCGGGTCTTGCCGGATGCATTGCGGCGGGTGCGGGTGACTGCGACGCTGGCGGGGAAGGATCATACGGCGCGGAGGGCGGAGGTTGCGGGGGCCATTGTGGTTCGGCCGCAGCGGGAGGCGGCGCTGGTGGGCAGGCGGGTGGTGCTGGTGGATGATGTGTTGACGTCGGGGGCGACGTGCGGGGCGTGCACGGAGGCGCTGCTGGCGGCGGGGGTGGCGCGGGTGGATGTGCTCGTCGCAGCGCGCGTACCAGACCCGCGCGCGCATTGATTGCGAAACCGTGGGGGCGAGCCAAACCTTTGGCTACGACAGGAGACACGCAATGGCCAATGTTGAGATCTACACCCAGGACTGGTGCCCCTATTGTTCGCGCGCCAAGGCGCTGTTCGACAAGAAGGGGGTTGCCTATCGCGAGATCGAGGCACCGAACGGATCGGCGGCCCGGGCGGAGTCGATTGAGCGTTCGGGGGGGATCACCACGGTGCCGCAGATCTTCATCGATGGGCAGCATATCGGTGGCTGCGATGATCTGATGGCGCTGGAGCGGGCCGGGAAAGTGGATCCGCTTTTGTAATTACCCACCCCCATTTTGAAGCGTGATTTTCCGCGCTGGGGCGCGCCGGGCGATTGTCAGGCCAGCGTGGCGACGATGACGTCGAAGGGGTTCGCGCCCTTGAGCCTGGCGGTGTCGATTGTGGTTCGCACGTC
>CAIRTN010000459.1 GCA_903881515.1 uncultured Rhodospirillales bacterium | reverse complement strand
GCGCAACTGCTTGTCCATGTTGACCTTGATCTTATGCATCGGCACGTGGCCGGGGCCTTCGATCATCACCTGGCAGCCTTTCGACCAGGCGACCTTGGTGAGTTCGCCGAGGGTTTCCAGTTCGGCGAACTGCGCGGCGTCATTGGCGTCGGCGTTGGAGCCGGGGCGCAGGCCGTCACCGAGGCTGAACGACACGTCGTATTTGCGCATGATGTCGCCGATGTCGCCGAAATGCTCGTAAAGGAAGCTCTCGGTGTGATGCGCCAGGCACCAGCGCGCCATGATCGAGCCGCCACGGGAGACGATGCCGGTGACGCGCTTAGCGGTGAGCGGGACGTGGGCGAGGCGGACGCCGGCATGGATGGTGAAGTAGTCCACGCCCTGTTCGGCCTGTTCGATCAGGGTGTCCTTGAACACTTCCCAGTCGAGCTTGTCGGGATCGCCGCCGACCTTCTCCAGCGCCTGATAGATCGGCACGGTGCCGATCGGGACCGGCGAGTTGCGCATGATCCAGGAGCGGATGTTGTGAATGTTGCGGCCGGTGGACAGGTCCATCACCGTGTCGGCGCCCCAGCGGATCGCCCAGACCAGCTTTTCGACTTCCTCGGCGGCCGAGGAGGTGACGGCGGAGTTGCCGATATTGGCGTTGATCTTCACCAGGAAGTTGCGGCCGATGATGGTCGGCTCCAGCTCGGGGTGATTGATGTTGGCCGGGATGATGGCGCGGCCGGAGGCGATCTCGGCGCGGACGAATTCGGGGGTGACGTAATCGGGGATGGCGGCGCCGAAGCTTTCGCCGTCGGCGATGCGGTCACGGGCGCCGTCATGCATCGCGGCACGGCCGAGGTTTTCGCGGTGCGCGACGTAGATCATTTCCTCGGTGATCAGGCCGGCGCGGGCGAACTCAAGCTGGGTCACCGGGCGGGCGGTGAGGCCGGCCATGATGGTGCGCGGGGCGGGGCAGGCGGGGACCAGCTTGTCGCCGGCGAAGCCGTTGTCTTCCGGCTTCACATCGCGCGGGGCGATGGCGGCGAAGGCGCGGCGGTCGATCCAGGGGGTGCGGATCGCCGGCAACCCAGCCTCCAGCACGATCTGCGCGTTGGGATCGGTGTAAGGGCCGGAAGTGTCATAGATGCGGAATGCCGGTTCGTTGGCCGTGGGGTGCAGGTCGATCTCGCGGAACGGCACCGCGATATCCGGCCGGTCGGCGGGCGAGGCATACACCTTGCGGGAGCCGGCGACGGGACCGGTGGTGACGGCGGCTGGCTTGGCGTGAACGTTCATGACGCATCCTCTCGCGCTGGGAGCCGGCTTGAGGCGGGGATGGCGTTCGATGTCCCCGTCCCTACGCCGGCATGACCCGGATCAGGTTCTAGGGTTGCCGCGCATGTAGCGGCGTCTCAGCCCCTTGACGGGGCGCCCCTCGGAAGCGCGGACGGTGCGTCGAAAGCGAGGCCTATGTCAACGGCCGCGTCAGCATGGGGCCCATCTTGCGGCCGCCGAACAGGTGGAAGTGCAGATGCGGCACTTCCTGTCCGGAATCCTCGCCCATGTTCGCCAGCAGCCGGTAGCCCGGCGCTTCCAGCCCGAGGTCGCGGGCGACGGTGCCGACGGCGCGGATGAAGCCGGCAATCTCCTCGGCCGACGCGGTGGCGGAGAAATCGGCGAACGCGACATAGGCGCCCTTGGGGATCACCAGCACATGCACCGGGGAAACCGGGTTGATGTCGTGAAACGCCAGGGCCCACTGGTCTTCGTAGACCTTCTTGCAGGGGATCTCGCCGCGCAGGATGCGGGCGAAGATGTTGTTGGGGTCGTAGGGGCCAAGGCCGGAAACGGGCATTGCTTACCTCAGGGAATTTTCGTGGACGCGACCGACAGCACGGCCGCGGGGCGCGCGGCCTTCTCGGCGATGCCGGAGACGCCTTCGCGGCGCACCAGTTCCGCCCAGACCTTGCCGGGTTCGATGCCGGCGTTCACCCACAGCACCAGCAGGTGATACAGCACGTCGGCGCTTTCGGCGACGAGGGCGGTGTTGTTGCCGGCCACCGCCTCGATCAGGCATTCAACGGCTTCCTCGCCGAATTTCTGCGCCACTTTCGCGGTGCCGCGCGCCAGCAGGCGGGCGGAATGGCTGACCGCCGGGTCTGCGGTGCGGCGGGTTTTGATCACGGCCCACAGCCGGTCAAGCACCGCGGCGCCGGCCAGATCCTCCAGCGGCACCAGTGCGGTGCTGCCGACCGCGGTGGCCTTCTGCAGTTTCTTGGCGATCTTCTTCACCGGCTTGGCAGTCACAGCCTTGCTGGCGACCTTCTTCTTGGTGGTCTTCGCGGCGGCTTTCTTGGCCGGCTTTTTCGCGGCCGGTTTCTTCGTTGCTTTCGCCATGGTTATGCGGCCTCTGGTATTGCGCGGGGCAGGCGAACCGGCAGGCCGGCCGCCGCAAGGGCAGCCTTCACCTCGGCGATGGTGAAGGTGCCAAAATGGAAGACGCTGGCGGCCAGCAGCCCGGTGGCGCCGGCCTGTGCGCCGTCAACGAAATGCGCGAGCGTACCGACCCCGCCGGAGGCGATCACCGGCACGCGCACGGCGGCGCAGACTTCGCGCAGCAATTCGAGGTCGAAGCCCTGGCCGGTGCCGTCGCGGTCCATGCTGGTGAGCAGGATCTCGCCGGCACCGAGGGCGACGACCTGTTTGCACCAGGAGACGACATCGATGCCGGTGTCACGCCGGCCGCCATGGGTGAACACGTGCCATTCGCCGGGGCCGGCGCGCTTGGCGTCGACGGCGATGACGACGCACTGGCTGCCGAATTTCACCGCGGCCTCGCGCACCAGTTCGGGGCGGGCGACAGCGGCGGAGTTGATGCTGCATTTATCGGCGCCGGCCAGCAGCAGGCGGCGCATGTCGTCCACTGCGCGGATGCCGCCGCCGACGGTCAGCGGCAGGAACACGCGGGCTGCGGTGCGGCTGACGACGTCGAGGATGGTGTCGCGGTTTTCGTGGCTGGCGGTGATGTCGAGGAAGGTGAGCTCATCGGCGCCGGCGGCGTCGTACAGCACGGCCTGCTCCACCGGATCCCCGGCGTCGCGCAGCGAGACAAAGTTCACGCCTTTGACGACGCGACCGTCTTTCACATCCAGACAAGGGATCACACGCAGTTTCAGCACGGCTACCTCGCGCGCGGGGGGAAGCGTGTTTCCCTTAGCCGCCTCTGCCGCGCAAGACCGGAAAATGGTCCCCTGGCATCAACTTCACAAATGACACCAATGTGTCGGGGAGTTATCCGGTTATCCGGCTAATATATCGAGGGCTTGGGCAAGCGAGACCCGGCCATCGTACAGCGCGCGGCCGACGATTACCCCGTCGATTCGACCCGGAGCGGCCTGCGGCGCGGCTTCGCGCAGCGCCAACAGATCAGCCGCGGAGCCGACACCGCCGGACGCGATCACCGGCGTGGTGATGCCCTGGGCCAATGCCACCGTCAGTTCGAGGTTCAATCCGCCGAGCATGCCGTCGCGGCCGATATCGGTGAAGATGATCGCCGCGGCGCCGGCATCTTCGAAGCGGCGGGCGAGGTCGCTGGCGGAGAGCGTGGAGGTTTCGGCCCAGCCTTCGGTGGCCACCATGCCGTCTCGCGCGTCAATGCCGACGGCGATGCGGCCGGGATGGACGCGGCAGGCTTCGTGCACCAAAGCCGGGTTCTTCGCCGCCGCACTGCCAAGGATGACGCGCGAAACGCCGGCGGCGAGCCAGCTCTCGATGCCCGCCATGTCGCGAATGCCGCCGCCAAGCTGCACCGGCACGGTGGCGGCGGCGAGGATCGCGGCCACGGCCTGCCCGTTCACCGGACGGCCGGCGAAGGCGCCGTTGAGATCGACCACATGCAACCAGGCGGCGCCGGCGGACTGCCAGGCCTGGGCCTGGGCACCGGGGTCGTCGGAATAGACGGTGGCATCATCCATCTCGCCGCGGCGCAGGCGGACGCAGGCGCCGTCTTTCAGGTCGATGGCGGGGTAGAGGGTGAGGGTCATCAAGGTTCTCTAAGTCAAGGAAGGGAAGGAGTTCTTTTTGTGAACAAAAAGAACCAAAAAAACTTCATCCGTTTGGGCTTCGCCCAGCTTCAACGTTGAAGCCCTGCGCTGGGGCAAGCGGAGGAAAGAAGTTTTTTTGCTCCTTTTTTTCCAAAAAAAGGAGTGCTTCCTGTCCCTTGCCTACCGTTCACGACCCGATCCGGGCATCCGTCTGCAACAGCTTGTAGAAGAAGCGCCCGCTGACCGTCTGCCCGCCGACCCGGGCGTAGGCCGGGTGGGTACCCCAGGCGGTGTAGCCAAGCGTTTCATAGAGCGCGATCGCCGCGGTCTGGGTTTCGCGCACGTCGAGGTTCAGCACGTGGTAGCCCATGGCGCGGGCGGCTTCCTCGACCTTGACCGTCAGCATGCGGGCCAGGCCGTGGCCGCGGGCGAAGGGGGCGACGAAGGCGTGCATCAATTGGGCGGCAAAGGCCTGGGCCTCGTTGTTGCGCGGCGGGCGGACGAGCTGGGCCGAGCCGACGACGACGTTATCCATCCGCGCCAGGAACAGCTCGCGCTCGGGCACCAGGAGCACGCCGCGGAAATAGCGCTCGAGGGCCTGGCGGCCGGGCGGGTTGAGCCAGCCGAAGCCGCCACCGCCGATGATTGCGGCGTCGGCAGCTTCGCAGAGCGAGGCCAGGTCGTCGTCGCTGATCGAACTGACGCGATCGACGGAGAGGGTTGGCGTATCAGACATCAGGGCACCCATGTCAGGAAATTGGCCAGAATACGCAGGCCGACCTCCTGGCTTTTCTCGACATGAAACTGTGTGCCGGCGCGATTGCCGGCGGCGACCATGGCGACCACCGGGCCGCCGTAGTCGGTTGTGGCGATGGTTTCGGACGGATCGCCGCCCGCGAGCGCGTAGCTGTGCACGAAATAGACGTGATCGCCTGGCTCGAGGCCGGCGAGCAGGGGATGGGCGTTGGGGCGGAATTCGAGTGCGTTCCAGCCCATTTGCGGCAGGCGCAGGGCGGCGGGCGGGTCCATCGGGGCGATGTCGCCCTTGATCCAACCGAAGCCCCGGGTGACTTCGTGTTCCAGGCCGCGTGCCGCCATCAGTTGCATGCCGACGCAGATGCCGAGGAACGGGCTGCCGGCTTCGACAGTGTGCAGCACGGCGTCGCGCAGGCCCGGCACGCCGGCGAGGCCGGCGGCGCAGTCGGCGAAGGCGCCCTGGCCGGGCAGCACAATGCGGTCGGCGGCGCGGACGTAATCGGGGTCGGCGGTGATGGTGACTTCGGCGTCGAGGTTCAGCCGGGAGGCGGCCAGGGCCAGGGCGCGGGAGGCCGAGGCCAGGTTGCCGCTGCCGTAATCGATGACCGCGACCTTCATTGCGCCGCAAGCACCGCGAGTTCCGGGCGGGCGGCGATTAGGCGGGCGAAGGCGGCGTCGGCGTCGCGGGCGGCGAGGATGTGCGCCTGCACGAAGCCGCGCCTGCCGAGCGCCTCGCGACGCAGGTCATGGCCGAAGATGCCTTGGGCCATTGCCAGCAGCAACAGGAGCGGCGGGCGCATGGCTTCGGGCAGGCGGAGCGCGATGAACACGGTGACGCACAGCACGACGACGGCGGCGGCCCAGGCGCGGTGCCGCAGCAGCCAGAGCGGGCCGAACAGGAACGCGCCCCAGGCGAAGCCCTCGGCGACGATCACCGGCGGCTGGCTGGGCGAGACATGCGCCGTCCAGGTTTTCACAGCGCCCCCTTGGTGGAGGGCACCACGCCCGCGGTGCGCGGGTCGGGCGAGACGGCCTGTCGCAGGGCGCGGGCGACGGATTTGAAGCAGGCCTCGGCGATGTGATGGGTGTTGCTGCCGGCGCGCGCGGTGACGTGCAGCGCCATGGCGGCGTGGGTCGACAGCGCGCGGAAGAACTCCTCGAACAGTTCGCTGTCCATCTCGCCGACCTTTTGGGTGGGCATCGGGGCGGACCAGACCAGGAAGGGGCGGCCCGACAGGTCGATCGCGGCTTCGGCCAGGGCTTCGTCCATCGGGATCACGGCGTGACCGAAGCGGCAGATGCCCTTTTTGTCGCCGATGGCGCGCGACAGGGCCTGGCCGATGACGATGCCGACATCCTCGGTGGTGTGATGGAAGTCGATATGCAGGTCGCCTTTGGCGCGGATCGTCATGTCGATCAGCGAATGGCGGGACAGGGCGGTTAGCATATGGTCGAGGAAGCCGATGCCGGTGGCGATGTCGGCCTTTCCGGTGCCGTCGAGATCGAGGGCGACGGAAATGTCGGTTTCCGAGGTGGTGCGGGTGATGCTGGCGGTGCGGGTCATGGCGACTGTTTCCGGAATCGGCGGAGACCTACAGGAATCCGCGCATGGCGGCAAACGAAAGCCGGATTGACGTGCGGGGCGGGGTGCGTTTCGCTGCCTCAAGGAAATCGGGGGCGGGGATGCGCGCAGAGTTGACGGGACGATCGGTGTGGACCGGGGCGGAGCTAGCGGCGGCGGGGGATTGGATCTTTACCCTGGATGACGCGCAGTGCACCGAGATCGATGCCGCGCTGGCCGGCGTGCGGGGGAAGGCGCTGTTCGGGTTCGGCACGGCCGATTTTCCGCTGCCGTTGACGGCGCCGTTGCTGGCGGCGGTGAGCGCGGAACTCGAGGACGGGCGGGGCTGTGCGCGGCTGCGCGGGCTGCCTGTGGCGCGGTATTCGGAGGATGATCTGCGGCAGATCTTCTGGGGCATCGGCCGGCATCTGGGCACGGCGGTGTATCAGAACGCCACCGGCGAGATCATGGGCGAGGTGCGCGACGAGACGAAGCGGGCGGTGCAGAGCTTCGCGCCGACCAAGGAAGGGCGGGTGGCCACGGCACGGGCGCGGTCTCGCGCGTCGGGGCCGCTGCGCTGGCATACCGACCGTTGCGATGTGATCGCGCTGCTGTGCGTGCGCAATGCGGCGTCGGGCGGGGTGTCGAAGCTAGTGAGCATTCCGGCGATCCATAACGAGATGCTGCGGCGGCGGCCGGACCTGCTGGGGGCGCTGTGCGGCGATTACTGGCGGATGCGGCCGTCGGACGAGGACGGGCCGGGGGTGGAGCGGGTGTTCGCGCAGCCGGTGTTCGGCTTCGCCGATGGGCGGATCACCAGCCAGTATTCGCGCACCTATGTCGAGCAGGCGCAGGAGGTCGATAGCGTGCCGCGGTTGAGCGCGGCGCAGATTGCGGCGCTCGATCTGCTGGCGGAGATCGCCGAGGAGCTGTGCCTGCACAGCCCGTTCGTGCCGGGCGATATCCAGTTGCTGAACAACCACGTCATCTATCACGGGCGGACTGGCTACACCGATGACGAGGCCAGCCGGCAGGACCGGCTGCTGCTGCGGCTGTGGCTGGCGGTGCCGGACAGCCGCGCGCTGCCGGAGGGGTTCGACCTCCTGTGGGGCGACATCGCGCCGGGCTCGGTGCGCGGCGGCGTGGTGCAGCCGGCGACCGGGTTGCGGGTGCCGGCGTGATCAGCGGTCGAGCGGCACCGCGGTGACGCTGTTGAAGGCGCTGCCGCCCTTGCCGAGCGAAATGGTGGACCAGACGACGTAAACCAGCACGCGCTTTTCGGTGTCGACCATCCGGCTGACGCGGATTTCCTTGAACAGCGGGCTCATCTTTTCGCCGAACACCACCTCGTTGGTGGGGATGGTTTTTTCGCGCAGCCGCACCGGGCCGACGGCACGGCAGGCGATGGAGAAACGGTTGGGGTCGGTGGCGAAACCGAGCGAGCCGGCGACGCCGCCGGTCTCGGCGCGGCTGACGTAGCAGGCGACGTTTTCCACCCGCGGATCATCGTAGCGGTCGACCACGACCTTGTCGTTCTTGCCGACGAGGCGGAAGGTTGTGTCGACCTCGCCGATCCGTGCGCCGCCGTCGGCCTGTGCCGCGGTTGTTCCAAGCATCAGCGTCGCTGCCAATATCCATCGCATGGTTCGTTCTCCTGCCTGCCGAGCATCACAACAGCGTTAATTCTGCCCAATTGGCGTTAAAAGCATAACATTTCCGGCACTTGTGTATGGCGCCGCTTCCCGTTGTCGGGTTAGGCGCGTCACAGTGCTGCTACTCTCTTTCGCCGACGGAGCCGCAAATTCGCGCACACTCGCCTCGCGATGTTATCGCAGGCTTCCAATCCGCCTTCAACGAGGCGCGGATCGAGGATGTCCTCGCCCTTTATGACGCCGAGGCGGTGCTTTCTCCTGGCCGCGGCCGGGCGGTTGCGGGTCTGGCGGCGATCCAGGCGGCGTATTCGGCGGTGCTTGGGCTGGGCATCGCCTTGCACATCACCGTTACCTCCGAACTTGAAACCGGAACCGATATCGCCCTGGTCAGCACGCAGTGGACCGCCCGACGCGCCAATGCCGACGGCACGCGCAACCGCCAAAGCGGGACAGCCCGGTTGGTGCTGCGCCGGCATCCCGATGGCGCTTGGCGGATCCTGATCGATGATTCCGGCCGGGTGGCCTGACTATCCGGCGTTGCGCCGCACCTGCGTTTCGATCCAGGCATAGGTTTTCTCCAGCCCCGCGCGCAGGCTCTGGCTTGGCGCCCAGTTCAGTTTTTCGCGGATCAGCCGATTGTCCGAATTGCGCCCGCGCACGCCCTGCGGTCCGGGAATATGCCGCTTCTCGATCCGCTTGCCGGCGATGTCGGCGACCATGTCGACCAACTGGTTGATCGTCACCATCTCGTCCGAGCCGACATTGACCGGGCCGGCAAAACCCGACCGCATCAGCCGGATCGAACCCTCGACGCATTCATCGACATATAGAAACGACCGCGTCTGCCGGCCATCGCCCCACACCTCGATCGCATCGCCACTTTTCGCCATCGCGATCTTGCGGCAGATCGCAGCCGGCACCTTTTCCCGCCCGCCGGTCCAAGTGCCTTCCGGTCCGAAGATATTGTGGTACCGCGCCACGTGCGCCTGCAAGCCGTGATTGCGCCGGTACGCCAGAAACAGCCGCTCGCTGAACAGTTTTTCCCAGCCGTATTCGCTATCAGGTGCCGCAGGATAGGCGCTTTCCTCGGCGCAGTTCGGGTTGTCGGGATCGTCCTGGTTGTAAGCCGGATACATACAGGCCGACGACGAATAGAGGATCGTCTTCACATTCCGCTTGTGGCAGGCATCGAGCACATTGAGGTTGATCGTCGCGGAGTTATGCATGATGTCCGCGTCGTTCTCGCCGGTGAAGATGAACCCGGCCCCCCCATGTCGGCGGCAAGCTGGTAGACCTCATCGAATCTGGTATCGACCACCGCCCGGCAGACGCTAGGCTCCCGCAGGTCGCCGATCAGGAAATCGTCGGCCTCGGTCTCGGCGTAATCGTGGAACTTCAGATCCACGCCCCGCACCCAGAACCCCTCTTGCTTCAATCGCCGCACCAGATGCCCGCCGATGAACCCGCCGGCGCCGCAAACCAAAGCCTTCTTCATGCTGAAACTTCCTGCCGCGACGACTAACGAGGTTGAGCAATCCAAAAATACGCGTTCGAACAATGGCCAACGCAATATCCGTACGGATATCCAAACGGAAAATGCGCTAGTCGATCAATCCGCGCAACAGTTCGATCAACCGGGCGTCGATCATCTCGTTGCAAGCGTGCAGCAGGCCGCCACTCATCGCGTGGCGGATGTTGAATGCCGAAACCTCGCGCGTCGCCATGAGCCATTGCGTACCGCTCGCCCGCACCAGACCGGCCTGCCGGCGCGCTTCGTACATCGCCGCGGCAACCTGCAACGGACCTGCCGGCAGCAATTCGCTGCTGCGGTCCAACACTGGCGACCAGTCCTGGAACCCAAGCGCTTTCATCCACGCCACCTGCCCGCTTTCCCCGCGCACCAGCACCGGATGTCCCATGCAGAACGCCATCGCCACGCCACCATGCCCAGCGCCCGCCCGCACCAGGGAAAAATGGCTTCGCGCGAAGGTCTGCGGATCGGCGTGGCGTCCCGCCGGCATCGGCAGGATACCCCCCACCTCACCAAGTTCAGCGGCATCCGCGCCAGCGCACAGCAGCACCTGGTCCTTGCTGGCCGGGTCCAGCAATCGCGCGATCGCCGCCTCGACGTCACGGCCGAGCACCGGTGCCCGCGCCTGCATTGCGAACTGCCAGGCGACCGCGCGCAACGGGAAATCAAAATAGGCGAACCGGATCAGATTGGCCCGCATACCCGCCTCCGCCCGCGCCCGTTCCGCCGCCGCGCGATCCGGCGTCAGCCAGATCACCTGCCCCGCCGGCAGTTGATTTGCTTCCACCCAGACGTACAACGATTCCAGCAGTGCGGCGGTGATCGCGGGGCCGCCACTGCACTGGTCAAACAGCAACGCCGACCGCCCGGCCCGAAGGTCTGTCAGGATCTCAGGCTCGAGTTCACTATAATGCCAGCCCAGCCCGACTCGCGGCAGGAGATCAGCGGGATCGGCCATTGGCACAAGGCAAATATATGCCCCCGCCGCGGGCCGGCGATTATCCGCGATCACCCGCAGCAAGGGCGTCTGCACCATCGCGGTGAACGCGAGTGCCAGATACCCTGGTTCGGTAGATCCGCGGTGAATGACATTCAACATGGCGGAACGTGTCGGCCGGCGACTACGGCGCTGTCAAGCGCCGCGGCTCGCCATCGGGCAGCCGCAAGACCGCACGCAGCCCGGGTTCGTTGTCCTCCAATGTCAGCGTCCCGCCATGCAGCACGGCGACCGCCTGCACCAACGCCAGCCCCAACCCGGATCCCGGTGTGGAGCGGGCGGTTTCGCCGCGGAAGAAGCGCTCGGTCGCCCTTGTCCGGTCGGCCTCGGGAATCCCCGGCCCGTGATCCGCCACCGTGATCGAGATGCCATGCGCGTCGCGATGCGCCTCCAGCCGAATTGCCCGGCCCGGCGGCGAGAATTTCAGCGCGTTGTCCAATAGGTTGGCGACTGCCTGCTGGATCATGTCGCGGTCGCCGAACATGGACAGGTGCTCTGGAATTTCGGCCTCCAGCCCTTGTCCGGCCTCTTCCGCGACCGCATCATAGAGCTCGACGAGATCGTTCATCAGCGGCGCCGCATCGACTTGCGCGAACGCCGAACGGCGCGCCCCGGCCTCGATCTCGGCAATGCGCAGCAGCGCCTGAAACACGCCGACGATCCCATCCAGATCCGCCTGCGCCCGCTCGATCGCCGCGCGCAGATCGGCCTCGCCCACCGCGTGCCGCGCCGCATCCTCCAGCCGCGCCCGTGCCCGGGTGATCGGCGTGCGCAGATCATGAGCGATGGCGTTCGATACCTGCCGCACCCCATCCATCAGCCGGCCGATGCGGTCCAGCATGTCGTTGATCGTCTCGGCCAACAGGTCGAACTCGTCGCCCTGCCCGGTCATCCGCACCCGCCGCGTCAGATCCCCCGCCCCGATTGCCCGCGCTGTTTCCGACACGTCGGCCAACGTCGCGCGGAACAGCCCGCGCACCGCCCAGGCGCCGAAACTGCCCAGCACAAAAGCGATCGCCGCGGCCCAGATCATCGCGTCCGCCATCAGCCGGCGCATCTCGCCCGTCGAGCGCACATCGCGCCCGATCAGCAAGTGAAACCCACCTGCGACTTCGAACTGATGCAGCCGCACCTGCATGCGCTGCTGCTTGCCGCGCGCAATCCGCGTGTCGGTCCAGGCCTCGTCCATCGCCAAATGCGTCGGCCAGGCATCGAGATTGCCGGCGATCCGCCGGAACCCGGGATCAACCAGCAGATACAACGCGTCATCATCGACATTGCCGGCCAGCCGCTGCTCGATCGTGTCGATCAGCCCAGGCAGCCCGCCATCGGCGTAGTGTTCCGACAGCCCCTGCGCGTCGGCATTGATGGCATCGTCCATCTGCCGCTCCAGCACGCCCGCGGTGGACCACCACAAGAACGCCGCCAGCGCCACCGAACTAATGCCGAACAGCGCGGCATAGATCATGCCGAACCGCACGCCGGCCGAGCGCAACACCTCGTCGGCCGGCATCGCCACGCGCAGACGCAGCATCCGCAACCGCCGTGACAGTCGCGTCCGGATCAGGGGCAAGGCGACATCCTTCCGCCGAGGCCTAGGGCGCTTCAGGCCGCAGCATATACCCGGCATTGCGCACGGTATGGATCAGCGGCGTAGGGAACGGCTTGTCCACCTTCTGCCGCAGCCTGGACACGTGCACGTCGATCACGTTGGTCTGCGGGTCGAAATGATAGTCCCACACGCCCTCCAGCAGCATGGTCCGCGTCACCACCTGACCGGCATGGCGCATAAGAAACTCCAGCAGGCGGAACTCGCGCGGCTGCAGGTCGATCTTCTGTCCCGCCCGGCGCACCGAGCGGCTGAGCAGATCCATCTCCAGATCGGCGACCACCAGCTTGGTCTGCGGCCCCTCGGACTTGCCCCGCCGTGTCAGCGCCTCGACGCGGGCGAGCAGTTCGGCGAAGGCGAACGGCTTGGTCATGTAGTCGTCGCCACCGGCCTTCAGGCCCTTCACCCGGTCATCGACCTGCGCCATCGCCGACAGGAACAGCACCGGCGTGCTGTTGCCCTGGCTGCGCAGGGTTTCAAGCAGGCGCAGCCCGTCCACCCCGCCCGGCAGCATGCGGTCGAGCACGATCGCGTCGAAATTCTCGCTTGCCGCCATGAACAGACCGTCCCGGCCGTTATCGGCGTGTTCGACGACGTGGCCGGCTTCCTTGAGCCCCTTCACCACGAAGCCGCTCACGTCGCGGTCGTCCTCGACGACTAGGATACGCATTGTCAGTTCTCCTCGGTCCGCGGCCGGCGGCCGACGGTGATGCTCAATTCCATGCTGCGGCCCTGGCGCAGTATCAGCAGTTGCACGCTTTGCCCTGGCGGCGTTGCCGCCACTGTGCGGATCAGCGCACGCGCGGTTTCCGTTGGTTGTCCATTCACCGCCACCACCAGGTCGCCCGGCCGCAGCCCGCCGCGCGCCGCAGGACCGGTGCGATCCACCGCCGCCACGCCGGCCGCCGCCCCAGAGCGCGCGGACGCCTCGACATCCTGCAACTGCACCCCAAGCCAGCCGCGCTCGATCCGCCCTGTGGAACGCAGTTGTGCCACGATATCCATCGCCACCGCGCTGGGAATGGCGAAGCCGATGCCGACCGAGCTGCCGGTGGGCGAGAAGATCGCGGTGTTGATCCCCACCACCTGGCCATCGGCATTGAACAGCGGCCCGCCGGAATTGCCCGGATTGATCGGCGCGTCGATCTGGATGAAATCGTCCTGGATGCCGACGCCGAGATCCCGTCCGCGCGCCGAGACAATGCCGGCCGAGACCGAACCGCCCAGCCCGAACGGATTGCCCGCGGCGATTACCCAATCGCCCACCTCCATCGCCCGGCTGTCGCCCCAGGTGACGGCCGCCAGCGGCTTGGTCGGCTGCACCTGGATCACCGCGATATCGGTCAGATCATCGGTGCCGATCCGCTTGGCCGGGAGTTGCGTTCCGTCGGACAGGCTCACCACGATGGTATCGGCGCTGCCGACCACATGGTTGTTGGAAACGATGATGCCCGAGGCATCGATGATGAAGCCGGACCCGGCGCCCTGCACCTGCTGGCGACGCTGCTTGAACCGGTCGCGGAACAGCTGGCGGAACTCCGGCGGCAGATTGGCCAGCGGGTCGGGGCCCGCCACCGTCTCGGTCACCGCGATATTCACCACGCTCGGCAGCACCCGCTTGATCAGCGGCGCGAAACTCTCCGGCCCGGTCCGCGCCTCGGCCCGCCGGCTCAGCGGCGGCGCGGCCAAGGCTCCGGCTACTCCCCCCAGGACCATACGGCGAGACATCAGGGACATGCGCAAGGCTCCGTGTTAATGTATTCCGATGTCGTAAGTACCCGGGGGAAGATTAACAGACAACTTAAGCCTCGGACATGTTCGCCCGCGGATCATTTCCGCGCCGGCTGAGCCACCCACGGATCTTCCGGCCAGTTATGCCGCGGATACCGCCCGCGCATGTCCTTGCGCACATCGGCCCACGCCCCGCGCCAGAACCCGCCCAGGTCGGCGGTGATCGCCACCGGCCGCATTGCCGGCGACAGCAGGCCCAGCCGCAGCTCCACCCGCCCGCCCGCCAGCTTCGGCGTTTCGCTCAGCCCATAGAACGCCTGCGCCCGCGCCTCGGCGACCGGCACCGGCTGCGTATAGTCCACCGCTGCACGCCCGCCGGGCAGCCCCAGATGCGTCGGCAACTCCTTGTCCAGCCGCGCCGCCGCCGCCCAGTCCAGCATCCCGCGCAGCACCACCAGCAGATCGAGCTTCGCCAGATCGCCCACCCGCGTCGCCCCGAACAGATGCGGCGCCAGCCACACCTCCCGCGTCGCCGCCAGCGCCGCGTCCGACAGATCCGGCCACGCTTCCGGCTCCAGCCCCCCCATCCACGCCACCCGCGCCTGCATCTGCCGCGCCGCATCGCTCCACGGCAGCGCCTCGATCTTCGCCGCCCTGGCCAGCGCCGCCGCCGTCTCCGCCGGATCGGCCGCCTCGGTGCGATCCTCCAGCACCAGCGCCCCCAGCCGCTTGCGCCGCCGCGCCAGCACGCTGCCGCTCACCGGATCGACGCCCGACTCCACCGCCTCCGTCACCCGTGCCGCCAGCACCGCCGGCAAATTCCCCACATCCAGCGCCGCCGCCAGCCGTATCCGCGCCCCCAGCTTCATCTCCAGGCTCGCCACCGCCAGCAACGGCGCCTTCGCCAGCGGATCGGCCACCGACAGCTTCGCCCCGCCCCCGCCCGACAGCCGGAAACTCCCCGGCTCGCCGCGCCGTTGCGCGATCCGGTCCGGAAACCCCGCCGCGATCAACCGCCCCGCATCGCCCTCAGAGACCGCCCGCACCCGCAACCGCGCCTTGTACTGCTGCGCCGCCCGGCGGATCACATTCGCCTGCCCGCTTTCGACCATCGCCACCCGCAGCCCGATATCGCACGGCGCATCCGGCGCCCGCATCGGATCCCGCTCCTCCAGGATCGCCGCGATATCCGCCGCCAGCGCCGCCTCTCCCTCGGTCTCGGCCGCCAGCATCATCGCCGCCAGCCTCGGATGCGCCCCCAGCCGCGCCATCCGCCGCCCCAACTCCGTCAACGCCCCATCCGCCAGCGCGCCGAGATCGCCCAGCAGCGCCACCCCCGCCGCCAGCGCGCCCGCCGGCGGCGGATCGGCAAACCGCAAATCCCCCGGCGTCGTGCCCCAGGCCGCGCAATCCAGTGCCAGGCCCGACAGCTCCGCCTCCAGCATCTCCGGCCGATCGAACGGCGGCATGCCGCGATGCATCGCCGTCGTCCACAGCCGCACCGCCACCCCCGGCGCCTCGCGCCCCGCCCGCCCCGCCCTTTGCTCCGCCGCCGCCCGGCTGATCCTGAGCGTCGCCAGCCGCGTCAGCCCCGTCGCCGCATCCAGCCGCGGTGCCCGGCGAAATCCGCCATCCACCACCACCCTTACCCCCGGCACCGTCAACGACGTCTCCGCGATCGACGTCGCCAGCACCACCCGCCGACCCTCCGCCGGCCGCAACGCCCGATCCTGCTCCGCCGGCGGCAGATCGCCGTGCAGCGCCAGCACCACCGCGCCGCACCCCGCCAGCGCCGCCTCCGTCCGCCGGATCTCCCCCATCCCCGGCAGGAACGCCAGCACATCACCGAGATCCTCGGCCAGCACGCCCCGGATCGCCGCCGCCATCGCCACCGGCAGATCCCGTGCGTCGGTCACATCCCGCTTCGCGTGCCGCACCTCCACCGGGAACATCCGCCCCAGGCTCTCCACCACCACCGCATCCATCAACGCCGACAGCCGCGCCCCATCCGCCGTCGCCGACATCGCCAGCAGCCTGAGTTCCGGCCGCAACTGCCGCTGCAAATCCAGACACAGCGCCAACGCCAGATCCGCCTCGAGCGACCGCTCATGCACCTCGTCCAGGATCACCAGGCCCACGCCGTCCAGCCCCGGATCGCCCAGCAACCGCCGCACCAGCAACCCCTCGGTCACCACCTCCACCCGCATCCCCGGCGAAACCGCGCTGTCGATCCGCGTGCGATACCCCACGCTCTGCCCCACCGCCTCGCCCAGCAGACTCGCCATCCGCGTCGCCGCCGCCCGCGTCGCCAGCCGCCTCGGTTCCAGCATCACAATCCGCTGCCCGCCCAGCCATGCCGCATCGCGCAGCGCCAGCGGCACCAGCGTCGTCTTGCCCGCGCCAGGCGGCGCCACCAGCACCGCATTGCGCCCATCCGCAAGCGCAGCTTCCAATTCCGGCAGGGCGGATGTAACGGGGAGGGGCTCGATCACGCCTCCCCGCTACCATGCACCGCGGCCCGCGCAACCCCATATGATGGCATCATGCTGCTCAAAGCCCTGCTTGCCGCACTTTTGCTCGCCCTCCCCGCCCTGGCCGCCGAATCCCCGCCGGTCGCCTCGCCGCGCGCCACCGCCACCCTGATCACCGACACCGACCACATCGCCCCAGGCCAACCCTTCCGTGCCGCCCTCCGCCTGCGCATGGCCCCCGGCTGGCACACCTACTGGAAAAACCCCGGCGACGCCGGCGTCGCCCCCACCCTCACCCTGAAACTCCCCGACGGCGCCACCGCCTCAGACATCGCCTGGCCCGCCCCCGCGCAGCAGCCCGAAGGCCCGCTAATGACGTGGGGCTACTCCGGCGAAGTCACCCTGCCCATCACCATCACCGCCCCCTCAGCCCTCACCCTGCAAGCCACCGCCACCTGGCTGGTCTGCAACAACATCTGCGTCCCCGAAGACGGCACCTTCCGCCTGACCCTCCCCGCCGGAACCCCCGCCCCTTCCGCCCAATCCCCGCTCTTCCAAGCCGCCGAAGCCGCCGCCCCCCGCCCCAGCCCCTTCCCCGCCCGCATCTCGCCCGACGGCATCCTCGCCGTCACCGCGCCCGACGCCATTACCTCCGCCTGGTTCGCCCCTGACACCCCGGACGCCATCCAGCCCGCCGCCCCCCAACCCTTCGCCCGCACCGCCGAAGGCTTCACCCTCGCGCTCACCGGCGCCAAACCCAACCAACCCCTCACCGGCGTGCTCACCCTCCACGACCGCACCGGCCAGACCCAGGCCCTGCAGATCGACGCCCAACCCGGCGCCGCCCCCGCCCCCCTGGCCCCGCTCTGGCAGACCCTGCTTTTCGCTTTCCTCGGCGGCATCATCCTCAACCTGATGCCCTGCGTGTTCCCCGTCCTCGCCCTCAAGGCCGCCGCCCTCGCCGGCATGTCCGCCACCTCCCGCCGACACGCCGCCCGTCACGCCGCCGCCTACACAACAGGCATCCTGCTCACCTTCGCTGGCGTCGCCGCCGCCCTCCTCGCCGCCCGCACCGCGAGCGACGCCGTCGGCTGGGGCTTCCAGTTCCAGTCCCCCCTCTTCGTCACCGTACTGGCCTGGCTGCTCTTCCTCATGGGCCTCAACCTCTCCGGCGTCTTCCTCGTTCACGGCCGCTTCACCGCCGCCGGCCAGAAACTCACGGAAAAAGAAGGCCTCGCCGGCCAGTTCTTCACCGGCGTCCTCGCCGTCCTCGTCGCCACCCCCTGCACCGCCCCCTTCATGGGCGCCGCCATCGCCGCCGCCCTCGCCGCCCCCGCCGTCGTCACCATCCTTGTCTTCGCCGTCATGGGCCTCGGCCTCGCCGCCCCCTACCTCGCGATCTCCCTCACCCCCGCCCTCGCCCGCCTGCTCCCCCGCCCCGGTCACTGGATGACCCTCTTCAAGCAAGCCATGGCCTTCCCGATGTACGGCGCCGCCGCCTGGATGGTCTGGGTGCTCAGCCAGCAAACCGGCCCCGCCGGCGTCCTCGCCGCCAGCGCCGGCCTCGTGCTCCTGGCCCTAGCCGCCTGGGCCCTCGGCGTCCGCCAGCACGGCGGCCCCCGCTGGTTCCTCGCCCCCGCTGCCCTCGCCGCCCTCGCCACCCTCGCTCTGCTCCCCGGCCTCGCCGCCGCGCCCCCCGCCCAGGCCGAAGCCCTGCAATCCGGCCAGGAACCCTACACCCCCGCCCGCCTCGCCGCCCTCCGCGCCGAAGGCCGTCCCGTCTTCGTCAACATGACCGCCGCCTGGTGCGTCACCTGCCTCGTCAACGAACGCGTCGCCCTCGCCCCAGACTCCGTCCGCGCCGCCTTCGCCGCCAACAACGTCGCGTATCTGAAGGGCGACTGGACCCGCCAGGACGCCACCATCACCGACTTCCTCCGCGCCAACGGCCGCGACGGCGTGCCGCTCTACGCCGTCTTCCTCCCCGGCCGCCCCCCAGAAATCCTGCCGCAAATCCTCACGCCGTCGATTGTGCTGCGGGCTTTGGGCGCTTCGTAAGGAAGGCCAAGGGCTCTGCCCTTGGAACCCGCCAAAGGCCGAGGGCCTTTGGAAACCCGCTACTTAAGCGCGCGCGACCGCATCGGTATCGCTACCAAACCATAATAAAATCCGTCATTGCGAGGCGCCACTTGGTGCCGTGACAATCCAGGACTCTCCCCCTCACGCCAGCCAATCGCCCAGGCACCCCAAACCCTCGACACAAGCCGTCACCACGTAGCCCTCCCCCACCCGCGCCAACCTCCCCACCGTCATCGCGAACGAAGTGTCGCGATCCAGGAGTCACACGCAAAGCGCCAAATGCCCCTCCCCAACTCCACCAAATTTCACCCACCCGCCCCGCTCTGGACGTGACAGTTGTCTGCACTCCTCTGTCAGCGCGTGGGATCGTTGAAGGCTTTCAGTGGCTAAATGGGAGCATTCTGGAAGACATTGAAAACCTTGAGGGCCGGGATCCCAATGACATTGATATTATTACCTTTTTTCGTCGTCCGATTGGGGCAAAAGACCCAATAGCATGGGCTGGATTTTGTAATGTATATCGCGATATTTTTTCTCCAAGGGAAAATAAGAATAAATATAAATGTGATACACAGTATATAGAATTAGACTCTTCCGCCGAAGATGTCGTTAATTTTACGAGATTCTGGTTTGGCTTGTTTTCTCATCGTCGGTCTGGACTCTGGAAGGGAATGTTGACCGTTCCACTTGCCGTAACCGGCGACGATGCGACGGCGCGCAAACTTCTCGCTGCAAAACAGGCGCCCAACGGTAACCCGCCTCCGGCAGGAGCAATGCCATGATTCCAAAACTGCAACACAGCAGGCTCTGCGCGGAGTTGGCCGCAATCGAGCAGTTATTAGCAACGATGCCACCGAGCAATTTGTAATTACCCACCCCCATTTTGAAGCGTGATTTTCCGCGCTGGGGCGCGCCGGGCGATTGTCAGGCCAGCGTGGCGACGATGACGTCGAAGGGGTTCGCGCCCTTGAGCCTGGCGGTGTCGATTGTGGTTCGCACGTC
>CAIRTN010000458.1 GCA_903881515.1 uncultured Rhodospirillales bacterium | reverse complement strand
GACGTGCGAACCACAATCGACACCGCCAGGCTCAAGGGCGCGAACCCCTTCGACGTCATCGTCGCCACGCTGGCCTGACAATCGCCCGGCGCGCCCCAGCGCGGAAAATCACGCTTCAAAATGGGGGTGGGTAATTACACGCCATGGGCTCAGAACATGCACATCCATGAACTCGCACAGATAATAACATACTCCACCCCGCAATTTTGGAGAAAGATCTTTGATAAAATCATTCTGAACGAATTTCTTCAACTCTTCAAAGACCATCGCGGACGACTCCCCGTATTTTTCAATCGATACCGATGTCAAAGCCTATTTTTATTGCCGGCTCGGTAACCGTCATGCCCCACAAAGTTCGGCGCGAAAAACGGTTCGTTCCAATATCATCGCTGCACCGCCCGGCATCAACCCGCAGTTCCAACAATTATCCGTTAAATCGGAGACCAGCCCGAACCAGCCCCCGAACATCAACCGCCGGGAACGGGGCGCCCCGCCCGGTGGTATGGATGGCCAGAGGCGATGCTCTGGGCGCGATAGAGTTGTTCAGCCAGCATCACGCGGACCAGCATATGCGGCCAGGTCAGCTTGCCGAGCGAGAACACAAAATCGGCGCGGGCAAGGATTCGGCCGTCAAACCCCTCGGCGCCGCCGATGACAAAACACAGGATGCGGCCGGAGTCGCGCCAGGCGATCAGGCGGGTGGCCAGCGCGAGGCTGTCAGGTTCGCTGCCGCCGGCGTCGAGCGCAATGGCCAGCGCGCCGTCGGGGATGGCGGCGAGCAGGGCGTCGCCTTCGCGCCTCTTGATCTCGGAAGGGCTACCGCGCCCGTCGGGCAGTTCTATTACGCGCAAGGGCGGGCGCAGCCGGGCGGTGTAGCGGGCGAACAGGGCCTGCTCAGGCCCCGTTCCCATCCGCCCCACCGCGACCAGCCGCGTTTCAGCCAGCTTCGGGCTCCGCAGCCGGTTGGACCGCGGCGGCTTCGTCGTCGAAATCCGCACCCCACATCTTTTCCAGCGCGTAGGCCTCGCGGGCCTCCGGGCGGAACAGATGCACGATGATGTCGCCAACGTCGATCAGCACCCAGTCGGCTCCATTGGCGCCTTCGATCTGGATGCGGGTAACGCCGGCCTTGTGCAGCTTCTCATCTAGATGCTGCGCCATGGCGCTGATCTGCCGATCGGCCAGGCCGCTGGCGATCACCATCCGGTCGGCGAAGGAGGCGCGGCCGGCGAGGTCGATGGCAACGACGTTCTCGGCCTTGTCGTCTTCCAGGCTGGCGACGATCAGCGCCTGCAACATGTCCAGCCGTTCGGTTTCGACCGGCGGCTTGACGCGGCGGGGGGTGACGCGGCGGGTGGCGGGCTTGGCCGGGCCGGCGGCGGCAGCTTTCTTGCGCGGCGTGCCCGGAGGGGCGGGCACGGCAGCGACGGGCGCCCTGCGCTTGCGTGGTTCGGCCGGCTTGGCGGCGCCACGACGGGGCGGGTCGGACGCGGGGGGTTTTCTGGCGATGGTGGCAGGCTCCTGATTCTCTACGCTGCGCGTGCAGCGCGGATGGCTGTGGCAGAGGCGGTGTGTTGCGGCGTGGGCAAGAACACCCAGGCCGGCGGCGTCGCGTTGGCCAGGACGGGCGCCGCGCGTGCGGGTAGGCGCATCGCACGCAGCGTCCTCGCCGCCTGTCCGGACAGCGCGCGGTGATTGTAGGTAGGACGGGGCAACACGGCAATTGCGACCTGCGCGGCAATGTTGCGCCAGTGCCGCCAGTGCGGCAGTTGCTCGAGATTATCGGCGCCCATCAGCCAGACGAAGCGCGCACGCGGGAAGCGGATCAGCAGCGCGGCCAGGGTGTCAGCGGTGTAGCGGGTGCCGAGGCCGGCTTCGATGCCGGTGGCCAGGATGCGCCTGCCGTCGACCTGCGCCGCGGCCTGTTGCAGCCGGGTGGCGAACGGCGCCATGCCCTTTGCCGGCTTCAACGGGTTGCCCGGCGAGACCAGCAGCCAGATTTGTTGCAGGCGAAGCAGCCGCAGCGCAATTCGGGCGACGTGCAGATGGCCCTCATGCAGCGGGTTGAACGAGCCACCAAGCAGGCCGATGCGCATCCGCCGCCGGTCGCCACGGGGCGAGGGGTTGGTCACGGACGGATCTGACCGGAGCCGGTGACGAGGTAGCGGAAGGTGGTGAGCTGTTCGAGGCCGACCGGGCCACGAGCATGGATGCGGCCGGTGGCGATGCCGATCTCGGCGCCGAAGCCGAATTCGCCGCCGTCGCAGAACTGAGTCGAGGCGTTCCACAGCGCCACCGCGCTGTCGACACCGTTGAGGAAGCGGGCGGCGGCCTCGGCATCCTCGGTGATGATGGCGTCGGTGTGCTCGCTGCCGTGAAGGCGGATATGGGCGATGGCGTCGTCGACACCGTCCACCACCGCGACCGAGATGATTTTTTCCAGCCATTCGGTGTCGAAATCGGCGGGGCTGGCGGCGGGCAGGCCGGGCACGATCGCCTGGGCGCGGGCATCGGCGCGGAAATCGCAGCCGCCTGTACGCAGATCGGCCACCAGCAGCGGCAGCAGGGACGGGGCGATGGAAGCGTCGATCAGCAGCGTCTCCGTGGCACCACAAACGCCGGGGCGGCGCAGCTTGGCGTTGACCACGATGCGGCGCGCCATCTCAGGACCGGCCGCTGCATGCACGTAGCTGTGGCAAAGCCCCTCGGCATGCGCCAGCACCGGCACCCGGGCCTCGGCCTGCACCCGTTGCACCAGCGACTTGCCGCCGCGCGGGATGATCAGATCGACCAGGCCGGCAGCGCCGAGCATGGCGGCAACATAGGCGCGGTCCGTCGTTGGCGGGATTTGGACCGCATCAGCAGGCAGGCCGGCCGCCGTAACGCCAGCAGTGACCGCGGCATGAATGGCTTCGGCCGAATGAAAACTGTCAGACCCGCCCCGCAGGATGACCGCATTTCCCGACTTCAAGCACAGCCCCGCCGCATCCGCCCCCACATTGGGACGACTCTCATAAATCATGCCGATCACGCCGATCGGCGTGCTGACCCGGCGCAGATGCAAGCCGTTCGGCCGCGTCCAATCCGCCAGCGTCCGCCCCAACGGATCAGGCAGCCCGGCAATGTCCTCCAACCCTTGCGCCATGGCCGCGACTCGGGCCGGGGTGAGCGCCAGCCGGTCACGAAACGCCGCGGTGCCGCCGGCGGCATCGAACGCCGCAAGATCCCGCGCATTCGCCGCCACAATGGCCGCGCTGCGGGCGCGCAGTTCAGACGCCGCCGCATGCAACGCCGCGTTGCGCGCGGCATCGCCGACGCGGGCCAGCACGGCGGAAGCGGCGCGGGCTTTGCGGGCGGCGGCTTGCGTCCAGTCGCTGGGGGTTAGGTGCATGGGATACCAAGAGCGTCAGGAAGAAACGAAGGCAAGGCCAGGGCTTTGCCCTGGACCCACAGCGCTGCGCAAGTGGCGCAGCGGGAAAGGCCGAGGGCCTTTGGAAACCCGATCCATTTTATAGGCGGCATACCGGAGAGCTTAAAGAACGCAGCTATCCGCCAGGCCGGCGAAGCCAAATGAGAAAAAGTTTTTTGCTTCTTTTTTTCAAGAAAGAAGACTCTTCCTACTCCCATCACAGCAGCACCAGATCATCGCGATGGATCAGTTCGTCGCGGCCGCGCCAGCCGAGGATCTCTTCGATTTCGGCGGAGCGGTGGCCGATGATGCGGGCGGCGTCCGCGGCGCCGTAGGCGGCGAGGCCGCGGCCGAGCACGGTGCCGTCGGGGCCGAGCACGTCGACGGCGTCGCCGCGTTCGAAGCTGCCTTGCATGTCGCGCACGCCGGCGGGGAGCAGGGAGCGGCCGTTGGAGAGGGCGCGGGCGGCGCCGGCGTCGACGATGAAGCGGCCGGCGGGTTCGAGGGTGCCGAGAATCCAGAGTTTGCGGGCGCGGCGGCCTTCGGGGTGTGGCAGGAACCAGGTGCAGCGGGCGCCTTGTTCGAGGGCGCGGAGGGGGCGGTCGACGTGTCCGACGGCGATGGCCATGGCGCAGCCGGCGCCGGTGGCGATGCGGGCGGCGACGAGTTTGGTGCGCATGCCGCCGCTGGAGTAGCCCGGCGGGGGTTCGCCGCCCATGGCTTCGATTTCGGCCGTCACATGGGCGACCTCTGGAATATGCATGGCGGCGGGGTCGCGGCGGGGGTCGGCGGTGTAGAGGCCGTCGATATCGGAGAGCAGGATGAGCTGGTCGGCCTGGACCATTTCGGCGACGCGGGCGGCGAGTCGGTCGTTGTCGCCGAAGCGGATTTCGGCGGTGGCGACGCTGTCGTTCTCGTTGATGACGGGGACGCAGCCGAGGTTGAGCAGGGTGGTCAGCGTGGCGCGGGCGTTGAGGTAGCGGCGGCGGTCTTCGCTGTCGTCCAGCGTGAGCAGGAGTTGGGCGGCGGTGAGGCCTTCGGCTTCGAGCACGTCGGCCCAGGCCTGGGCGAGGCGGATCTGTCCGACCGAGGCGGCGGCCTGTTTTTCCTCGAGGCGGAGTTTGCGGCGGGTGAGTTTGAGCGAGCGGCGGGCGAGCGCGATGGCGCCGGAGGAGACGACGATGACATCGGCGCCGCGGTCGCGGAGTGCTTTGATATCGGCCGCGACGCCGCGCAGCCAGGCCATGCGCGGGGCGGCCAGGGCGGGATCGACCACCAGGGCGCTGCCGATCTTGATGACAATGCGCCGCGCTGTCGTGACCGATGGGATCATGCGGTGCGCTTTGCCCTCGCCTCGGCCACCTTGTCCCACAGGATGGACAGCACCTGGGGCACGCCTTCGCCGGTGACGCCGGAGATGACGTGAACTTTCTGGCCGGAGGCTTTGGCCAGGGCGGCACGGCGGGAGGAGATTTCGCGGGGGGACATGGCGTCGGATTTGTTCAGCGCGAGAATTTCGGGTTTGCCGGCCAGGCCGCCGCCGTAGGAGTCGAGCTCGCCGCGGATGGTGCGCCAGGCTTTGACGACTTCGCCGGCGGCGCCGTCGATCAGGTGCAGCAGCACGGCGCAGCGTTCGACGTGACCGAGGAAGCGGTCTCCGAGTCCCGCGCCTTCGTGGGCGCCTTCGATGAGGCCGGGGATGTCGGCGAGGACGAAATCCTGGGTCATCGACAGGCGGACGACGCCGAGTTGCGGGTGCAGGGTGGTGAACGGGTAGTCGGCGACTTTCGGGCGGGCGGCG
Organism: uncultured Rhodospirillales bacterium; assembly: GCA_903881515.1. Lineage (GTDB taxonomy): Bacteria > Pseudomonadota > Alphaproteobacteria > Acetobacterales > Acetobacteraceae > CAIRTN01. The sequence continues at coordinate 1,503 of CAIRTN010000458.1, read as the reverse complement.
GAGACCACGGAGAGGAAGGTGGATTTGCCGGCGTTGGGCAGGCCGACCAGGCCGGCATCGGCGATCAGCTTCAGGCGCAGCCAGATCCAGCGTTCGTCGCCGGGCCAGCCGGGGGTGGCTTTGCGGGGGGCGCGGTTGGTGGAGGTTTTGTAGTGCGCGTTGCCGAAGCCGCCATCGCCGCCGTGCAGCAGGACGACGCGTTTGCCGGGGGCGTCGAGGTCGGCGAGCATCGATTCCTGATCGTCGTCGAAGATCTGTGTGCCGATAGGGACCTTGATCAGCACGGTTTCGGCCGCGGCGCCGGTACGGTCGGAGCCGGCGCCGTTGCCGCCCTTGCGGGCGCGGAAATGCTGGGTGTAGCGGAAGTCGATCAGGGTGTTCAGGTTTTCGACGGCTTCGAACACGATGTCGCCGCCGCGGCCGCCATTGCCGCCGTCGGGGCCGCCGAATTCCATGTGTTTTTCACGGCGGAATGCGACCACGCCATCCCCGCCGTCGCCGGAGCGGCAGTAGATTTTCGCCTGGTCGAGGAACTTCATTGCGGTGCTCTCAAAACAGAAAGGGGGCCGGCTGGCGCCGACCCCCAATCGCTAACGTAGATGGGGCGCGGCGCGTTATTCGGCAGCGACCGGCAGCGGCTCGACGGAAACCTGCACGCGGTCTTCGGCGCGGCGCTCGAACTTCACCAGCCCGTCGATCAGGGCGAAGATGGTGTGGTCCTTGCCAAGGCCGACATTGCGGCCCGGCTTCACCGCGGTGCCGCGCTGACGGATGATGATGTTGCCGGCGACCACGCTCTGGCCACCGAACTTCTTCACGCCGAGGCGGCGGCCTTCGGTATCGCGACCGTTGCGGGACGAACCGCCTGCTTTTTTATGTGCCATGGATCGATGCTCCTCGGGTGCCGGCTCAGGCGGCCTTGATCTCGGAAATGCGCAGCACGGTGACGTGCTGGCGATGACCATTCTTGCGGCGGCTGTTCTGCCGGCGGCGCTTCTTGAAGATGATGACCGTATCGAGCCGGTCCTGCGCGATGACGGTTGCCACCACGCTGGCGCCGGTCACGACCGGGGAGCCGAGCGTGAGGCCGCCTTCGCCGCCGACTGCGAGCACATCGGTGAACGTCACCGTCTGGCCGGCTTCGGCTTCGAGCTTCTCAACCTTCAGCACCGTGTTCTCGGTCACGCGGTACTGTTTGCCGCCGGTGCGGATCACTGCGAACATGTCGTCTGCCGTCCTGTCGCCAAAATCAATTCGGGTTCGACCGTGCGCAGCACGGAAGGGCGGCCACTGAGCGGGGCCGCCGGGGAGGGCGCGTTATAGCGCGGGCGAAAAGTGTGTCAACGCTCTTAGGTGAAGGGGCCAGGGCAATCGGGTGAATAAGCGCGTGACAAACAGCTGAATTGCTGAATCTGTGTCTGTCCTCTGACGCGCTTTGTGGAGGCCGACGATGGAAAATCTGGAGACAGACGACGGTTCGTTTTTGGAAGCAACCGTCTTTCT
>CAIRTN010000457.1 GCA_903881515.1 uncultured Rhodospirillales bacterium | reverse complement strand
GTCATCGCTTCGCCAGGCTGCCACATCACCGCCGCTCGCATCGTAACGCCACTCCTGCTGTTTGGATGACCGGTCGGCATCAGACTTCGCTGACAGGAAACGGCCGGGATGCGCAAGACTGCATGTCGATCTCCGGCGGCGTCAACCCGCGCAAAATGCTGAGGTTGGCATGAGCTTTCTGATCATCCGCCGGCTGCTGCAGTCGGTCCTGACCATTTTCGGCGTGATCACCGCTGCGTTTTTTCTCGTGCGCCTTGCCGGTGATCCGACCTTGCTGCTGCTGCCGGCCGAGGCTACGCCCTCCGACGTCGCACGGCTGCGGCAGTCGCTTGGGCTCGATCAGTCTTTGCTGGTGCAATACCTGCGATTCCTGGCCAACGTGCTGCGGGGCGATTTTGGCATATCGATCCGGCAGAACACCCCGGCGATGAGCCTGGTGCTTGAGCGCGTGCCGGCTACTTTGGAACTGGCCCTTACGTCCTTTGCGTTGGGCATTGCGCTGGCGTTTATCGCGGGCATCGTGATGCGGATGTCCACGCTCGGGTGGCTGCGCTCAGCCATCATGTGGATCGCTCTGGCGCGCCAGGCGATTCCGGTTTTCTCCTTTGGCCTGTTGATGGTTCTGATCTTCTCGGTCTGGCTGCACTGGCTGCCATCGCTCGGCCGCGGCACGCCGGCGCATCTGGTTCTGCCGGCGCTGACACTCGGGACGTATGAACTCGCGCTTTACTTGCGGCTGTTCAATGCATCGCTCGCCACCGAATCGCGGCAGGACTACGTGCGCACCGCCTACGCCAAGGGACAGGGCCGCATGCGGGTGTTGCTGGCGCATATGCTGCCGAATGCGCTGTTGCCGCTGATCACCATCGCCGGCATCAATCTGGGTTTGCTGCTCGGCGGGACTGTGGTGACCGAGACGGTATTCAGCTGGCCCGGTGTCGGCCGGCTGATCGTGCAATCCGTCAGCCAGCGGGACTATCCGGTGATTGTTGCCGGCGTATTCCTGATCTCGGTGATCTTCGTCGTCATCAACCTTCTGGTTGACCTGCTCTACGGACTGCTCGACCCACGGGTTCGCCTCGCATGATGCGTCGATTCAAGTTTTCGCATGCGATCGCGGCAGTCCTGCTGGCCGCGATGTTTCTGTTCCTGATCGTGGTGCCGATGTTGCCCGGCTATGACCCTTATACCCAGGATCTGGCCGGAAGTCTGATCCCGGTCGGCGGCAGCACCTTCGAGGGGAAATTCCATCTGTTCGGCACCGACACGCTGGGCCGCGACATGGTCAGCAGGCTGGCGCTTGCCGGACAGGTCTCGGTGCTGATCGGCGCCGGTGCGGTCGCGATCAGCTTGGTCACCGGCGTGTTGCTCGGACTCATCGCCGGCTATTTCCGCGGTGCCGCAGAGATGGCGATCATGGGAGTCGCCGATCTGCAACTGTCGATCCCCCGCGTGCTGCTGCTTATTGCGGTGACGGCGATCGTCGGCCCCAGCATCACCAATCTCGCCCTGTTGCTCGGCCTCACCAGCTGGGTTTCCTACGGACGCGTCGCGCGGGGCATGGCGCTGAGCCTGCGCGAGCGCGAATTCGTGCTGTCTGCGCGGACACAGGGCGCGACGGCTGCGTGGAACATCCGCAAGCACCTGCTGCCGAACGTGCTACCGCAAATGCTGATCGTCGGTTCCTACGAGTTCGGCCAGATCATCGTGATGGAGGCTTCGCTCAGCTATCTCGGCCTGGGCGTGCAACCGCCGGTGCCAAGCTGGGGCATGATGGTCAGCGACGGGCAGAACTACCTGGCCCTCGCGCCATCGCTGTCGATCCTGCCCAGCATCGCCCTGTTCGTGCTGGTCGCGGGGCTTCAGTTTCTCTCGCAGGCCCTGACGTCGGAAAACGATGTCGTGGGCGTGCCGACCCAGCCCAAAGCCTGAATATGGCACCTGATCCGCTCATTTCCGATGTGGTGCTGCGAGTCAGCGGCCTGTCGATCGATGCGCCCGGCCCGCACGGCCTCACCCGCCTCGTCGACAACGTCTCGTTCGAAGTCCGGCGCCACGAAGTCTTCGGCATCGTCGGTGAATCCGGCTCGGGCAAGAGCCTGACGATGCTGGCCGTGCTCGGCCTGTTGCCGCCGCCGCTGCGTATCGCCTCGGGCAGCATTGTCCTGTCCGGCCAGGAGCTGACGACGCTGGGTTTCGAGCCGATGCGGGCGATTCGCGGCAAGACGATGTCGGTCATCTTCCAAGATCCGATGACGTCGCTGAACCCGGTGATCCCGGTTGGCGCACAGATCGCCGAGGCCATCAGGCTGCATCGCCCCGACATGAACGCGGCACAGATCCGTGATCGTGTCCTGGAACTGATCGAGCTGGTCGGCATCCCTGGTCCGCAGCGCCGATATCGCCAGTATCCGCACGAATTTTCCGGCGGCATGCGTCAACGCGCGATGATCGCCATGGCGATGGCGAACGAGCCTGACCTGCTGATTGCCGACGAACCCACCACGGCGCTCGATGTGACGATCCAGGCCCAGGTGATGCACGTCCTGGCCGAGATCCGCCAACGCACCGGCGCAGCAATGGTATTGATTACGCACGATCTCGGTCTGGTCGCCGAAACCGCCGAGCGGATTGGCGTGATGTATGGCGGGCGGATGATGGAAATCTGCGCGGGGCAGACGATCTTCCAACGTCCCGCGCATCCCTACACCGCAGGCCTGATCGCGAGCCTGCCACGGATGGATATCGAGGTCCCCGCGCTCTACTCGATCGCCGGCTTCGTGCCCGACCTCGCGCGGCGCCCGCCCGGCTGTGTGTTCCATCCACGTTGCGAAATGTCCAACGCCCGCGAGCTCTGCCGCACGCAGATCCCGCAGTTACGCGCGACCGGCGAAGACGGCCTGGCTGCCTGTCATTTCGCCGAGGAGACCGCCGCCTGGGGCGCTCGGCAGGCGCGGGTGTCGCATCAGCGTGTACCGCTCGCCGTTCCCCGCGAAGCGCGTGCGCCGATCCTGAAAGTTGAAGGCCTGAACAAGGAATTCCGCATCCGGCGCCGGTTCCGCTGGGGCAGCGATTCACTGAAGGCGTTGCGCGATATTTCCTTCACGCTGGAATCCGGCCGCACGCTTGGCCTTGTCGGTGAGTCCGGATGCGGTAAATCGACGCTGGGCCGGGTGCTGATGCGTCTGCTTGAGGCCTCCGGCGGCCGTGTATTCCTCAACGGTGAGCTGTTCTCCTCCCTGCGCGGCCCACAACTGCGCGCCCGTCGCCGCAACATGCAGGTGGTTTTTCAGGATCCCTACTCCTCGCTCGACCCGCGGATGACGATCCATGAAATCATCGCCGAGCCGCTGCGGATCAATGGCGGCTATACCCCCGAAGCGGTGGATACCCTTTTAGGACAGGTCGGTCTGTCGCCGCCGGTTGGGCGCCGCCGGCCCGGAGAGTTCTCCGGCGGCCAGCGTCAGCGCATTGCGATCGCCCGCGCCCTCGCGCTGCGGCCCGATGTGCTGATCCTCGATGAGGCCGTGTCCGCGCTCGACGTTTCGATCCAGGCGCAGATCATCAACCTGCTGAAGTCGTTGCAGGCC
>CAIRTN010000456.1 GCA_903881515.1 uncultured Rhodospirillales bacterium | reverse complement strand
TCGCACTGAAAGGGTAGACCGGACGCATGACTTGGCGGCCCCAAAACTGTCAATATCTATTGTCAGTTTTGGCGAAAAAATGTCAAGTTGCTTTGACAGTCAACGGCTAGGCATGGGGTCAATTGCCCGGTGGTTTGTCGTCGCGGGCGTGCCACATCAGGTGCTGCAGAATCTCGGCGGATCGGTTCATCGACACCCGCACGCTTTCGAGCATATCCGACATCGCTGTTGTGCGCGCGCCGTCGGTGATCTCAAGCGCTGCAAGCTGCGCATTTTCGACCAGCGATGCCAACAGGTTTTGCTGAACAAGGTCACGCGTCGAGTCCATGCGGCGGGCGAGAACCCGGTGGCCTTTGATAATGCCTTCCTGGAACCGCTCCCGCGCGGCGTCGGCATTTTTCCGCTCGCTCGCGTCGGTGAACAGTAGGACGTAGCCCAGGACTCGCCCGGGCGAGGAGAACACCGGATCGGCCCGTACCAGCAGCGGCGCGCCATCGTCGGCCCCGCTATGGACGTGGACTTCGCCACGCCAGATCCGGCCCTCGCGGACGAGGTCACGCAGCCGTTGCGTCAATTCGGCCGACTCGGCAAACAGGCCTGATAGCGCATCGATATGCTGCGGCGCCGGGGGGGAGACCCGCAGCAACAGGTTGAAGGCTGCATTGGCAAGCAGGATCCGTCCCGACGCGTCGGCCACCACAGCGGCCTGATCGGCCTGCCCGACCTGATGGCGGACTTTGTCGAGTTGGCTATGGGCGATGAGCATCTGCACGGTACGGAATTGCAGCACTACGTCCGACAGCGTGATGCCAATCAGCCGCGCGGCGGTCATGTCTGCCGGCGTCCAGGGATCGGATGTGCCTTCGACCAGTTGGTTCCACTTTGCAAAGGACCGCCTCGGCGACAGAGTCGCCGGATCGTCGCCGACCAGGACCGGCTTGGACGGATCGCCGCCCCAGGTAACGATGCGGACCCGCTCGGGGCGGAGCCAGATCAGATATTCGCCAGGAGTCTCGGAAACCCTGACCGCGACGAGGCCGCTGGCAATGGCCGCTTCGGCAGCGAATTCCGGTGCATCCAGCCCGAGCGAAGCCGTGGCGAAAATCGAGCCATGCGTCCGCTCGGCGAGCCACAGGCCGATCTCGCGCAGCCTCTGGGTTCCCGGCACGTCGCCTACACTGAGGATCTTCTCCTCGAACAGAAGGGCGGCGCCGGATGCGGCTAGCGGCTGCAACAGGGCCTGCTCGCTCTCGAAAAGGGCGGCGCGCCAGTTGCCGTCGCGGCCGATCGCCTCAATCAGGCGTTGCTCCAACCGCCGGACCGCCATATCGGCTTGGCCTTGGCCGAAACTCTCAAGCGCGGCGACGCGCGTCGAAACCGCTTCGGCGAGGAGTTCGCAAGCGGATCGTACTTCGAAATGCACCACCCGGGGCACGTAGTGATGGCAGGCCACGAGACCCCAGAGCTTGCCACCCACGACCAGCGACGCCACCAGGGTGCCGGAGACGCCCATATTGGTCAGGTACTGCGCATGGATCGGCGACATGCTGCGCAACGAGCAGAGCGACATGTCCAGTTCCTCGCCGGTTACTGGCGAGAGCCGCGGCGTCAGCGGGACGGGAGAGTACTGCACATCGGCCAGCAAACGCACCCGGTTGCGCAGATACAGCCGCCGCGCCATCTGCGGGATGTCGGAAGCGGGGTAACGGTTGCCGAGATAGGCCTCGAGATGCGGCTCACGTACCTCGGAAAACACCTCGCCGTGGCCTTCCTCATCGAAGCGGTAGACCATGACCCGATCATACCCCGTCAGGTCCTTGAAGAACTCCGCCGCTTCGTCGCAAAGGGAGCGCAGCGAAAAAGCCCCGATCACGCGCTGCATCGCCGACTCGATCTGCGCTGACAATTCGACGGACGGCCCCGAGGGCTCGAGCTCAATGATCAGCCCGCCCGAGGACGGCCGGTGCAGCATGGCATTGAAAATCTTGCCCGCGCGGCCCAGCCGGCAATGCACTGCAACCGGCAGCGTACGCAGCGGCTCATCAAGATGCGGCTTGATCCGGTGCAGGAGATCACCGCTGAAATCGGCCAAAGACTGCCACAAAGGCGAACTGCCAAGATCCAGCACCGTGGCTGCGTTGTCGCTGGCCTGGATCACCGTCATGTCGGGCTCACTCACGACCAGCAAAGCCCCGTACGGCTGAATCGAGCCGGCGAACTGAATCGCTTCCAGCTCGCAGTTCGACAGATTCGCCTGTCCGAACGCCGGGCTGAACTGATCGGGACGGATCACTTCAGATGCCCTGCCGGCTCATGATTTATATTCTCCCTCGCCTTGCCTCGCCGTCTACAAGTTATATCGACTCAACTTCTCATAAAGGCTTTGCCGACTTAGGCCCAGAAGTTCAGCAGTGGCACTGCGATTTCCGTCAGCGAGTTCCAAGGCGACTTCAATGCAATGCCGTTCAACGACGCTGACTGTCTCGCGAACCAGCTTGGGCAAGGTGGTCTTGCCGATCTGTTCCATCACCTTCGCCAGGTCAGCCCGCAAACCACCGCCGCCCTCAGGCGCGATCTCACGCCTAGTGGTATCACGGAACAGCAATCCGATGAACGGTCCGGCCCCGCCGCCGGCAGAAATCTCGACATCCACCTCGGAGCCCAGTTCGCCGACCAGACCTGTCGCAAACCGGCGCACAACGCCATGCCGCTGCAGATTCGACAGCAGCACGCTCATATCGGCGCCGGGGCGGGACAGCCAACGCGACAGTCTTTCGCCCAGCACGCCACCTTCAGCCCCAACCTGCACCAGGTCGAGAAATCCACGATTGGCACGCCGGACCACCCCGTCCTCGCTGACAACGACAAACCCGTCCGGGAGCAAGTCAAGCAGTTCAGCGACGTTGTAGGGTTCCTCGGGCGCCGTGTTCATCGCCGGCGCCCCAATGGGCTGGATCTGCAGCAGAAAAACCGGCCCTGACTCCGCGTTCATCAGGGAGGCACGCACGGTCGAGGGTTTGCGGTCCTGGCCGATATGGACCATCGCGCTGGGTGCCCGGCCCTGCTCGCGCACGCGGGCCAGCATCGCGCGGAACGGTTCGCGCTCATCGGCGGCAATCTCGGTCAGGAACTCCCGGCCCCGCCCCAGCCCTAAGGTGCGGATCGCTGCGGGGTTCGCTTCGGCGATCCGCAGCGTGTCGACCCGCATGAGCAGCACAGCCTCCTGCGACGCGTCGAACAGCAAGCGATATCGCGTCTCGACCTCGCGCAGCTTCCAGTAATCCTGCTCCATGCTCTGCTGTGCGGCGATCAGCCGCGACTGCAACTCCGCGACCGCCTGCAGGCTGCGGCCGATGGCCAGCAATCCGCCCTGTCCGCCCAGACGTACAGTGGTGTACTCCATCGCCAGCTCGAGGCCGCTGGGAAACCGCTGGTTGACCTGCCGAAAACCCGACACACCGTTGGTGCGGGCATCCTCAACCATTCGCTCGATCTTTCCGCCGCCGGCATCAGCCACCGTCTCGGTCCAGAGCCGGCCTCGCCAGTGTGCCAACCCCTCGCCAGAAATGGCGTTGGACACTGTGGCCTCCTTGATCACACCCTGTTCATCGAGGAACAGGGTTATGTCGGGCTGCGCAACCGGTGTGACCGACATTTCTTCTCCAACAACACGGCTGACACGACGCTGACTGTGTGCGCCGCGCACTTTCGGATCAGGATGAATTCTGACAAGTGAGTGAAGTACCTGTACGCTCTTCCTGACGCTGCGTATAGTGTGTCGTCGTCATGCCCCTTAAAGCCTAACGATTTGTAATACTTTTCGATGTCCATACCGCCGGGCCGCGGTTCACCGGAGCGCAGCATGTGACCCCGACACAACAATGCGATGGCGGTAATCGTCACCCGGCCTTGTCAATTCGGCTGCGAACCGCCTCACACGAGATCCATAGCCGTGCCGAGCGCAGCGGAATCATCAGCCAGCTTCTGCGCGGACAGGCCAGCCGGCGTGGCTATATCCTGTACCTGCGCAATCTGCTGCCGGCTTATCAGGCCCTGGAGCGGGAATTGACGCTGCACCAGGGCACCCGGGCGATAAGCCGGTTTTTCCGCCCGGAATTGGCGCGCAGCGCGGCGATGATCCGCGATCTGGAGCATCTGCACGGACAGGATTGGCAGGAAGCTGTCGCGCAGCTCCCGGCGGCGACCCGCTACGCGAATCGGATCGCGGCTGCGAGCGCGGCGGGACCGCGCCTGATCGGTCACGCCTATACACGCCAATTGGCGGACCTCAGCGGTGCGCGGTTGCTGCGGGGAGTACTGGTCCGTCAGCTTGAGCTGGCGGACGACGAGCAGGCATTTTTCGCGTTTCCGTCGATCGGCGACCCCGACAAGTATAAAGCGGGATACCGTGCCGCGCTTGACGCGGCCGGCGACGAGGTGCCGGACAGTTCGGCCATTGTCGAGGAAGCGCTCTGCGCCTTCCGATGCAACATCGAACTCGCTGAAGCCGTGCAGGAGCGGGCGGAAGCTTGAACGTGCGCGATCAGCGTTCCACCGGGTGTGCGGTGGTTAAGGGAGCGTTGAGCCGCACGATCGCGCGGTTCAGAAATGCCGCAAACGATACCCAGAGGATATAGGGCACCAGGGCAAGGCTGGCGGTCGGTGACATTGGCCAGAGCAGGACAATCATCGCGAGGATGCTAAGCCAGAGGACTGCTACCTCGATCAACGCCCAGTCCGGCCGCCGACTGCGGAAAAACAACACGCTCCAAAGCATATTGATCACGCCATTGAGCAGGAACAGGAGCACGACCAGGGTTTTATCGCCCGGCGAGCTTGCTCCCTCCCACCCGAGATAGGCGGCGTAGGACGCAAGCGTGAAGATCAACGTCCAGGCTGGCCCGAACGCCCAATCCGGCGGCTGCCACTTGGGGCGGCGCAGATTGTAATACCAGGACGACAGTTTGGTCAGCCAAGCACCGGCAGCGGCACATATCACCCCCCAGAGCCCGGCCAAGACCATCGATAGCGTCATGCCGTCCGCAGCCCCCAGCAGATGGGCGAGATCCTTGAAGAAGATACGGACATGCGCAAACGGTTTTGCGCGAACCAGTCTCTTGTTCATGTAGGCCTCCCACGTCAGGTGCTGGACATCCTTATCACGACAGATGCTGACGAATTTCTCACGCCGCTTGTCGCTGGAGTACCAGAACCACTGTAGGATGCCGAGAATCCAAAACACCCGTCCGTGCGCGCGCATGAAGCGCTTGCGCGCCTGCCGCAATGCCGCAGGTTCGCCTGTGGTGCAGAACGCGTCGACCGCATCGGCGGCGAAGCGGCCGCAGGCCATGGCGTAGTAGATGCCCTCGCCCGAAGCGGGCGCGACCACGCCCGCCGCATCGCCTGTGAGCAGCAAGTCGCGCCCATTGTCCCAGCGCCGCAACGGCCGCAACGGGATCGGTGCGCCTTCACGGCGGACCGTCTCAACGCCTGCAAGGTTGGCCGTTTCCCGCAGGTCACCCACCGAGCGACGCAACGAGAATCCCTTGTGCGCCGTTCCCGATCCGACGCTGACCGTGCGGCCATGCGGAAACACCCAACCGTAAAAGTCGGGGGACAGGCGGCCCTGATAATAGACGTCGCAGCGCGTGCCATCGAAGTCGGTGGCCGTCTGGTCGGGCGAACGGACGATTTCATGATAAGCGAACACGTACGGCACCTTGCCAGCGCCAGGAACGCATTGGCGTGCCACGGCCGACTTCGCTCCATCGGCGCCGATGACCGCCCGCGCCCGCACGGCACCGATCGCGCCATCGTTGCAGCGGAACCGCACAACAGCGACGCCGTCGGCGTCGCGCTCGACGGCTTCGAATGTGCCAGTCTGGCGCCGCGCTCCTGCTTCCTTGGCCCGAGTGCGCAGGAACTCGTCAAACACATCGCGGTCCACCATGCCGACAAAGCCACCATTGATCGGCATGTCAACCGCGCGGCCAGTAGGCGAAATCATCCGCGCGGCGGTGACCCGGGCCACCAGCAGGTGATCCGGAATGTCGAATTCGCGGATCAACGCTGGTGGAATGGCGCCACCACAGGGCTTGATGCGGCCTGCACGGTCAAGCAGCAGCACGGAACGTCCGCGTCTTGCCAGGTCGGTCGCTGCCGTCGCTCCCGCGGGACCGCCACCGATCACGACGACATCGAATGTCTGCGTCTCACTCATCGCTCATCTCCCGGCGTTTGCCGCTACGCTGACACCACCAGGCAGTCGTGCCTCGGCCTCGCGAAACACCTGCGCCGCGAGCCAGGCCGCCACGACGAACAGTGCTGCCTCGCCAGTGAACACAGCGGCATAGGCGAGTGCGGGGTGCCCAAGCATGCTGCGCGCGATATCGCTTGCCAGCGACCCGGCCAGCCCGCCGAGTGCAAAGCCGAACGCCTGTGCTGCGCCCCAAAGACCCATGCGAACGCCCGACGAGGACAGCCGTCCCTGGCCCGACAGCGACATCATTGAACTGATCGCCGCCGTTACGAACGCTCCATCAGCCATGCCGAGCAGGAATACGGTGGGGCGCAGCGGCCATGGCGGGCCGGCCAGGCTGGCCAGCGCCATTGCGAGCATGGCCAGCGCCGAGCCTGTGCATCCACCGGTTGCCCAGTGTCGCATTGCGCCCCAAGGCCGCCCGCGCGACAGGCTGCCGATGATCGCGGCCAGCAGCATGCCGCTGAAAACGCCACCATGCAGGAGGCCAGCGACACGGGCTGACTGACCAGGCGTGCTGGCGAACACGTTGCCGGCGAAAGGCTCCAGCACGAGTTCCTGGGCGCTATAGGCGAACATGGCGGCGAAGACGAACATGGTGAAGCGCCGCGTCGACGGTTCACCCCAGACATAGGTGAGCGCGGTGCGGAAATCCGCCTCCTGCCGCCCCGATACCGTGCTCGGGGCGGTCAGTGGCCCCTCAACATCACGAACCGCAAGCACGCTCAGGAGTAAGGCGCCCAACGCCAAACCGGCCGTGACCATCACCAGCCGCTCGGCGGAAAACGGATCGAGCACCTTCCCGATCAGAACGGCGGTGCTGGCGAAACCGGCCAACATCATCAGCCATACGATCATCGCCGCGGCCGGGCGCCGTTCGGCCGCAACGCGCTGCGACAGCAGCAGCAGCAGCGCGGTGCCGCTTGCACCTACTCCAAGACCGACGAGCGTAAACCCGAGGACGGCGAGGGCGATCCCGGCGGGAAGATTCGTCGCCATCCATGCCGTTGCCAGGCCGGCCGTCAGCCCGCCGAGCGCCAGGACAGCCATGCCGCCAATCACCCAGGGAGTCCGACGCGCGCCGCGATCCGAGCCATGGCCAAAGCGCGGCCGCAGTAATTGTACCGCATAGTGCAGCGCCACCAGAAGTCCCGGAACGAAGGCCGGCAACGCCAATTCAACGACCATCACCCGGTTCATCGTCGAGGTTACGATCAACACGATGGCGCCGAGTGCGGTCTGGACCAGGCCAAGCCGAACGATGCCCAGCCAGCCGAGCGGTTCCTGGATCATGCCGACAGCCGTAGCGCGAATGCCGTTACCATCATGCCGGTGACGTACAGACTCGTCCCGGTGGCGTTGTACCAGGGGGCCCGCGCCTTTGGCGCTCGCATCAGCCGCCCCATCAGCACGATCTGTGCAAGCAGCAGGGCCACGATGATCGCTCCGTGGATGGCCTGCCCCCATTGGAAAAGCAAACCGACGACAATGACCTGTGGGGCTGCCATGGCAAGACACGCCACCCACGCGGCACCGGTCACCCCGAGTTGCACCGGCAGCGAACGAATGCCCATCGCGTGATCCCCGTCGACAGACTTGAAATCGTTCAATGTCATGATCCCGTGGGCGCCGGCGCTGTACAGCGCCGCGATCACCATAACGCGTGTGTCGGGCATCCCACCGCCCATGATCGCTGCACCGGTAATCCAAGGCAGCCCTTCGTAGCAGGCCGCACAGGCGGTGTTGCCCCACCAACCGTTCTGCTTCAGGCGCAGCGGTGGAGCGCTGTAGGCCCAGGCTAGCGCAAGGCCAACCACAGTCGCTCCGACCCCCAGGTACCAAGCAGGGCTGCAACCAGCAACGATAGCATCGTCCAACCGATGGCGATGTGAAGGCCCATGCGACCAGGAATGCGACCTGACGGAATCGGCCGACCCGGCTCGTTGATCGCATCAACATGCCGATCAAACCAGTCGTTCGATGCCTGGCTGGTGGCGCAGACCAGCGGACCACACAGCAGAACGCCCCCAGCAACAACCAGCCAATGCGCCCCGACCGGCACGCCGGCAGAGATCACACCGCAGCCGAACGCCCACATCGGCGCGAACCAGGTGATCGGCTTGAGTAGTTCCACCACCACGCCCGGCCCCGGGCGCGCAACACCAACGACCTGTTCCATCACACGCCATCCCCATCGGCCAGATCGCCAAGTCCATATCGCCGCATTTTGACGTAAAGGCTTTGCCGGCTGAGCCCGAGCATTTCGGCGGCTGCAGCGCGGTTATCGCCGGTCATCGCCAGCGCGGCCTCAATACAAAGCTGCTCAATCAGATCGGTCGAATCGCGTACCAGTTCACGCAGCGGGACGCGGCCGATGAGGTCGGTGACTTGCTGGGCAGAGCGCATCGTCGGCCCGGCGACCGATGGCGCGGCGATACGTCGACCTACATCGCGGATGACGAAACCAAAGCGTTGTTCGCGCCCAGGCGTTGCGGCAGCGGCAGCCGAGATTTCGACATCGGCCGGCACGCCAAACTGCCCGCGCAGCGTCGTGGAAAACAGCCTTACAATGCCGTGTTGCACCAGGTGACTGACGAGAATATCGAGATCGACCCCTGGTCGACCGATCCAGCGATCCAGCACTTCGCCACGTGCCTGCTCCTCACTGGGAATCTGGGCAAGATCGAGGAAGGCGGCATTGGCGGCGAGGATGCGTCCGTCGGTGTCGGAAACAACGATCCCGTCGGGACTGTGGTCGACGAGGCCGGCCAATTGCGCCTCACGCTGAGCGGCGAGGTCGCCGGCAGCGACATGCGGCTGCGGTACGATCCTCGCGAGCAGAAAGAACGAGGCATCCTCGCGAAACAACGTCGCGAAGACCCGCACATCTCGCGCCTCATCGATCAGGCGTGCCGCGGCTTCGCCGGGCCGCCC
>CAIRTN010000455.1 GCA_903881515.1 uncultured Rhodospirillales bacterium | reverse complement strand
TCCCGATCTAACTCTTTTTTTGATCGCGTGATTCAGACCTCCGGTGATTCCACCTACGGTCATCACGCTCTAAACCGTCGCCACCGGTGTCGCCGGCGAGCCGACGGCGCCGGGGAGGCGCAGCGGCGGGGCGGTGAGCAGGAAGCGGGAGCGGTTGTTGGCGCGGAGCCAGTCGGCGAGGTCGGAGAGGTACCACATCTCGCCGAGGTAGCAGCCGAGCTTGAACAGACAATGCGCGTGCAGCGGCAGGTTGGCGCAGTAATCGTCCATGCAGGGGCGCGCGGGGGTGGCTTCGACGCCGTAATTGTCGCTGATCAGGGCGACGGCACCGCTGTCGGTGATCCATTGCAGCAGCTTCTGGTCGCGGCCGTCGAGCGCGCAGGTTTCGCGGAACAGGCGGGGGACGTCGGGCTGTTTGTTCATCGACAGCAGCAGGCGGTCGAAGCCGGTGCGGAACAGCACGAGGTCGCCGGTTTCAACATTGACCTTGTCGGCGTCGATCACGCGCATGAGTTCGTCGTAGCCGACGATCTGGCCGGAATTACCGTAATGGGCGAAGAGATCGATCATCACGCCGCGGCCCTGGACACAGGTCTGCGCCATGTTCTCGACCCCGAGCTTGTGGGCGCCCGGGGGGGTGGGGTTCGCGGAGGATGTGGTGCCGCTGTAGAGCAGGGGGCCGGCGATGTCGGTGCCGGCGCGCCAGCCGTTGTAGAACACGTCTTCGGGTTTGCCGTCGCCATCGATGTCGAACATCTGGCCGACATGGGCCAGCGTGTCCCACTGGGTGGAGTATTGCAGGGTCAGCAGCACCTGATCGTCGCAGACGACGTCGAGCAAGGTGGGGTCGTAGCAGCGCAAGGGCACCGCCATGTTCGGCCGGCCTTCGCGCATGGTGGGGCGCAGTTCGGGCGGGTGCCGGCGGGGGTTCAGCACGGAGCCGCCGGGGACGTCGAGCGGCAGGGAAAGGCAGAAGGTGCGGCCTTCCCGGACCTCGGCGATGCCTTGGAGGGTTTTTTCGCGGGTGAGCAGATTGAGGCGGCCGAGCTGGTCGTCTGGCCCCCAGTCGCCCCAGGTTGAGCCGGGGGGGCGACGGGTCCAGCGGGGATTGGGAGCGTTCATCAGGCGACCTGCTGCATGGTTGAGGATTCGGATTCGATGGTGGTGCGGCGCATGTCGCGTACCTGATCGGGCGGCGCGTTGGTGGCGCGGTGCATGGTGGTGCGGTTGTCCCACATCACCAGATCATGCAGGCGCCATTTGTGGGTGTGCACGCGTTCGCGTTGGGTGGCGTGTTCGACGAGGTCGCGCAGGAGGGAGCGGGCCTCGGGGATGGGCAGGCCGTGAATGGTGCCGGCGTGGCTGGAGAGGAACAGAGAGAGCCGGCCGGTGACGGGATGGCGGCGGACCAGGCGCTGTTGCACCGGAGCCCAGCGGATGCGGTCCTCGTCGGTGAAATCGAAGCCGAGCACACCGCGGGAATAGAGCTGGCTGTGGTCGCAGACGTAGTTGCGGATTTCGGATTGGGTGGCGGGGTCGAGCGTGTCCCAGGCGGCGCGCATGTCGGCGAACTGGGTGTCGCCGCCGCGATCGGGGATCTTGCGGGCGGAGAGCAGGGAGTATTTCGCCGGGATCGCCTTGAACGAGCTGTCGGAATGCCAGAGGCGGTTGCCGAGACCGAACAGGCGGGCGCGGTCGTCCAGCGCGCGGATGCGGCCTTCGCGGTCGAGGTTGGAGATGTCGTTCAGCTCCATGCGCAGGCGGCGGGCGGCGCCCTGCACGATGTCGCCGGTGGCCTGTTCGAGCGGGCCGAAATTGCGGCTGAAGGCGAGTTGTTCGTCGTCTGAGATCGGCTGATTGGGGAAGGCGAGGACGGCATAATGGTCCATGCCGGCGTCGATGGCGGCGACCTCGGCTTGGGTGAGGGGCAGGCGCAGGTCGATGCCGGTGACGATGCCGCCAAAATTTGGGCGCGCGGGGTCGGCGGGGGCGATGGTCAGGGCCATGGTTCGGCGCTTTCGGAGGTTTCCTTGCGGGCGAGTGTAAGGGGCGTTGCCGCGGCTGTCACCGCAGGGTGGCGAGAACGATGTCGGCCATGCGGGCGTAGTCGTCGAGCTCGTTGTAAGCCTGGGCGGAGAGGCGGAGCCAGGCCTGGCCGGCGTGCAGGTGCAGCGGCACGTCGGTGCCGGCGTCGAGCAGGCGATCGCGCAAGGCGAGCATGGCGGGGGCGTCCATGGCGGGCGCGGGCAGGCGGACCATGGCCATGGAGCCGGTGGGCTGGTTGCCGTGGCCGGTTTCGGTGCCGAAGCGGGCGGCGACCATGGCGGCGGCTTCGGCGGCCAGGGCGGCGTTGCGGGCGCGCAGGGTTGGGCCGCCGAGGCGGGCGTGGAATTCGAGGGCGGCGGTGATGGAGAGCAGGGCCGACGGGTCCCAGGTGCCGGTCCAGTCGAACTCGGCGAGGAAGCCTTTGCCGTAGCCGTGCGAGATCACGGCGGGGTGCAGATCGGTCTGCCGGTCGTGGCGGGCCCAGAGGAAAGCGCAGCCTTTGGCGGCGTTCAGCCATTTGTGACAGTTGCCGACATACCAGTCGGCGTTCAGGGCGGGGAGGTCGAGCGTGACCTGTCCGGGGCCGTGGGCGCCGTCGACCAGCACCGGGACGCCCTTGGCGTGGCAGGCGGCGATGATGGCGGGCAGCGGGGTGATGAGGGCGGAGGAGGAGGTGATGTGGTCGATCACCGCGAGGCGGGTGCGCGGCGTGATGGCGGCGGCGACGTTGGCGGCGATGGTGTCGGCGTCGGGGCGGGGAAAGGGGATCGGCGCCTCGACCATGGTCGCGGCGTGACGGGAGGCGACGTAGCGAACGGTGTTGCGCACAGCGCCGTAGACATGGCCGAGGACGAGGATTTCGTCTGATGGGGCGAATGCGAGCGAGCGGAGGACGGCGTTGCAGCCCTGGGTGGCGTTGGTGACGAAAGCGAGATCAGCGCTGTCGGCGTTGAGGAAGCTGGCGAGGGCGGCGGCGGCGTCGCGCAGGGCGGCGGGGACGATCGAGCGGAAGAAGCGGCTGGGCTGGTCTTCCATGCGGTCCCGCCACATTTGCTGGGCGGCGAGGACGGCGCGGGGGGTGGCGCCGAAGGAGCCGTGATTGACGGTGACGTAGCCGGGCGCGAGGGCCCATTCGTCGCGGATTGCGCTGCCGTAGCTGGTCATGTCTGCCCCCGTGGTGCCTTTGTGGGGAGGATAGGGTGCGATCGGGTGGATTGGAACCGATCGTGATGATACGTATTTATTGCAAAGAAGTAGTGATGCGCATGCGTGTAGGCGTGCTTTACACTTTGCTATTTTAGTGCGGAAATACGAACGTTATCTATCTGATTAAAAACGATTCCTACCGCCGGTACGGATTATGCAGGGTTCGATTTGTGGCTTCGCCGTGGGCGGAAGCAAAAAGGGAGTTTGTAAGATGAACCTGATGACGTGGCTGAGAGTTGCCACAGCGACCGCGCTGGCCTTCGGGGCCGGTGTGTTGATCACGGCGAAGCCGGCGCAGGCGTCGCTGTTCTCGGGCGTCTGTCCTGTGGTGGGCGCGGATACGGGGTGTCAGACCGGGATTGTGCTGAATTCCAATGGCACGGTGACGGTCTACAACAACCTGAACAATGGACCTTATGACGGCAGCGAAGACACGCTGGTTGGCCTGATCAACAATACCGGAAGTATCGTGACCAGTGTTTCGATCACCGGTAACAATATTTTTGGTTTTGAGGGCGATGGCGCCTGTAACAACGCCTATATCGGCCCGGCCTGCGGCACTTACGGCGTTTCAACGTCGAACTCCGCACCGACCTATGGCTATGCCGGGTGGACCAGCATGGATTCCGTTGGACATCTGATTACCCCGGAAACCTTCTCGAAGATCAACAACAACTCCGGTGCGGTGTTGTTCGGTGGTGACGGCCTTGCCGTTGGTGCGACCGCGTGGTTCAGCCTGGAAGAGGACCTGTCGCTGTCGATCATCAACGTGACCACGGTGAATTCGAGTTCGGTGACGACCGAAGTGATCGATGCGCCGGAGCCGGCTTCGATGCTGATCCTCGGCGTCGGCTTGCTCGGCCTCGGCGCGCGCCGTCGCCGGCACGCGTAATTTCCCGGTGGAACCGGCCGGTCCGATGGCCGGTTCCACGCGGGCGGGTTGCGTGTAAAGAATCCCGACGTTTTGCTGATGTACGCCAACGCGTGCATCAGAGTCACCTCAGGCCCTTGCGGGGCGCATGACCCCGCCCGGGATCAGTCCAGCGCCGGGCGGGTCTGCCGCCAGGGCGTCGCCGCTTCGTAAGCCTGGCACGCCCGCAACAGCAGGGCATCCTCGAACGGCCTGGCCGCGAGTTGGATCGCGACCGGCAAGCCGCCGGCGCCATAGCCCGAGCAGATCGTCATCGCCGGCTGGCCGGTGACGTTGAAGGGGATGGTGAAGCCGGGCTTTTCCAGGCTGGCCCATTTCGGGATGCCCAGGATCTCCGGCGCCTCGGTCGGCGCGCCGGCGGTCAGCAGGATGTCGACATCCGTCATCGCGGCGCGCACGGCCTGATTCAGTTCGCGCCGGCGGCGCAAGGCCTCGACATAATCGGCACCGCTGACCAGGGCACCGAAGGCCATGCGGTCGCGCAGCAATTCGCCGTAATCCTCGCGCCGCGTGCGCATCCAATGCTCGTGCAGGGCGTAGGCCTCGGTCACCAGGATGACGAAGCCGCAGGCCTGGAACTCGAACAGGTTGGGCAGCACGATTTCGCGGACTGAGGCGCCCTGTTTGCGGAATATCTCGGCGGCATCGTCGATGCCCTTCTGCACGGTGGGGTTCACCGTGTTGTCGGTTTCGTGCCAGCCGCGGACCACGCCGATGCGCAGGCCGGCGACGCCCTTTTTCAGATCGGTGGTGAAATCGGGGATCGGGCGGTCGGCGCTGGCGGGGTCGGACGGGTCGTGGCCGGCCATGGCTTGCAGCAGCAGGGCGCAGTCTTCGACCGTCCAGGCCATCGGGCCGGTATGGTCCATCGAGTAGGTCAGCGGCAGCACGCCGGAGCGTGAGCACAGGCCGTAGGTGGGTTTGATCCCGGCGATGCCGCAGAACGCCGCCGGGCCGCGGATGGAGCCGCCGGTATCGGAGCCGGTGCCGCCCAGGATCAGCCCCGCTGCGACCGCCGCTCCGGTGCCGGAGGAGGAGCCCGAGGTGAAATGCTCGGTGTTCCAGGGGTTGCGGGCGGGCGGCCAGGGCAGGTCGAAGCTGGGGCCGCCGAAGGCGAATTCGTGCGTCGCCAGTTTGCCGAGCATCACCGTGCCGGCTTCGGCCCAAAGCCTGGCGACCTCGCTGTCGGTGGCGGGGACGTTGTCGATCAGCAGCTTGGAGTGCGCCGTGGTGCGGATCCCGGCTGTGCCGTAGATGTCCTTGTGGGCGATCGGGATGCCGTCGAGCGGGCCGCGCGCGGTGCCGGCCATGAAGCGCGCCTCGGCGGCCTTGGCGTCGGCCATCGCGCGATCCTCGGTCACCAGCAGGAAGGCGTTCAGCTTGCTGTCCAGCGCGGCGATGCGGTCCAGGCAATGGCGGGTCAGTTCAACCGGCGAGACCTGTTTGGCGGCCAGCGCGGCACCAGCGGATGCGATGGTCGGGAACTGGTCCATCACGTGCCCTCCGGCCGGAAGATGTGCGCCGGTTCGGCTTCGCGGCCGCGGGCGGGGTTGCGCAGGCGGTCGAGCATCCGCTCGATATGCGGCCAGGCGCTGTAGAGATCGTCGATCTGCGCGTCGCTCAGCTTGAGGCGGGCTCGGCGGACCAGCGCCTCGAAATCGGCGCGGCTGGTTGGGTCGTCCATGAGGCACTCCTTGGCGGGGAGGGGGGCGAGCGATGGTCGCACGCCCAGCCTGCGACGCAAGAGGGAACAGTAAGCGGCCCTGGACGATGGTCTCCTCGATGGCGGCACCGGACAGGACCTGTTGCCATGTGGCGCTGCACTGGCGTCTCTGTCTTTGGATATCGATTGACAATTTGTGTGAATTCGGACAACTTAGGTACGGTCCGTTATTTTAGCTGCGCCTTACGGTTGTCTGGAGTTATCAATGTCGCGATGGGTCTCGGCCTTATTTGGAGCTGTGCTTGCGCTGGTTGCGCTTGTGGCGCCGGCGAGGGCGCAATTGTTTTACGGGACATTCGCCGGCGTTATCTCGCAGGGCACCGACGTTAGCCATATTTTTGGTACAACCAGCAACGCGCAGAATAATCTGGCCGGTCTGGCCATTACAGGTGCGTTCACCTATGATATTCAGGCGTTTACGTCGCATGTAGTCGGCGATACGAATAATGCAACGGGCAACCATTTTGGTGCATTGTCGTTCACGGTCGTGATCTTAGGCAATCAGCACCTATTCAGTGACCAGACGTGTAATTACCCACCCCCATTTTGAAGCGTGATTTTCCGCGCTGGGGCGCGCCGGGCGATTGTCAGGCCAGCGTGGCGACGATGACGTCGAAGGGGTTCGCGCCCTTGAGCCTGGCGGTGTCGATTGTGGTTCGCACGTC
>CAIRTN010000454.1 GCA_903881515.1 uncultured Rhodospirillales bacterium | reverse complement strand
GCATTATAGCCATGAATGTGGTTCTAACTAACCTACGGTTCGCTGGCAAGGAAAAAATACGGGGTTGGGTGATTTGTTTTGGGCGGGCGTGGTGGGGGAGGTGGTGGGGTGCGGAAGTGCACCCCACCCTACGGAGTAGAGCATTGAATTTATGAAGTTTTTTGGGTCCCTTTTTTGCAAAAAAGGGACTGCTTGCCTTCCTAAAGAAGCCCGCCAGTGAGCAGGCTATCGGCGGCGGCGCGGGCGGCTTCGGTGACGGTTTCGCCGGCGAGCATGCGGGCGATTTCCTCGCGGCGGTCGGTGCCGGCCAGCGCGGTGACGCGGGTTTCGGCGCGGCCTTTGGCGGTGGCTTTGCTGACGCGCAGATGGGCGGCGCCGCGGGCGGCGACCTGGGGGGAGTGGGTGACGAGGAGCACCTGCACGCCCTGGGCGACGCGGGCGAGGCGTTCGCCGACGGCGGCTGCGGTGGCGCCGCCGATGCCGCTGTCGACCTCGTCGAACACCAAAGTGGGCACGACGGAGCCGCCGGCGAGGACGACCTTGAGGGCGAGCATGAGGCGGGAGAGTTCGCCGCCGGAGGCGACGCGGGCGAGCGGGCCGGGCTCCTGGCCGGGGTTGGTGGCGATCAGGAAGCGGACGGCGTCGGCACCCCAAGCGGTCCAACTGGTTTCGGGCAGGGGAGCGATGTCGACGAAGAAGCGGGCGCGGTCGAGCCGCAGCGGCGGCAGTTCGCGGGCGACGGCGCGTTCGAGTTTGCCGCCGGCGGTGCGGCGCTGTTCGGTGAGCGCGGTGCAGGCCGCGGCGAAACGGGTGCGGGTGGCGGCGGCTTCGGCGGCGAGCGCGTCGATATGGGCTTCGCCGGTCTCGATCGCGTCGAGCCGGGCGCGGAACTCGGCGAGCAGGGTGGGGAGTTCGGCGACCTGCACGGCGTGTTTGCGGGCGGCGGCGCGCAGCGCGAATAGGCGTTCCTCGGTGGCTTCGAGGGCGCGGGGGTCGGCCTCGGCGGAGTCGGCGAGGCGGGAGAGCAGGGTTTCGGCCTCGGACAGGGCTTCCTCGGCGCGCTCGAGGGCGGCGAGCGCGGGGGCGGATTCGGGGCCGGGGACGCGTTGCAGGGCACGGCTGGCGGCGCGCAGGGTGGCGGCGGGGCCGGCGCTGCGGCGGTCGCGCGGGGTGAGTTCGGAGAGCGCGGCGGCGATGGCCTCGGCGCGTTTTTCGCCCTGTTGCAGGGATTGGCGCTTTTTCGCCAGTTCGGCTTCCTCGTCGGGGGCCGGCGCCAGGGTCGTGAGTTCGGCGACGGTATGGCGCAGCCAGTCGTGATCGCGCAGTGCCGCGGCGATGGCGTCCCGCGCGGCGGAGAGCGCGGTGGTGGCGGCGCGCCAGGCGCGATGGGCGGCGGCGGCTTCGGTGCGGAGTTTTTCCGGCACGCCGAAGGCATCGAGCAGGGCGCCGTGGCCGGCGGGGTCGGCGAGGCCCATCTGGTCGTGCTGGCCCTGAACCTCGACCAGCAGCTCGCCGGCGCGGCGCAGGAAGGTGGCACCGACCGGGGCGTCGTTGGCGAAAGCACGGGAGCGGCCGTCGCGGCCGACAACGCGGCGGAGCACGATCTCGTCCTCGGCCTCGATGCCTTGTTCGGCGAGCAGGGCGTAGGCGGGATGACCGGCGGGCGGGGCGAACACCGCGGCGACCGAAGCCTGTTCGGCACCGGCGCGCACCAGACCCTGTTCGGCGCGGGCGCCGAGTGCCAGGCCGAGGCTGTCGAGCAGGATCGATTTGCCGGCGCCGGTTTCGCCGGTCAGCACGGTGAGGCCGGGGCCGAAAGCAAGGTCCAGCCGCTCGATCAGCACCACATCGCGGATCGAGAGGGCGGTCAGCATGATCTTGTGCGGATCAGAAGATGCTGTTCCAGGCGCGGCGGAAGAAGCCAGGGCGTTCGCCGGCCGGCCGGGTGGCGGTGGATTGCACCAGGCCGGCGGAGGCGAGCTGTTCGTAGGTGTCGGCGTACCAGTCCGAGCCGGGGTAGTTGTAGCCGAGCACGGCGGCGTTGCGCTGGGCATCCTGCGACAGGCCGAGGGCGAGATCGACCTCGACCAGGCGGGCGAGGGCCTCGGGGACGTGGTTGGTGGTCTGGTACTCGTTGACGACGGTCTGGAAGCGGCCGATGGCGGCGGTGTAGAGCTTCTGCTTCTGGTAGTAGCGGCCGACCTCCATCTCCTTGCCGGCGAGGTGGTCGCGTGCGAGGTCGATCTTCAGGCGGGCGTCGCGGGCGTATTCGCTGTCGGGGAAGCGGTTGATCACTTCCTGCAATGCGCCCATCGCCTCGCGCGTGCCCTTCTGCTCGCGCTTGATGTCGGCAATCTGCTCGTAGAAGCACAGCGCGCGCAGATAGTACGCGTACGCGATGTCCTTGTGGGCCGGATGCAACTGGATAAACCGGTCCAGCGAACCGATCGCGCCGGTATAATGGTTCTGCAGATATTCGACGTAGCCCTGCATCAACTGCGCGCTGACCGCCCAGCTGGAATAGGGGTAGGTCTGTTCGACAATGTCGAACTGCTTGGCGGCGGTGGCATAATGCTGCGCATTCAATGCGTCGACGCCGTTGCCGTAGAGCAGTTCGGGCGAGACCGTCGTCGGGTCCGCCTTCTCGTCAGTCGCGACATTGTCGCTGTTGAACGGGTTGATCGATTGCAGCGTCGAGCAGGCCCCAAGCGGAGCGGCGAGGGCCAGCAGGAGGCAGGGGGTCAGGAAACGGCGCAGCATGAGTTCTCGATCACCGGGTTGACTGTCGGCGCCTTATACCACGCACGGGCGCGGGGGTAAGAGACCGTCTGAGAATTCTACTCCGGCGGTCATCCGACGGCGATCCGCTGCGCTCCGGTGCTCACGGCCACCAGGCCGCTCCGCTCCGGTGCTCGCGGATCACCGCCGGGCGGCGGCCAAGCGGCCGCCTCTGACTCGCCGGAGCGAAGTCTCTAGCGGTCTCTACGCGGGCTGCTGCAAGAGGAAAGCGGTAGGCGAAGCAGGCGAAGGACGGAAATTTTTTGCTTCTTTTTTATAAAAAAGAAGAGACTTTACTTGTTCTTTTTTGAAAAAAAGAACCAAAAAACTTCCGTTCGTTTGGGCGGGGCTCAACTGGGCTGACCGGTTCGCTGCTTTCAGCCGGGCAGGAAGAGGAAGTTGTTGACGTAGGTTCCCACCTTGCGCACGCCTTGCAGGTTTTCCCGCCGCTGGTGCACGTCCTGACGATAGCCGCCCAGCGAACGCGGCAACCCGTCAAGCAGAAACATGCCGCCGTAGCCGAGGGCGGCCATGAATTCGAAGACATTCTCCGGCGCGTCCGCCGCGTGACGCTTCTCGCTTTCCACCAGCAACACCGGGCGGTCGCGCCGGATCAGCGCCTCCGCACCGCGCAGCACCGCCATCTCGTGGCCCTCGACGTCGATTTTGATGAAGCCGACCGGTTCGTGCACCACGCTGTCCAGCCGCACCGTCGGGCAATCGACTTCGTCGACCCGTGTTGCCTCCTCCAGCGGATTGTCCGGTGCGATGGTTGTGGTGCCATGCAGGTGTTCGCCACCACGAAACGGCATGCGCAGTTTGGCGGTGCCATCGGTATCCGACACTGCGGCCTGATGGACCACCACATGGGCGGGCAGCTTTGCCCGCAATTGCTCGGCCAGCCAGGCAATCGGCTCGAAGCAATGCACCTGCCGGCACAACTGCGCCAGCCGGCCGGCATAATAGCCCTCGTTGGCGCCAACATCGATCGCTGCACGGCTGGGGTCCACGAAGTGATCGAGCAAAAAATACTCCGGCTCGAAGGTCCGCCAATGCTCCAACCGCCAAAGCTCGATGCGGAATGCCACTTTGGGTCCGCCAACGCGTTGAACCAATTCCAACAGGTTGGAAGCAAGAAACACCGACACCTCCGATCGTTTCGCGCGGCGCATCCTATCCCGTCGCACCGCGAGCGCAAAGGGTCGAAACCGCATCTTTCCGGCGGCCTCTGTTCGATCGGCGGGCTCGTTCGTCCGATCGCCGGCCTTTCACAGGGCTGTATCGGGAAGGCTGGGACAGGTCTGCCAGGGATCAGGCGCCCGCACTTGTTGTGAGCAGGGAGACAAAAAATCTGAGAGCGTGTATTGCTGGAGCGCTCGCTCGCGCGCAGTCACACCGTGGTGTTCTTGCTTCCATGGCGGTTTGAAACTGCGCCTATCATGTAATTACCCACCCCCATTTTGAAGCGTGATTTTCCGCGCTGGGGCGCGCCGGGCGATTGTCAGGCCAGCGTGGCGACGATGACGTCGAAGGGGTTCGCGCCCTTGAGCCTGGCGGTGTCGATTGTGGTTCGCACGTC
>CAIRTN010000453.1 GCA_903881515.1 uncultured Rhodospirillales bacterium | reverse complement strand
GTTTCCAGCTCCTCGTTGGTCGACTGGAACTCCTCGTTGACGGACATCATCTCCTCGTTGCTGGCGCGCAGTTCCTGCACGGTGATTTCGTGCTCGGCGATCAGCGCCTGCAATTCGCCGCGCAGGGCGTCGGCTTCGCGCTCGACGCGCAGCAGGGGGGCATCGGCGGCTTCGGCCGCGGCGGGTGGGTTGGGTTGGTTGGGCTGCGGCAGGAAGACGACGAGGAACCGGCCGTCGGGCGCGGTGCCGGCGGCCAGCGGTTCGGCGCTGAGCAGCAGTTTTTCCCGCTGCTGGCCGTTGCCGAAGGTGAGCGGTGCGCTGGTGACCGGTTTGGACGTGCGGGCGGCCTTGGCGAGCACCGCGCGCAGTTCCAGGCGCAGGCCGCGGCGGGCGAGGGCGATCAGGTTGCGGGTGGGCTTGCCGGCGGGGGGTTCGAGATAGCGGCCGGTGTTGGGGGAGAAATGCACCACCTCGGCATCGCGATCGACCACGACGAAGGCGGGGGCGAAGCGGGCGAGGACGCGGGCTTCGGCCATCTGTCGCAGATCCGGCGCGCGCTCGGGCTGCGGCGGGGCGATCGGCGGGAGGTGGTTGGGCGGGGGCCGCACCGGGCGTTGCGGGCGTACGGCATCGTTGTCGCGCCGGCGGTAGATGCGGCAGGTGCTGTCGATGGTGTCGAACAGGGCGGGGAATTGTTCGGCAGTTTCGGCGCTGCCCAGCAGCAGCACCCCGCCCGGGCGCAGCGCGAAGTGAAACAGCGGCAGGATGTCGCGCTGCGCCGGGGTGTCGATATAGATCAGCAGGTTGCGGCAGGAGACCAGATCGAGCCGGGAGAACGGCGGGTCGCGCACCAGGCTGTGGGCGGAGAACACGCAGATGTCGCGCAGTTCCCGGGTGACGACGAAATCCTCGCCATCGGGGAGGAAGAAGCGGGCCAGGCGGGCAGGAGATATGCCGGCGAGTTGCAGGGCGGTGTAGCGGCCGGTGCGGGCGGTGCGCAGGGCGCGGTCGTCGATATCGGTGGCGAAGACCATCAGGCGGGGTTTGCCGGCGCGCGGGACGGCGTATTCGCAGAGCAGCATGGCGATGGAGTAGGCTTCCTCGCCGGTGGAGCAGCCGGCGACCCAGGCGCGGACCGAGTCCTTTTCCGTCTTGTGTTCGAACAGGGCGGGCAGCACCTGGGATTGCAGGGCGGCGAAGGTCTGGGGATCGCGGAAGAAGGCGGTGACGCCGATCAGGCACTCGCGGAACAGGGCCTGGGC
The DNA here is from genome assembly GCA_903881515.1 of uncultured Rhodospirillales bacterium. Taxonomy (GTDB): domain Bacteria; phylum Pseudomonadota; class Alphaproteobacteria; order Acetobacterales; family Acetobacteraceae; genus CAIRTN01. Next base: position 13,662 of record CAIRTN010000453.1, on the reverse strand, counting down.
TTCGCCGGTGTCGTGCTCGAGGTGTTCGAGATAGGCGGGCAGCGAGAGGATCTGCAGGATCTGCATACGCCGCTGCACACGGCGCATGAAGCTGCGCTCTTTGTAGTCGGCGAAGTCATGCCCGGTGGCGCGTTGCATGAGGGCGCAGATTTTCGCGCGCAGCTCGGCCAGCGGTGGGGGCTCGGGCTGGCCTTCGGCGGGGTGGGCGGTGAGGTCGGCGAGTTTCTCGAAGGCGGCGGCGTAGTCGGCCAGTTTGGCGATGATTTCGCCTGCGGGCAGCACGACGTCGATGAAGCCGCTGTCGATGGCGCTTTTTGGCATCGGGTCGTGGCCGCGGCCGGGTTCGATGGCTTGCGCGACGGTGAAGCCGCCATATTCGCGCACCGCCTTGCAGCCGCGCGTGCCGTCTTCGCCCATGCCGGAGAGGATCACGCCGATGGCGCGTTCCCGGGCGTCGTGCGCCAGCGAGGTCAGCAAGGTGTCGATGGAGTGAGGGGGCCCCTGCGGGGTTTCGGAGGGGGCGAGCACCAGATGTCCAGCAGCGATGGTGGGCGCCATGCCGGGGGGGATGACGAATACGCAATTGGGTTCGAGCGCGGCGGCTGAGGTGGCGGTGCGGACGGGCAGCGGGCAGATGCGGGCGAGGATTTCGGTGAGCGCGCTGGCGCTGTCGGCGCCGAGGTGCAGCAGCACGACGAAGCTGAGCCCGGTATCAGGCCGGGCGGCGGCGAACATGGTCTTCAGCGCTGCGACCCCGCCGGCCGAGGCCCCGACGACGACGTAGGCCGATACGCCAGAATGGTCGGCCAAGAGCGCGCTCCTTCAGCAAGCGTGTCGTTGCACGAGCGGGGGGCATTCACAAGTGTCGAGGCAGATAAGGGAGATTACCGGCGGCAGATTAAACCAAGAATACAGGGTTTCCGTTGTTTTACGACAATTTGTGGCGGGAGATCGGTAAAGGTTTTTGGCGTCGCTTTTTTTACAGTAAAGCGACTGCTTACCTTGCCCGCCGCGCTCGACGGCCGCATGGGTTGCGGCCGCCGTTCGTGCCGGATCACGCCTGGGCGGGTGCGATCGTGGTGCGGAAGGCCGCGGTCGTGTTCAGCACAACGGTCACGGCCAGGACGGCGAGGCCGTTGAGCCAGTAATAGGCGGCGTCCAGGCCGGTGAAACCCAGCAGCGCCGGCGCGGCGAGGAAGGTCACGCCGACCAGACGGTCGATCCAGAGATGCACGATGTAGGGGACCAGCGGCAGCAGGCCGGTTTTGTGGTCGGTGACCAGGGTCAGCAGCAGCGCGGTGATGCCGGTGGCGACGGACAGCCAGATCGCGAGCGGGTTGGCCTGTCCCAGGCCGAGGATGAACGGCGTGGCGATCAGGCTGAGGGCGACGGGGTAATCGAGATAGGCATGCACGGTCTGGGTGACAAAACGAAGATTCATGGTCGTTGCTCCTGTGGGGTGGATTGGTGTTGCGTGCCGGCGCCGCGGCCTGGTCAGGCCGCGGCGGGAGGCGGGGGTGTCAGGCGGCGTTGCGCAGGGCGATGACGGGGAAGTCGATCGCCGTCTTCGCGACCTCGTTGACGTAGTTGGTCAGGGTGTTGAGCGTGACGTGCAGGACGATTTCGATCACCTGCGCGTCGTCGTAGCCGGCGGCTTTCACGGCGGCGACATCGGCGTCGGAGACATGGCCGCGCTCGCGGACGACCTGGACCGCGAAGCGGACGGCGGCGGCGGCCTTGGGATCGTTGGACGAGCCGCTGCGGTTGGCGGTGATTTCGGCGTCGTCGAGCTTGGCGAGGTTCTTGCCCAGATAGGCATGCGCCGCGAGGCAGTAGCCGCAGCGGTTGATCTCGGCGACGGCGAGCGCGATGCGTTCGCGGGTCTTGGCGTCGAGCGTTCCTTTGGCGAGGGCGCCGTTCAGGCCGAGATAGCCTTCCAGGGCGGCCGGGCTGTTGGCGATCACCCGGAACAGGTTCGGCACGGAGCCAAGCTGCCGCTTTGCGGCTTCGAGCAGCGGCTGCGACGCGGCGGGGGAAGCTTCGATGGTGGGAAGGGTGGCGATGCGCGACATGGGCGGTCTCCTTGGGTTCAGGTGTCGGCTGTTCCGACGGCAGGAGAAGTGCGCCCTTTCGATTATTGGCAGTATCCGGTAAGATCGAGAAACATTATCTCACCGAGCGAGAGGCAAAATGGACCGGTTCGAAGCCATCTCGGCGTTTGCCGCCGTCGCCGAAGAGGGGGGATTTTCGGCCGCCGCAAGGCGCCTGGGCGTGCCGCTGCCGACGGTCAGCCGCAAGGTGTCGGAGCTGGAGACGCATCTGGGCGCGCAGTTGCTGGTGCGCAGCACGCGCAGGGTCAGCCTGACCGAGACCGGGCAGCAGTTCCTGATCACCTGCCGGAAAATTCTTGGTGAGTTGGGCGAGGCGGAGAAACTGGCGTCGGGCGAGTACCGGGCGCCGCGCGGCGAGCTGGTGGTGTGCGCGCCGGTGGGGTTGGGCAGCGCCTATCTGGCGCCTGTGATCACCGAGTTCCTGATGGCTTACCCTGACATCGATATCGACCTGCGGTTGTCTGACCGGATTGCCAATCTGGCGGAGGAGCAGGCGGACGTGGCGGTGCGGATCGCGCATCTGCCGGACAGCAGCCTGATCGCGCAGAAGCTTGGGATGATCCGGCATGTGGTTTGCGCCAGCCCCGGATATCTCGCGGCGCGCGGGGTGCCGGAGGTGATCGGCGATCTGTCGCGGCATGCCTGCGTGACGTTCACGGCGCTGGAGGCGGCGAAGGAGTGGATTTTTCGCGAACGCGGGCAGACGACGCGCATCGCGGTGAAATCGCGGCTTTCGGTGTCCTCGGCGCGGGCCGCGGTGGAGGCGGCGATCGCGGGGTTGGGGGTCTCTCGCCTGCTGTGTTACCAAGCGGCGCCGGCGCTGGCCGACGGGCTGCTGCGCCTGGTGCTGCGGCGGTTTGAGCCGGAGCCGCTGCCGGTCAGCCTGGTTTATCCCAGCGGGCGGCTGATGCCGCTGAAACTGCGGGCATTCGCGGATTTTGTGGTGCCGCGGTTGAAGCAGAAGTTGATTTTCGATCCTTAGGGCGTCATCCGAACGGGCGGGATCACCCGTCGGATAAGGATGTTCGCCGGCACGTGTCGAACATGGCGGCGAACATGTTCGGACCTGGAGGCGCACTGGCAGGAGTGCGCATCCAGGCCCAGGTCTCTGTCGGGTCGCGGTGTGGGGACGGCCGGCGGGCTCGCCCTGGCCGTCACGCGCGTGAGGGGCGAGACAATCCGGTTGCGACGCGCTGTCTGGCCAGGAGTGCGGCCATCACCGCAACCGCCAGCAGCGCGGCCGATTGAGGCTCCGGGGTTGCCACCACGACCGCTGAGCTGAACCCGGTGACGGGGACGAACACTGCCGGGGTGGCGGCCGCAACTACGGGTGCCGGGGCGGCCGGGGCGCGGGCGTCCGGCCGTGCCGTCACCGGAAGCTGTTCGCCGGTTGAATGCCGCGGCTGTGTGGGGGAATGCCGCACCTCAGGTGCGGGGACGCTGGCAAGCGGGTCGGCTGCCTGCCAGGCGTCACCCTTTGCATCGAAGAAGCGCCGTGGCGCTTCCGGCGTTGCGACACCCTCTAAGAGCCCGGCCTGAGCCGTGCTGATGCCGCCGGCTAAAGTTGCCAGAAAAATCAGTCCGTAAAGTCTAATGGTCATGATCGAATGCCCTTCGCGCGGATGACGAGGCGGGGACTGCCCGAAGGTTCAGGTGGACGATCCGGCCGCAGAAAACGGCGTGAGGGTCCCGTCATTCGCTGATGGGCAAGATGCGCCGCCACTGCGCGTTGGGCGAGTGCAGATCCTTCGAATGATCGGCACAAATTAAGTGTTTTGCCGAAGTAAATTTACATTCATAGACATTCAAGATCGGAATGTTTTATTTGAAGATATGTTTGAGGGTTGTCTCGGTTTTGATGCAGTGGGGTATTCGTTTACTGGACGAATTGTTAATGCGGCGCGGGCGCATCGTCGTCCCGATCCGCGGCGGCGGGGCCGGTTGGCGTTGCAGGGCGGGTATCGGGAGCGATAGGTTGGCCGATGGACCCTATTATCGCGAGCCTTCTGGTTGCCCTTTGCATCTTCGCCGGCGGGATTGCCGGGCTGTTCCTGCATCGGGTGTTGCCGGCGAGCCATATGACGCGCGAGACGCAGGAGGTGGTGCGGCTGGGGATCGGGATGATCTCGGTGCTGTCGTCGCTGGTGCTGGGGCTGCTGATCGCGACGGCGAAAGGCTCGTATGACACCACCGACCGGGCGGTGCAGAGCTATGCGGCGGAGCTGGCGCTGTTGAACGAGACGCTGCGCGACTATGGCGGGGATGCCGGCGTGCCGCGGGATCTGTTGCGGGCCTATACCGAGCGGCTGTTGCGCGACATCTGGCCGGCGGGTGGCGCGGCGCCGGACCTGGGGGACGGGCAGGCCGGAGTGTTGATGGAGCATGTGCGCGAGCAGATCCGGGCGCTGAAGCCGGTGGATGACGGGCAGAAATGGCTGCGCGACCAGGCGCTGGTGATCAACATGGAGCTGCTGCGGCAGCGCTGGCTGTTGATCGGGGAGCAGGGGGCGAGCGTTTCGCCTGTTGTGCTGGGGATGCTGATCTGTTGGATCACGGTGATTTTCGTCAGCTTCGGAATGAACGCGCCGCGCAATGCGACGGTGGCGGCGGCGTTCCTGATCTGCGCACTGACGATCGGGGGGGCGATTTTTCTGATCCTGGAAATGGACCGGCCGTTGGATGGGGTGTTGCAGATTTCCAGCCAGCCATTGCGGGAGGTGCTGGGGCGGATGCGGTGGTAGGCGGCGCGCCAGCTTCGGTGATCTGTGCTAGGTGAGGACCGATGGAAACCAAAGCCCCCATCCCGCTTGCCGTTCTCGTTGGTATTCAGACGCCGGAGGTCGATGACGTCGCGCACGAAGCAAGCCTGGCGGAGTTGGGGCGGCTGGTGAAGACGCTGGGCTATGAGGTGGTCGGCACCGTGTCGCAGAAGCGCGAGGGCACCGGGGCGGGGGCGCTGCTGGGCGTTGGCAAGCTGGCGGAGCTGGCGGCGCTGACCGGGGGGACGGGGGTGGTCGGCTCGATGGCGCCGCCGCCGAAATCCAAGGCGCGGCAGCGGTTCGAGGGGGCGGGGGCGAAGATCGGCACGGTCGTGGCGGAGCCGGATACCGACCGCAAGCCGGAATTCGTGATTGTCGATCATGAGCTGTCGCCGAGCCAGATCCGCAATCTGGAGCGTGCCACCGGGGCGCAGGTGCTGGATCGCACCGGGGTGATCGTTGAGATCTTTCACCGCCATGCCAACACCCGCGAGGCGAAACTGCAGGTGGAGATGGCGCGGCTGAAATACGTGGCGCCGCGGATGCGGGAGTCCTCGGCGGGCGGCGGGCGGCAGCAGGGGCCGGGGGCGGGCGAGAGCACGCTGGACCTCGACCGGCGCAAGATCCGCGACCGGCTGGCCGAGTTGAAGGAGCAGCTTGAGGCGGTGCAGCGCGACAGCGATCAGCGGCGCTCGGCAAGGCGCGATCAGTTGCGGGTGGCGCTGGTGGGCTACACCAATGCGGGGAAGTCCTCGCTGATGCGGGCGCTGACCGGAAGCCAGGTGCTGGTGGAGGACAAACTGTTCGCCACACTGGATACCACGGTGCGGACGTTGCAGCCGGAGACGCGGCCGCGGGTACTGGTGTCCGACACCGTGGGCTTCATCAAGCAATTGCCGCATGATCTGGTGGCGTCGTTCCGCTCCACCTTGGCCGAAGCGTTGGAGGCGTCGCTGCTGCTGTATGTGGTTGACGCGTCTGACCCGACCTATGAGGCGCAACTGGAGGTCAGCCGCAGCGTCCTGCGGGAGATCGGGGCGGATGCGGTGCCGTCGCGCCTGGTGCTGAACAAGATCGACCGGGTGGATGCAGCCGGGCGGGCGGCGCTGCGGGAGAAGCATCCCGATGCGATCCTGCTCTCGGCGCACACGCCCGCGGATGTGAGCGCGTTGCGGGAGAGCATCATCGCGTATTTCGAGGCGGCGATGGTGGAGGATGTGCTGGTGCTGCCCTATGCGAAGCAGGGGCTGATCGGCGAGGTGTATGAGAGCGTGCGGGTGTTGTCGGAGGCGTACGACGAGGCCGGGCGGGTGCTTGAGGTGCGCGGGTTGCCGGGGGCAGTGGCACGGCTGCGGCGGCGTTTGGCAGCGGGGTGAGGGTTGGGGCGCGGATGAGGACTGTCCGCGCCCGCCTGCCTCTACAGTGTTTTCATGTACTCGATGATTGCCTGCTTCTCGTCGGCGCTCCAGTCGACACCAAACTCGTGGCCGCACCGGCTATTGCCCGAATCGCGCTGGTCGCAACCGGTCGTGTGCGTGGTGCTGTGAAGGCCGGACTGCGTGGCCGCCAGGCCGATCCTGTCCGGATCATAGTCCGCGCCCACGTCGAAGGCGGCAGGCCGCTTTGTGGCGGGTTCCAAAAGGTCCGCCAGGGTTGGCACTGAGCCGTTGTGAAGATAGGGGGCGGCGGCCCAGATGCCTTTCAGGACGCGCGACTCATAGGGGTATTGCTGGGTTTGGGTATTCGCCGCGGCTAGGAGGGGTTTGGCGGCGGCATCGTAGGAGTGGTTGATCTCCGTCTGGTTTGCCGGCACTTGCGCCAGTGTGGGCCGCGACGCGTCACCCTGAGGCACCCCGGCGGCCTTCTGCAGGATCGCTCCGCCCACCGTGAGCTTCAGCACCGATACCAATGAATCCGTCGACTTCAGTGGAGCGGGTGACAAGATCGGCAGCGACGCGCCTTTCAGTACGCCGGTCTGTCCGACGCGGCCGAGTACGCTGTACTCGAGCGAGTCAGTGCCAACATCGACGACAGGAGTTTTCCAGGTGTCGGGGAAGATGATGCCGGGTTTAACGACGACGTCATGGCAGGACGCGCAGCTCTGCCCTGACTTGTCGGCGCGCCAGAACAGTTCCCGGCCTTTCGCCGCAAGCGAGTCGTGGTCTGCCCGCAAAGGCAGCGGCCAGGCCGGCGCACCGATGCGGCGGATCATCTGCTCGATCCGGTCAAGCCCGACAAAATTGCCCGAATTTGTGGTGATGTAATCAATGCCGCCCACCCAGCCCGGATGCCTGGTTGGTTGCAGCACGCCGAATACGCCGTAGACCTCGCCGAGATTGCGGATCAGGCCGAGCAGATCGTTGCCGTTGGCAGCGAAACCTGGCCATTGCGTGCGGTCTTGGATCGCCGCATTCCAGACGAACGGGTAGCGAACCGGCGCCGAGGCCGGCGCGATGTTGTCGGCGATCACCCGGTCGGGGGTGGTGCCGATATCGAGGCCGGCGACGCGATTGACGATCATCGAGACGGCGTCCGCACGCGCGACACCCCAGGGCGATGTGAACAGGGCGCGACTGATGAGCGTGTGGTAGGGCTGGGCCCAGGCGGCGAAATCCGCGCGCAGGCGGGTAACGGCGGCGGGCGGCGCAGTCTTGCCGAGGACCTCGGCGGCGAAGGCGGCGAAGGTTTCGGCATCGTTGAGCACATGCTGAGCCGCGGCGTCGAGATCGCCAAACAAGGCGAACAAATCGGTGAATGCCGGTCCGCCGTCGACCCGGTAGGTTTGCTTGGCCATCCGAAGTTGGCGGGTGTGGCAGGCTGCGCAGGTCATGCCGACATATTCGGCTTGCTTCCACTTGCCGGTGGTGAAGCCGACGGGAAGGCCGTGCGCGCCGTCATTGTCGGCGAGATAGCCGTAGCGGGCGAGATGATCGGCGTCGAAGGCGGACCCGTCGGGTTGTCGCAGGGCTTTGAACCATGCGAGTGGCATGATGCGGGAGCCCTGATCCTCGGTGTAGAAGGCGGCGCGATTGGCGTCGTTCCAGGCAGAACCCTGGTTGAGCTTGACGATGCCTGCTTCGAGCGGCGGGTTGACCTGTTCAGGCGGATGATAGTCCGGTTGAAACAGCGCACATCCGCTGAGCGCGAGGAAGAGTCCGATCGCGAGGCGGCCCCGGCGCATTTTTGGCTTTCCGGTCATCCTTCGTGGTCCCTTCCGCTGGTTTTCCCATGGTTTTTTGCCGCGTTGGCGGTCAGAGCGGTTGGAATATAACGGCTTGAGAATCATTTCGTAAATAATCTGTCGCGTCACGCAGTTGAAGCTGACGGAACATTCCGGTTACCCGGCCGCGATGATCTCCAACGGGCGTGCTGTGCTTCGGCGCGGTGTTTTTGCGGGCGCCTGCGGGGTAGTCTTGAGTCCGAATGGAAGGAAGCTTTTGGGTCTCTTTTTTCAAAAAGGGACTGCTTACTTCCGCTTCTTATACGTTGAACCTAAACAACAACACATCCCCATCCTTCACCACGTATTCCTTGCCTTCGATGCGCAGCTTCCCCGCCTCGCGGGCGCCGGATTCGCCTTTGCCGGCGACGTAGTCGTCGAAGGCGATGGTTTCGCAGGCGATGAAGCCGCGTTCGAAGTCGCCGTGGATGACGCCGGCGGCTTGGGGGGCTTTCATGCCGCGGATGATGGTCCAGGCGCGGGCTTCTTTGGGGCCGACGGTGAAGTAGGTGATCAGGCCGAGCAGGGCGTAGCCTTCGCGGATCACGCGGTCGAGGCCGCTGTCGGACAGGCCGAGGCCTTCGAGGAATTCGGCGCGGTCTTCTTCGGGGAGTTGGCTGACTTCGGCTTCGATGGCGGCCGAGACGATGACGGTGCGGGCGCCTTGGGTTTTGGCCATTTCGGCGACGCGGGCGGAGTGGGGGTTGCCGGTGGCGGCGGCGGCTTCCTCGACGTTGCAGACATAGAGGACGGGCTTGCTGGTCATCAGCTGCAGGCGCTTGACGGCCTCTTCCTCGCCCTTGGGGATGGCGGTGCGGGCGGGGCGGCCTTCCTGCAGGGCGGCGAGGATGGGTTCCATCAGCGCGACCTGGGCGATGCTTTCCTTGTCGCCGCCGCGGGCTTTTTTCTGGGCGGCGGAGAGGCGGCGTTCGACGCTGTCGAGGTCGGCGAGCATGAGTTCGGTTTCGACGGTTTCGGCGTCACGCACCGGGTCGATACTGCCTTCGACGTGGGTGATGTCGCCGTCTTCGAAGCAGCGCAGCACGTGAATGATGGCGTCGACTTCGCGGATGTTGGCGAGGAACTGGTTGCCGAGGCCTTCGCCCTTGCTGGCGCCGCGGACCAGGCCGGCGATGTCAACGAATTCGAGGCTGGTGGGGACCTCTTTCTGGCTTTTGCCGATGGTGGTCAGGATGTCGAGCCGTTTGTCAGGCACGGCGACGCGGCCGACGTTCGGCTCGATGGTGCAGAACGGGTAGTTCGCCGCCTGGGCCGCCGCGGTGGCGGTGAGTGCGTTGAACAGGGTGGATTTGCCGACATTGGGAAGGCCGACGATGCCGCAATTGAAGCCCATTATTTCGTTTCCTGAGTCAGCAACGCGACGCGCGTCATGAAGTCTTCCGGCTTGCCGGCGGCCAGCATCGGTGCGGCTTCGGCCACACCGTCCAGCAGCGCGATCAGCCAGTCTCGATCGGCTTTAGCAAAGTCGCCCAGCACGTGGCCGGTGACCCGTTCCTTGCTGCCGGGGTGACCGATACCGAGGCGCACCCGCCAGTAGTCTGGCGTGCCCAGCATGCGATCCATGCTGCGCAGGCCGTTATGTCCGGCCGCACCACCGCCGCGTTTGACGCGGACCTTGCCCGGGGCGAGGTCGAGCTCGTCATGAAAGGCGGTGATCGCTTCGGGGGCGATCTTGAAGAAGGCGCTGGCGGCCTGCACGCTTTCGCCCGAGGCGTTCATGTAGGTCAGCGGTTTGAGGGCGAGGATCTTCTCGCCACCGATGCTGCCTTCGGCCACCAGGCCCTTGAAACGCTGCCGCCACGGCGTGAAGCCGTGGCGGATCGCGATCACATCGAGCGCCATGAAGCCGATATTGTGCCGCTGGCGGGCCATCCCGGGTTCGGGATTGCCCAGGCCGACCCAGAGAAGCACGCTGCCGGCTCCGGCGGAGGCTTACTTCTTCGCGGCGGGCTTGGCCGGAGCCTTGGAGCCGCCCTTGGCCGGGGCGCCCTTGGCGGGACCAGCGGCAGCGGCAGCACCTTCGGCGCCCGGAGCGTCGGCCATCTTCGCGCCGGAGGCCACGGTCGCGATGACGAAATCGCGGTCGATGATTACCGGACGGATGCCCTCAGTGCCCTTGAGGTTGGACCAACGGATGTTGTCGTTGATCTCCAGGCCGGTGAGGTCGGCTTCGAAGTGGTCAGGCACCGTCTCGGGATCGCACATGCAATCCACGGCGTGACGCACAACGTTCAGCATGCCGCCGCGCTTCAGGCCGGGCGAGGCGGGCTCGTTGAGGAAGCTGACGGCGATCGCCACGCGGATCTTCTCGCCGGGGGCGAGGCGCTGGAAATCGACGTGCTCGGGCTGGTCGGTCACCGGATGGAACTGCACGTCGCGGATCAGCGCGCGGGTGGCCGCGCCAGCGACGGTCACTTCGAACAGGCGCGAGCGCCAGCCGGCACGGTGGATCTCTTTGATCACCGTCTTCGGGTCGAGGGCAACAAGGGTCGGCGCCTGCTTGGCACCGTAGATTACGCCAGGGATCTTCCCCTGACGCCGGGTCGCGCGTGCTGCCCCCTTACCTGCACGCTCGCGCGCCTCGGCCTCGATCGTCACAAAATTGGCCATGGTTCGCTCCTAAATGAAGAACGCCGGCCTCCAGGGGTGCCGACGCGGGCGGCGATGTAGCAACCCGGAGCCGGCAACGCAAACCCTGTCTGCGCAATGCAGCTTGTCAGCCCGCCTCGACGGCGGGCTTCAGCGTCCACGGCGTGCCAGGTTCGCAGAAGAACGGCATCGCGTTGGGGGTGCGCACATTGGGCTCCAGCCCCATTTCGGCGCGCAGCGCGCGGAACAACGCGCCGTGCGCGACGACCAGCACCGGCGCCGGCTGGGCGAGCGCGCGGTTGATCGCCGCGACCGAACGGGCGCGCAGACTGGCGAAGCTTTCCGCATCGGGCGGCGTGTAGATGCCTTCCACCCAGTGGGAGAACCATTCCGACATCGGCTGGCCTTCCTGCGCGCCGAACGACACCTCGCGCAGGCCTTCATCGAGCTCCACCGGCAGGCCGAGCGCGGCGGCGGCGGTCTTCGCCGTGTCATGCGCGCGTGACAGCGGCGAGGCGACGATGCTGGCGATGCCGCGGTTGCGCAGCATGGCCGCCGCGGCATGCGCCTGGGCGATGCCGGTGGGGTTCAGCGGGATATCGACATTTCCCTGGCTGAGACCCTGGGCGTTCCAGTCGGTCTCGCCATGGCGCAGGAACCAGAAGGCGCGGTGGATCAGCATCGCGATGCGCCTATTGGAACAGGGTGCTGACGGAGGTCTCTTTATGGATGCGGTCCATCGCCTCGGCCAGCAGCGGCGCGATCGGAAGCTGGCGGATATTCGCCGCGCCTTTCACCGCCTCCGTCGCCTGAATGCTGTCGGTGATGGTCAGCATTTCGATGTTCGACTTGGCGATACGCTCGGCCGCCCCGGTCGACAGCACGCCATGCGTGACATAGCCCAGCACCGAGGTGGCGCCGCCCTTCAGCAGCGCGTTGGCGGCGTTTACCAGCGAGCCGCCGGAGTCGACGATGTCGTCGATCAGCACGCAATCCCGCCCGCGCACGTCGCCGATCACGTTCATCACTTCCGACACGCCGGCGCGCTCGCGCCGCTTGTCGATGATGGCGAGATCACAGCCCAGCCGTGTCGCCAGCAGTCTGGCGCGGATCACGCCGCCAACATCCGGCGAGACGATCATCAGCTTGCGATCGCCGTAACGCTCGCGGATATCGGATGCGAACACCGGCTCGGCATACAGATTGTCGAGCGGAATATCGAAGAACCCCTGGATCTGCCCGGCATGCAGATCCATCGTCAGCACCCGGTTGGCGCCGGCTTCGGTGATCAGATTGGCCACCAGCTTGGCGGAAATCGGCGAGCGCGGGCCGGATTTGCGATCCTGCCGGGCATAGCCGAAATACGGCATCACCGCGGTCACCCGCCGTGCCGAGGCGCGGCGCAGTGCGTCCAGCGTCACCAGCAATTCCATCAGCGTATCGTTCGCCGGCGCGGACGTCGGCTGGATCACGAATACGTCCTCGCCGCGGATGTTTTCGTGGATTTCCACGAACACCTCACTATCGGCGAAACGGCGGATGGTGGCGACGGCCAATGGCAGATTGAGAGCTGCGGCGACCGCCTCGGCCAGGGGGCGGTTGCTGTTGCAAGAGACGATCTTCATGAGGTCTCGTTCCAGGAAACGCCCTGGCTCAGCGGGCGGTGGCGGCGGGAATCCGGTCAAGGAGCGGGGCGGGCGCGGCGGTCATAGCAACCGCGTCCGCCTGAGTCCATGAACTGAAATACGATGCCAACCCGGAAGAAAACCTTAGGTCGGGTCGGGGTCGCTCCAGCCGCCGCTGTCCGAACCGCTGTCGGTCCAGGTGGTGTCCGGCTCCGGCGCCGGCTCACTCCAGCCAGGACCGCTGGTGGGGTTGCTCCAGTCGCCGCCGCTGCTGGCGCCGCCGGCATCGGTCCAGCCAGTGTCGGTCTTCGGCGCGCCGCCCTGGGCATAGGGATCGGACCAGACACCGCCCTGCTGGCCGCCGGTGCCGGGCGGCGTGCCGTAGAAATTCTCCACGATCGTGGGGCTGCCGCTGCCCATCGGCGTGCCGAATCCGCCGCCATAGCCGGGGTTATGCGCGCCGGAGAACAGGTTCATCAGCGCGTGGCCCGCCACCATGCCGCCGGCGACGCCCGCCGCGGTGGTCAGCGCCGAACCCAGGAAACCGGAGCCGCCGCCCTGCTGCTGCTGGAACATGCCGGGCTGATAGCCAGGCGCGTAGGCCGGCTGCGGCGGCGGCGCATAGGCGGGCTGCATCGGCGGCGCCTGCATTTGTTGTGGCGGCGGGGCGGAACGGCCACCGAACAGGCCGCCGAAAATACCGCCCGAGCTTTGCGGCTGCGGTTGCGGCTGCTGCGCGGCCTGGCCCCAGGGCGAGGCCTGCGGCGCGGCTTGTGCCGCCTGTTGCGCCGCGCGCAGGTTGTTCATCTCCCATTGCAGCCGGTTGATCTGGTTCTGCGCCTCCATCAGCGCGTGCTCCTGCACGAACGCCATCTGCGAGACGCGGTAGCGCGCCTCGGGATAACGCGCGAACAGCTCGGCAATCAGCGCATCGGCCTCCTTGTCCACCGGCGGCAGCGGCGGCTGTCCGGTGGTCGCCGGCATGCTGCCGCCAAAGCCGCTGGCCGCAGGCTGGCCGCCGACGCGCTGGATGAACTGCGTAATCAGGTCGCGTTCCTCTTGGGTCATGGCGCTCTCTATAACGTTGGGGTCCGACAGGGTGCCCGGACCGCTTCGCCGACATGTTGCGATGCCGGTGCGGTGGTTCAAGTTAACCTTAAGCCATTTGCCGGTAAGCCGCACCGCAATTCGCGCCTGTGCCTGGCTGGCTCCGAGCCGAAGGCCAGGGCTCTGCCCCATAGGCGCGAAGACAAGGCGCCAAGGGGAAGTAAGCACTCCTTTTTTTGCAAAAAAAAGGAGCAAAAAAACTCTTATCCGATTGCCTCCGGCATAGATAT
>CAIRTN010000452.1 GCA_903881515.1 uncultured Rhodospirillales bacterium | reverse complement strand
GCGCCGCCATCCTGGAGATGGCCAAACGCCTCGACACCCTCGTCCTGCGCTGGGCCAGATAGGTCCCGGCCGGTGATCCTCCCCCTTTGGGACGAAAACCCGTTCGAGAAGCCAAAGCTCCCCTGGGTCAGCTGGAGCCTGATCGGCATCAACATCGCGCTCTACGCCTATTCCGGCGGCCTGTCCGATGCAGCCAACGAGGCCTTCCTGCGCCAGTTCGGCCTGGTTCCCACCGTCTTCCTGCACGACTTCTCCAGCCATAACCTGCTGCCGGCCCTGAACCTGCTCAGCGCGATGTTCCTGCACATGGGCGGCATGCATATCGCCGGCAACATGCTGTTCCTGTGGATATTCGCCGACGATATCGAGGAAGCGCTGGGCCGCGTCCGCTTCATCGCCTTCTACCTGCTCAGCGGCATCCTCTCCGGCCTGGTCTACATCGCCGCCTCCGCCAACTCATCGCTGCCCGAAGTCGGCGCCTCCGGCGCCATCGCCGGCGTGCTGGCTGCCTACCTGATGTGCCGCCCCTGCAAGAAGATCCTCACCCTGATCGGCTGGTGGGCCGTGCGCATCGACGCTTACTGGATGATCGGCGTCTGGGTGTTGCTGCAGGTCTTCGGCGCCATCCAGCCCGACGAAGACAGCGTCGCCTACGCCGCCCATTTCGGCGGCCTCCTCGCCGGCGCCACCCTCTTCCTCCTCATGCGCCCGTACGACCTGGAACTCTTCCAATGCTTCCAACCATCAAATACAACGAATTCAACATCATAATTCTATTCTTGCGGCGGATTCGGCTTTCTTAACCTCCGATCAAGCCTCAACACGAAATGGTGGAGCAGGGAAGGCTTGTTTGATCAAATTGTAGTCTCGGGTTCGGCCGCATCAAGCCCATTCAGCTTGTCGGCCTAACGGCCCTTCTCGTAATCGGCGACGACAGCTCAATTGCGCATCCACTGTGTGGGCGGTTCGAACCCTCGCGCCTAGTCCTCCGGGTCACGTCCACGCGGCCGACTTTCAATCCTAGCCCTTGCCGGTGCGCGCCAGGCTGCGATGATAGCGCCATGAGCACGCCTCCTATCGACCCTGAAGTCGACGCTACCCCTCGCCTTCTGCCCGCACGGGTGCCGATCCGTGGCGCCCACGCGGTGCTGGAGCCGCTGAATGTGCGCCATGCCGCCGATCTGTGGCGGGCGGCCGAGGGGGCGGATGACAGTTGGGCCTATCTGGGCCAGGGTCCCTTCCCCAGCGCCGAGGCGATGCGGCGCTATGTCGGCGAGTTCGCCGCCGGGCATGACCCGATGGTGTGGGCGGTGCGGCCGGTGGCGACCGGAGTGGTCAGCGGGTGGCTGGCGCTGATGGATATCCAGCCGCGGCATGCGGCGATCGAATTGGGCAATATCTGGTTCGGGCCGCGGATGCAGCGCACGCGCGCGGCGACTGAGGCGATGTATCTGTTGCTGAAGCTGGCGGCGGACGATTTGGGGTATCGGCGGCTGGTGTGGAAGTGCAACGCGCTGAACGAGCCCAGCCGTCGCGCGGCGGCGCGGCTGGGGTTCAGCTATGAAGGCCGGCACCGTTCGCACATGGTGGTGAAGGGGCGGCTGCGCGATACGGACTGGTTTTCGATCACCGCCGAGGAATGGCCGTTGCGGCGCGATGCGCTGGCGGCGTGGCTCGACCCGGCGAATTTCGGGCATGACGGGACTGCCAAGCGCGGGCTGGCCGAAATCCGCGCTTCGCTAGAGGTGTAGCAGGTCCGAACGCTGCGCCGCGTCGGCCATGGCACCCTGCCATACCACACGGCCGGTTTCGATCACCACGGCGCGGTCGGCGACGCGGGCAGCGAAGTGCAGGTTCTGTTCGGCGAGCAGCACCGTGACGCCTTCGGCCTTCAGCGCGGCGATAGCGCCGGCCATTTGTTCAACGATCACCGGCGCGAGGCCCTCGCTGGGCTCGTCGAGCAGCAGCAGTTTGGGGTTGCCCATCAGGGTGCGGGCGATGGTCAGCATCTGTTGTTCGCCGCCGCTCATCTGCCCGCCCGGGCGGCTGCGCATGGCGCCGAGGTTGGGGAAAAGATCGAACAGGCGCGCCGGCGTCCAGGCGGGGCCATCGGTGGCGGGGCGGCGGCCGGTTTCCAGGTTTTCCATCACCGTGAGGTCGGTGAAAATCCGCCGCTCCTCCGGCACGTAGCCCATGCCGGCGCGGACGATGCGGTAAGCGGGCCAGCCGGCGATCTGCTGGCCTGCGAATGCGATGCTGCCGCGGGCCGGGCGCACCAGGCCGATCAGCGATTTCATCGTGGTGCTTTTGCCGGCGCCGTTGCGGCCGAGCAGGACCATGACCTCACCGGCGCGGACGCTGAGGTCGATGCCTTGCAGGATATGCGCGCGGCCGTAATAGCTGTGCAGGGCATCGACCTTGAGCATCAATGGCCCCCGCTGGTGACGCCGGAGCCGAGATAGACCTCGCGCACCCTGGCGTCGGCCCGCACGCTGGCAGCGTCGCCCGATGCGATCAGGCTGCCGCGGTTGAGCACCAGAATGCGGTCGGCGACGCCGAACACCACATCCATATCGTGCTCGGTGAACAGCACCGCGATTCCGCGCGCGCGCGACAGATCCCGCGTCAGCGCCATCAGCGCGGTGCGTTCGGCCGGCGCCATGCCGGCGGTGGGTTCGTCCATCAGCAGCAGGGTGGGGGCGTTGGCGAGGGCGACGGCGAGTTCGAGGCGCTTGAGGTCGCCATAGGCGAGCACGCCAGCGGCGCGCGGGCCCTGGGCGCGCATGCCGACCTGTTCGAGCAGGGCGTCGGCTTCATCAGCGCACGCCTCGGCGGCGGCGCGCCAGAAGCGCCAGACCAGGCCGCGATGCGACAGCAGGGCCATCTGCACATTCTCGCGCACGCTCATCGAGGCGAAGGTGGCGGTGATCTGAAACGTTCGGCCGACACCGCGGCGCCAGATCCTGCGGGGAGGGAGGCCGGTGATGTCCTGCCCGCCGAGGCGGACGCGGCCGGCATCGGGGCGGATCTGGCCGTTCAGCATGTTGAAACAGGTGGATTTTCCGGCGCCGTTCGGGCCGATGAGGGCGACCATCTCGCTGGCTGCGACCTGGAACGACACGCTGTCGACAGCCTGCACGCCGCCGAAGCGTTTGGAGAGACCAGCCACGTCCAGCACCGTCATGCCGGGCGCCTGCGTTGCCAAAGCCGGAAGGCGCTGCCAGCAATGCCGTCGG
>CAIRTN010000451.1 GCA_903881515.1 uncultured Rhodospirillales bacterium | reverse complement strand
GTGCGCGACGTTTTAGCGGGACCCTGAAGCGCGAGCACAAGCTCGATCAGTTCTTCCCGGCTCAGGCGCTGCAAATCAATGCGATCCATGCCCCATGGATTCAGAGATTGGAGTCCATGGCAAGGGGGTGGGTAATTACCACCGCCGCGTCGCGGAATCCCCCTTGTGAGTCAAATGCCATGGGAACTGGTATAAGGCCAAGTTCGACGATTGGCCGCACGCGCGGCCGGAGACCGAGATCCACCGTGGTGAGATCGGTCACGACAGGGGCATCCGTCACAATCGCCGTGCCGATCTGCGAGTTTTCCACCGTCATTGGCGCCTCGTTCAGCGCGGTGATGGTTGCCGGGTCGCGCAGCGGCCCGCGGCCGGATGCGCTGATCAGACGCAGTTCGTGCCAATGGGGCAGAGCCGGTGGATCTGGCAGGTGACCGCGCCCGTTGCAGCGATGACGGCATCGGTGATCGCCGAGATCGCGGTGGGCACGTCCTGATAATTCGAAGCTGCCGAGAGGAGCCTTTCGCTAAGGTAATTACAGCACTCAAGCCGGGCGCTGTGTGCGGCGTGGGCCTCGGTTTCGATCAATCTGCCAGCGATCAAGGCCAAGTCTGCCAGCGCGGCCAGATCGGCTTCGCCCGGGCGCTGACGCGGCGCGTTGTCTAGCACCACCAAACCGCCTACCGGCGCGCCAGTGCCATCGCGCAACGGCATCGCGACGTGAAAGGCAGTTTCGCCGGTGCCGGCGGTGACGAGACTCTGGCCAGATCGAACAACCTGATTGGCGAGGGTGATCGCCCGCTGCCGCTCGGCTTTGGCAATGCCGAACACGGCAATCACCTTTTCGCCGTCATGCGTTGTTTGTGTAAGCACCGCCGCTTGCGACGCAAGAATGCGGCGGGCCAGGGTCGCAAGGCATTGGAATGTCGTGCTCATCGGCATAATTTCTTGAAAAGAAGCACAATGCAGAAGATATAATTTTGGTTATAAATCGTGATATTTCGCTGGTGCGGGCAACATGGGGTTACATTAAGGAAGACTTACAAATACATCTTTGCCCAATTCCGGCTGGATTTCGGGGCCGGTAATGTAACTCATTGTGGCAGGGCGAACGGCGACCCGCTGCACGTGTTTCCGGAAAGTTGCGTAGGGCTCGGGCAAACTGTTCGGCGCGAAGCGGTGCACGATTGTCAGCCTCGCACGGCAACCATAATCTGCCGCGAATGAACGCGCGGCGTTCTGGGAGCAGACGGCATGCAAAGACGAACCTTCCTGGCGGCCGGTGCGGCGCTGGCGGCACCGCGGATCGCCAACGCGCAGGCGGTGGACCGGCTGAGCTACGTGCCGGTGGCCGATCTGACGGTGCTGGACCCGTTCCTGGCCGGGCCGGATGTGACCTCGATCCACGCCACGATGATCTTCGACACGCTGTACGGCATGGACCGGGACCTGGTGCCGCGGCCACAGATGGTGGCCGGCCATGTGGTGGAGGATGACGGCAAGCGCTGGCGGCTGACACTGCGCGAGGGGTTGCGCTTCCATGACGGCGAGCCGGTGCGCGCGGAGGATGTGGTCGCCAGCCTGCACAAATGGGGCCGCATCGACGTGCTCGGCCAGAAGCTGATGAGCGTGACGGATGCGCTGACCGCGCTATCGGACCGCGAGGTGGAGTTTCGGCTGAAGCGGCCGTTCGGCCTGTTGCCGACGGCGTTATCGAAGCCGGGCACCTTCGTTCCGTTCATCATGCCGCGCCGGATGGCGGAAATCGCCAGCAGCGGCAAGCTCACCGAGATGATCGGCAGCGGACCGTACCGCTATCTGGCCGATGAGCGCGTGGTGGGCTCGCGTGTCAGTTACGCCCGGTTCGACGGCTATGTGCCGCGCCAGGAGCCCGGCAACTGGCAGGCGGGCGGCAAGGTGGCGCATTTTCCGCGCGTGGTCTGGACGATCATTCCTGACCCCGCGACTGCGGCGGCGAGCCTGCTGAAGGGCGAATACGATTGGTGGGGCGATGTGACGCCCGATCTCGCGCCGCTGCTGCGGCGGGACCCGAAGCTGACGGTGCAGGTGCAGGACCTGATCGGCGGCGAGATGATCATGCGCTTCAACGCGCTGTATCCGCCGTTCGACAACCCGGCGATCCGCCGGGCCATTCTGCCGGCGATCAATCAGTCCGAATTCATGACCGCGATCGCGGGCGACGATCACGCGCTGTGGCGCGACCGTGTCGGCGTGTTCAGCGTCGGCAAGCCGATGAGCACCGATGTCGGCGTTGAGGTGATGGAAGGCAACCTCGACAAGGCGCGGCGGATGCTGGCCGAGGCCGGCTATAACGGCCAGCGCATCGTGGTGATGGTGGCCGGCGACTATCCGGCGCTGTCGGCCGCCGGCATGGTGGGGGCCGATCTGCTGAAGCGGCTGGGTTTCAACGTCGACGTGATGACGCTGGATTTCGGCACCTACACCCAGCGCCGTGCCAGCAAGGCCGCGCCGGGGCAGGGCGGCTGGAACGTGTTTTTCAACCTGTTCAACGGCTACAGCCGCTACGACCCGGCGGCGCATCTGGGGCTGTCCAGCGCCTGGGCAGGTTGGCCGAAGATCGACGAGATCGAGGCGTTGCGCGAGCGCTGGTTCGATGCCGAAGACCTGGCCGGGCGGCAGGCGATCGCGCGGCAGATCCAGATGCTGGTCTGGCGCGACGTGCCGTATATCCCGCTGGGCAGCACCTATCCGCTGACCGCGTTCCGCGGGCTGAGCGGGATCGAACGCGGGCAGGCGCCGTTCTTCAACGTGCGCCGGGCGTGATGTCCAGCCGGGCGAGGGCGATGCCGCTCTCGCCGCCGATGGCGTAGAGCAGGTACAGCACGCCGTCTTCCTCGTAGACCGCCGGGTCGCGCAACTGGTTGACCAGGCCATAGGCGGTGCTGCGGATCGATGGCTCGTTGGGCGCAAGCGCGCCTTCCCAGGCGCGCTCGGGGCGCAGGACCTCCACCGGCGGGCCGGCGCGCCAGCTTTGCCAGTCGCCCACCAGCGGAATGCGGCTGAGCAGGATGCGTTCGGGGGTGTCGCCGACCTGGGTCCAGAACACCATGAGCTCGCCGTCGCGCGGCAGCACCGCGGCATGGCGCATGTTGGGGTTGAACAGGTTCGGCCCGTCGACGAAGCCGCCCAGCCCGTCGGGCGAGCGCGACAGGGTGCCCGGCATGGTCAGCGCATAGGTCATGCCCTGGTGCGGGAAGATGCGCATATAGGAGCGGCCAAGCACCTCCGGCCGGGCGGCGAAGCTGATCCCGTCGGTGGAAATCGCCACGCGCGAGACCTGCTGGCCCAAGGCTTCCAGGCCGTGGAAATACATCACGATGCGCTGGTTCGTTGCGTCTATATGCACATCGGGCGAGGCGATATGCGGGGTGGTGATCTCGGAGAGGATGTTGTGCGAGATGGTGATGCCGCGGGCGCGGTACTGCGCCTCGAACCGGCGCAGCTCGTATTCGCTCGCCGTGGGCGGCGTGGTCAGGAACAGTGATTCCGTCAGGTGCAGGCTGCCGGGCGGGTGGATGGTCCAGGGGCCGGTCAGGGCATCGGCATAGGCCAGGCGGATGTAGCTGCCTTTGTGGTCGGCGAAATACAGGTAATAGGCGCCGAGCCGGTTCCGCACCCAGTCCGGCACGCGGATCAGCGACGGGCCCTGGATATTGACGCCGATGCTGGGGTGAAGCTCCGGACCGATGATGGGGTGATCCAGCAGGCGCGTGGCGGTGATCGTC
Organism: uncultured Rhodospirillales bacterium; assembly: GCA_903881515.1. GTDB lineage: Bacteria > Pseudomonadota > Alphaproteobacteria > Acetobacterales > Acetobacteraceae > CAIRTN01. The sequence continues at coordinate 24,731 of CAIRTN010000451.1, read as the reverse complement.
ATGTGCGTCGTCCTCTGCCGCAGTGCTGAACCGCTGGTAGCAACCGTGCGCCCGGCTGGCCAGGGGCTGCGGTCATGGGGCAGGCAGGCTGGCCAGGAAGCTTTCGAATTCTGGGACCAGCACGGTATTGCCGTAGCCGCTGAGGTGATCGCGATCGAAATACACCGGGCGGCCTGCGCGCATGACGGCGCAGGTCGCGGCCGGGCACAGCAGCGGCAGGGGATCCCAGACATGAAGATTTGCCGCCAGCGCCTGCTGGCGGGCGAAGACCAGCAGCACCGGCGCGCGCAGATCGTCGATCGTGGCGCGGGCGATGGTCAGGCCGCCGGCACAGATCGGGTTTGCCTGATTGAACCAGTCCGCACAGCGGAAGGCGGGGGCGGCGAAGACCGGGGGTGGTGCTTCCAGCACCACGTGGATCCGGCGTGCCGCAAGCGTGTGCAGCAATTCGGCGAACGCCGCTTCCTGCTCGGCGCGCAGCGCCTGGGTTTGCGGATCGCTGATGTGGGCGTGGGCGGCGGACTCGCCGAAGAAGCCGAACTGGTCGCTGATCCGTGGCAGCCGGAGCGCGGGCAGAAAGATGACGTCGCCTGGCGCGGCGGTGGCCAGCACGGCGTCGAAGGCGGCGGTGCGGAAGGCATGGCAGGCCGGCGATTCCGCATCGATCAGGTTCAGCGTGCCGCAGCCGCCGGCCGACATATGCTCGGCGCGCGCTCCGGTATCCATCACCGTCTGCCGCACCATCACCTCGTAGGCGGTCGAGTGCGAATCGCCGATGACGTAAAGATGCCGGTCCAGCGTGACCGGCGCGTCGCAGCCGCCGCGCGACAGGCTCTGCGCCGCGCCATTGGCGATCGGGTAGGATTTCACCACCAGCCGGCAAGCGCCGGGGCTGTTGACCATGCGATAGCCGAACCAGTCGCCGGGATGGCGCGAGACGGTTGAGAAGGAAATCAACGGCCGCAGCGCCCAGATCCCCGAGGCGCCGGCCCAGCCAATCCCGGCGGCGGCGAGGCCGATGCCGACGATGGCGATGCGCGGCAGCCGCGCAAGTCGGGGCGACCGGCGGGGCGGCGTCTCCACCCAGCGATAGGACAAAGCAGCGGCGGCGAAGGTCAGCAGCAGCGCGATTACCATGGCGGCGACGCTGTCCAGCCCGGCGGTCCAGCGCAGCAGCACGAAGACCGGCCAATGCCACAGATACAGCGAGTACGAGATCCGTCCGAGATAGACCGGCACGGGGTGCGCGCTCAGCCGCAGCAGCCGGCTGCTTGCGGGCAGCGCGCGGAAGCACAGGATCACGCCCAGCGTGCCCAGCACAGGCAGGATCGCGCCGGGGAACGGGGTGGAGCGCGGCGAGGCGGTGATCAGCGCGAAGCCGATCGCCAACATCGACAGCACGGCGCCGGCAAGGGCGCCGGTGCGGATCGGCCGCTGTTCCATAGTCTGAAACAGCAGCGCGCCGGCGGCGAGTTCCCAGAACCGGTAGTGGATCAGGTAGAACGCGCGGTCCGGCTGTGCCGCCGTGGCCGGGATCGCCAGCGCCAGCGAGACGGTGGCCAGAACGGCGAGCACGATGCCTGACAGGCCCGCCCTGCCGCGCAGCCACAGGATGAACACCAGAGGGAAGATCAGATAATACTGTTCCTCCACCCCCAGCGACCAGGTGTGGGTGAAACTGTTGAATTCCGCGCGCGGCGAAAAATAATCGTCCGACGTCGCGGCCAGGATGAAGTTGCTGAAGCCGAAGAACGCCGCCATGCCGGTGCGCTGGCTGGTGCTGCTGAGCCAGGCGAAGGGGATGAACAGCACGGTCGCCAGCGTGGTGAGCAGCAGGCAGACCGCCAGCGCCGGCATGATGCGCAACAGCCGGCGGGAATAGAAATACGTCAGGAATCCGAAGAACGAACCGTCCTTCGCCGTGCTGACCGAGCGGCTTACGACGAAGCCGGAGATCACGAAGAAGATGTCGACGCCGACGAAGCCGCCCGGCAGCAGCCGGGGGTCGAGATGATACAGAATCACCGCGACCACCGCGACCGCGCGCAGGCTGTCGATAAACGTCAGGTAGCCCGGCTGGGATTTCACGGCCGCCTGCGTCGACGCTCAGTGTGTCGTGGGCCGGCTATTTGCTGCTGGTGAACAGCACGCCGTGGATCAGCGACAGCATGCCCAGCGTCAGCCCGCCAATGCCGACATAGACGCAGAATTCCGCCACCCAATAATGATGTGCCGCACCGGTGCCGATCTGCGGCGCGATCAGCGACATCGCCAGCCAGGCCAGCGGATAGAAGATCGACAGCCCGATCAGCCCCGCCGTCGCCTGCTTGCGCCCGGCCGACATCGAGGCGATCGCGGTCAGGATCACCATCGCCAGCGAGAACGCGCCGACGCCGCCGGCGTGGAAATGCGCGCGGGCGAACCAGCGCCAGATGATGTCCTGATGCTTGGCCTGCAACAGATCGGGATGCGCGGTGATGCCGGCCTTGATGTAGGCCTGGATCATGTCTTCGTTGACGCCGAACAGTACGCCCATGGCGATGTTCATCGCCAGACAAAGCAGCGTCAGGGCCAGGCCAATCCGCACGGCCGAAAGATCAATCCGCATAATCAATATTCCTTGATACGCAAAGCCGGGCACGGTGCCGGGCACTGTTGTGAGGTTAGCAGGCCGGCGACAGCCAGCAAACGGGCTCAGGCGTTCGTCACACTCCAGGCCGCGTACCAAGTCTGGAACAGCCGCAACTGGGTCTGCGCCAGGTGCTTCTGGCTGTCGCTCAGCGTGTCGGAAGGATTGAAGTTCAAGGTGTATTCCGGGTTGCCGGTGAGCACCATCAGATACTTATAGAACAGCACAAGGTCGGCGCCCTCGTCGAAGCCGGATAGCACCGCCAGCGCGGCATCCAGTTCCAGGGCCTGCCGCCGCGCCAGCGCATCGCCTTCCGCCGCCCGTTCGCACAGCGCGACCAGATGCAGCACCTCGGTCGGCAATACGTTGCCCACGCCGGTGATCGCGCCGACCGCGCCGCAATTGACGAAGCCGTGGAACACCTGAGTATCGACGCCGACCATCAGGGTCAGACCCGGCGACTGTCCGGTGATATGCTCGGCGGCGTAGCTCAGCGATTTCGCCCCGCCAAACTCCTTGAACCCGACCAGATGCGGGTAGCGGCGATGCAGTTCGAAGAACAGATCTGCCCGGGTTTCGAAGCCGTAATACGGGCTGTTGTAGATCACCGACGGCAGATCCACCGCGGCTTCCAGCACCGCGGCGAAATGCGCCCGCTGAGCTGCGGCCGACGGGCCGCGCGACAGCACGCGCGGGATGATCATCAACCCGGCCGCGCCGACCGACTTGGCATGCGCCGCCAGAGCCGCCGCCCGCGCCGGGTTCTGCGCGCCGGTGCCCACGATCACCGGAACCCCGGCCGCGACCAGGCGGGCCACGCCCTCCATCTGCTGCGCATCGCTTAGCAGCGGCCAGTCCCCCATCGAGCCACAATACACCACGCCCGACATGCCGAGGCCGACCAGCTCGGCGCCCTTGCGCACCAGCGCGTCGAAATCCGGCGTGCCGTCGGCCTGGCATGGGGTCATCAGCGCGGGGATGGTGCCGCGGAAGACGGTGGAGCGCATAAAGATCAACCCTTTCTATCGGCCGGGCGGCAATGTTAGGCCATGGCTTCCGGCTGCGCCAAGCCATGGCATAGTTGGCTTCTCAGGAGAGGTTCCGCCATGCCCGATCGCCCGACGATCCTGTTCATCTCCCAGCTGGGAGGCCAAGGCAGCTACGACCCGCGCAGCTTCTGCCGCATGCCCGGCGGGGACGACGATACCGAATGGATGCGGCTGTGCCTGTCAAGTCTGGGGCTCGACGAACGGATCCATTATCGTGCCGTCCGCGTGCATCTGGGCGAGGCGCTGCCGGATCCGGATGGGATCGACGCGGTGATCCTTGGCGGCAGCATCGCCTCGGTGCATGACGGGGAGGAGTGGCAGGCGCGGACCCAGGCCTTCCTGCGCGCCTGGCGGGCGACCGGACGGCCCTGGCTTGGCATTTGCGGCGGTCATCAGCTTGCCAGCGTGCTCGAAGGCGGCACGGTGGATCGTAATCCGCACGGGCTGACCGCGGGGTCCTACCCGGTCAGCCTCACCGCGGCCGGGCAGGGGCATTTCCTGTTCGACGGCTTCGACCCGGAGCAGGCGTTCCATTTCAGCAATTACGACCGGGTGGTGAGCCCGCCGCCCGGCGCTGTCGTGCTGGCGACGCGCGACACCTTGCCGGCGGCGGCGCTGGATCACGGCGGCAATTGGTATTCGGTGCAGTTTCACCCTGAAGCGACGGCCGATCTGTTCGGCATCGTCTGGGGCACGCGCGACCCGGCGAAGGTCGCGAACTACCGGCCGCTGCCCTTCACCGAGCGGTTGCTGCTGAATTTCCTGACCGGGACGGCGGTTCTGCCGACTATGGCTGAGGCCGGTTGAACTTCTGGATGCCGACCGAGCCATAATCGGTCGAAATTTTGTAGCTCAGCATGCTGTCCAGGAAGCCCGGCGGCAGGCTTAGATAGGCCGGCTCGCTCAGCAGCGGCTGATCGAACATGCCGCCAAACTCGGATGCCGTCGGCGCTAGATTCTGACACATCTGTGCGCCGATCCGGCCCGGGCTTGTCGCGTAGAGATCGGGCAGCACCGCCGCAAGATCGCGGATATCGACAATCGTGCCGCCCTGCGCGGTTTCGGGGCCGGCTTGGGTAATGGTCGCCGGCGCGGCCAGCACGGGCGTCGCCAGTAGACAGGCGAACAGGCTCAGGCTGCGGATGCGCTTCGCCATATCCTTCTGGCAACGGGGCGGGATCAGAGGTTCACCTTCACCAGCAAGGCAATCAGCACGACGATGACGATCGCGGCGATGACGCTGGTTCGCTCCTCCAGAAAGCGGCGCACGGCCATGCGTGAACGCGTGTGGTTCATCGCGCGCACCTGGGCCTCGGCATGGTTGACCAGGGTCGGCTCGCTCTGCGTCTGCTGACGCGCCGCTTTGCCTGACGGCGCAGCAGGTCGGCGACCGGCGAGGTTGAAAACGACGGACTGGCTCACCGCGGCGACAGGTGATTGGGAAACCCGGAAGTGAAAAGATGGGAGCGTTGCGCGGATCATTTGCTGTACGACCTTTTTACTCGGGCAGAAGATCTTATTATTCAAATTCTGTGGCAATAGCGTCGGAAGAATCAGTATATTTTACTAAAATATGGAATATAAAAACATGTATTTACTGATTTGAATACACAACCCGGTACGGTTTGCGGTGCTCGCGGCGATTCCCCGCGTATTGCCGGGGGATGATCTGCTCCACGCCGGTTGGCGCCGGTCTGACAGTTCGCCGGCATCTGCCCGCCGGTACTAGCAATGGTGCGGGCGGCGCAATCGTCCTAATCGGCGGCCATGAGTTTCCCCCAAGTGCACCCGCTGCTCGATGCAGCCCTCGTCGCCCGTTCCTATCTCGAACCCACCTCCGTCCAGTCCGCGGTGCTCCAGCCCGAGGCTTCCGGGCGCGATCTGCTGGTCTCCGCCCGCACCGGTTCCGGCAAGACCGTCGCCTTCGGCCTCGCCGCCGCCTCGACGTTGATGCCCGATGACGGCCTGCCGCCGCCGGGCAAGCCGATCGCCCTGGTGATCGCGCCGACGCGCGAACTGGCGTTGCAGGTGCAGGCCGAACTGGCCTGGCTGTATGCCGGCGCCCGCATCGCCTCCTGTGTCGGCGGCATGGATATTTCCCGCGAATCCCGCGCGCTGGCGCGCGGCTGCCATATCGTCGTCGGCACCCCGGGCCGGCTGGGCGATCACCTCCGCCGTGGCAATCTCGACCTCACCGCCATCAAGGTCATCGTGCTCGACGAAGCCGACGAGATGCTCGACCTCGGCTTCCAGGAGGAGCTGGAGGTGCTGCTGCAGGCTGCTCCGGCCGAGCGCCGCACCCTGATGTTCTCCGCCACCATCCCGCACGACATCGCCAATCTCGCCCGCAAATACCAGCGCAACGCCCTGCGCATCGACACCATCGACCGCAGCGTGCCGCATGACGACATCGAATACCGCTGCATGCTGGTCCCCGGCCACGAGACCGAGGCGGCGCTGATCAACACGCTGCGCTGGTACGAGGCTCCCGGCGCGCTGGTGTTCTGCGCCACGCGCGACGCGACGCGCCATCTGTATCAGGTGCTGCTCGATCGCGGCTTCGCCGCCGTGATGCTCTCCGGCGAGCTGAGCCAGCACGAACGCACCACCGCGCTCGACGCGCTGCGCTCCGGCCGCGCCCGCGTCGGGGTCTGCACCGATGTTGCCGCCCGCGGGCTCGACCTTCCGGCGCTGGATCTGGTGGTGCATGCCGACCTGCCGACCAACCCGGAAACCCTGCTGCATCGCAGCGGCCGTACCGGGCGCGCCGGGCGCAAGGGCGTCTCGGTGCTGATCGTGCCGCAATCCCGCCGCCGCCGCGCCGAGCAAATCACCTTCGCCGCCCGTCTGCGGGTGAGCTGGACCGGCGTGCCGAGCGCCGAGGAGATCAACAGCCGGGACAGCGAGCGCCTGCTGGCCGACCCCATGCTGTCGCTGCCCGAGGGGCAGGAGCGGCTGGAGGCGCAGGCCCTGCTGGCCGCGCACGACCCGCTGAGCATCGCCGCAGCGCTGGCGCGGCTGTATCGCAGCCGCCTGCCGCAACCCGCCTCGATCAGCGCGCCGGCCGCGACGCCGCAATCCTACGCGCCCGCCGAGCAGGCACCGAGGCCGCCGCGTGACGGCAATTTCGTACAGTTCCGCATCGCCGTCGGCCGCAATCATCGTGCCGATCCGAAATGGATCGTGCCGCTGCTCTGCCGCTTGGGCAATCTGACCAAGGCAGATATCGGCGCGATCCGGGTGTTCGACACCGATAGCCGGTTCGAAATCAGCGCCGAAGCCGCCGACGCCTTCGCTGCCGCGGTGGCCGAAATGCCGGCCAACGAGCCGCGCATCACGCCCGCCGGCGGCGCGCGGATGCCACCAGCGCGGACCTTCCGTCCGAAGCCGGGCGAGGCGAAGTTCCGCAAACGCAAAGGGTAGAGCGGAGTTGCCGGATTGGCTGCCAGCAGAGTATGCCAGCGGAGCCTGAACTGCTGCTGCGCATGCTCGCACCAGGGAAACGCGCCGGCGGCTGAGCTTTTCGTTGGAGTCCACTTTGCGTTCCGATCCCGCTGATCTCTGGCTGCGCCGTATCTCGCTCGGCCTGACCCTGATTGCGCCGCTGGGCATACTGCATGCTTTCGCGGCCGCCGAAGTGGCGATCGTGCTGGTCGGGCTGCTATTCCTGTATCGCTCCGCGCGGGCGGGAAACTGGGGCTGGCTGCGTCACGGCTGGGTGCCGCTGGGCCTGGTCTGGTGGGCGTGGATGATCCTGTGCTCGATCCCGTTTCCCGGCCGCGAACACGCCGCCGGGGCGGCGCTGGTGCAGGCTTTGGTGGTCGGCCGCTATCTGATCTTCGTCGCGGCGCTGGAACACGAGGTGCTACGCGACCCCCGCGCCCGGCGCTGGCTGCATGGCGTGCTCAGTGCCGCGGCCGCCTATATCGCCGCGCAATCGCTGTTGCAGGTGCTGAGCGGGCACAACCTGTCCGGCTATCCGCGCTGGGGCGATGGCGAGATCACCGGCCCGTTCCAGAAGCCGCGCGCCGGCGGGCCCTATGCCCGTCTGCTGCCCACCGCCTTGCTGCCACCCTTGGGTCGCCTGCTGGAGCGTCCGGGGATCTGGCCGCGGGTGGGCGCCTTCGCGCTGGCGGTGGCCGGGCTGGGCACCGCGGTGCTGATCGGGCAGCGCATGCCGGTGCTGCTCAGCGTGTTCGGGCTGGTGGTCGCCGCGTTGCTGCTGCGCCGGCTGCGCCCGGTGGTGATCGGCGCGCTGGTGGCCGGCGGGGTCTTGCTCGCCGCCTCGGCCGTGGTGGTGCCGCCGACCTTCTACCGGCTGGTGACCAAGTTCTCGACCCAGATGGCGCATTTCCCCGAAAGCCCCTACGGCCAGTTGGCCAGCCGGGCGATCGCCATCGGTTCGGACCATCCGCTGATGGGCCTGGGCTTCGACGGGTTCCGCCGCGCCTGCAACGACCCGGTCTACGACAATGGCAAGCCGGATGGCTGCAACCTGCACCCGCACAACCACTATCTGCAGGCCTTCACCGATAGCGGCGTGCCCGGGCTGATCCTGTTCAGCCTGCTGGTGCTGGCCTGGCTGCGGCCGCTGGCCGCCGGGCTATGGACCGCGCCCGACCCGTTGCGCGTCGGTCTGTTCGTCTCCGCCCTGGTGGCGCAATGGCCGCTGGCGTCGAGCGAGAACGCGTTCTCGCTTGATCTCGGCGGCTGGTTTTTCATCATGCTCGGCCTCGGCCTTGCCGAGGCGCGCCACCGGATTGCATCGCCCTGACATGCAGGGCGATCCGAACAGCTCCCCCGGCCAAAAGGCCGCGGGGGGCTGTGCGCCATTGGCTGGATTAAGGGGCGGCTGACTTACTGGCTGGCCCAGACGATGCGATGGATCCAGTTCACCTCCGACAGATCGAAGCTGTAATCCGGGTGCTCGGGGTTGAGGCTGCGCACATCGACCCGCCGCGCCGAGCGCCGCGAAAGCTGCTTGGCCATCACCTGGCCATCGCGCGTGCGCAGCACCACCCGGTCGCCACGGCGGATCGGCGCGGCCGGCGAGACGATCACCGTATCGCCGTCGCGGAACACCGGTTCCATCGATTCGCCACTGATCTCCAGCGCGTAGGCATGGGGGTCGTTGACGTCGGGCAACCCGACCTCGTCCCAGGATCCGCCGACGGGATAGCCGCCATCGTCGAAATACCCGTCGCCGCCGGCCTGGGCGAAGCCGATCAGCGGAATGCGGCGGGCGGCGAAGTGACGGTTGCCGCCCGGCAAAGTGCGGGCGCCCATCACCAGGGCGGCGAAATCCTCCACCGTGGCGGAGGTCGCATCGAGCGCCTTGGCCAGGCTTTCGGTGCTCGGCCAGCGCGGACGGCCGTCCGGCATGATCCGTTTGGAGGGGTTGAACGTGGTGGGGTCGAGCCCCGAGCGCTTGGCGAGGCCAGAGGCGGAGAGCCCCTTCTCCTCGGCGAGGGTATCAAGCGCGCGCCAGACATCAGCGTGTTTCATGGTTGGATCCGGGTCAAAGCGTGACGTGCAGTGTGACTCCTACGTTATAGGAATGTACATAATCATCAATAGGAAAAATTTGACCGATCTTGCTTGCGGCGAATTATTTTCGCGTGTTTGTATGCGCGCATTGGTTAACGAAGCCATAGCAAGCCCAAAGGAACTCGCCGATGACCCAGCCGGCCCGCCTGCAAAAGCCCAATCCGCCGCCCCGGTCCCGGGTGCTGCGCGACGAACCGTTCCGCGATGCCGAGCAGGCGTGGTTCTGGACCATTGGCGCGCTCTCGGCGCGGCGCGATGGCACCGGGCGCGGCATGCCGGGTATCCCCCGCCCGTGCGATCCGGACGACGTGATCAAGTGCCTCGACACGCTGTACCGCCAGCGCCGCATCGACCTGCGGCACGCCCGCATTCTGCGCATCTGGGGCGAACGGCAGACGGCGCCGGACCCGACTCGGGCCGGCGAGCGCGCCGAAGCACGGATTTGGCGCGAGGCGATGGACCGGCTGGAATGGCCGCTGCGGGTTAAGGGCATTGTTTCCCAAAATAATTCATAATTGCGAAAATAATCGTTGACAGGATCTAAATCCGCCGTTTAGAAATGCCCCTGTCGGCGGGTGGACTCCGTCTTCTCCCCGGCACCCTCCTCCCTACCAACCTTGGCCGCCGTTCCTGACTGGAACGGCGGCTTTTTTTTGACCGGAGATCCGTCATGAACTTCGCTGTCCGCAACCTGTCCGTGCTCGGTTACGCCCAGGGCTTCACGCTGTGGCACTACAAGCTGTCCACCAACCCGCTGGATCTGGTCTCCAGCCCCGGCTTCTTCGATGGCGCCGCCGACATGATGGCAACGGGCGATCTGGTGATGGTCTCCGGCCAGGCCGGTGGCCGCGTGCTGGTTGCCTCGGTGTCCAAATCCGGTGTGGTGACTGCGCCGCTTGCCTGAGCGACACTGCGGCCATGACCGACCGCTTTGCCGATGACACTCGCGTTATGACGTTGCGTGGCGAAGTCCGCGCCGCAGATCTGCGGCCGGGCGAGCTGCTGCTGACGTTGTCCGGCCAGGGCGCGGCGCTGAAGCCTTTGCTTCGCGCCACGCCCGCGCCGGTCGCCGCCCCGATTCGCATCCGCGCCGGCGCGATTGCCGAGGGCTGCCCGCGCCGCGACCTGCTGCTCGATGCCGCCCACCCCGTGGGCTGCCTCGGCGGCCTGGTCCCGGTGGGGCTGCTGGTCAATGGGGCGACGGTGACGCGGGACGATTCGGGGCCGGCGCCGTTCATCCGCCTGGAACTGGCGGCGCCCGACATCCTGCTCGCCGACGGCCTCGCCGCCGGCATCGGCCAGACCGGGGCGCCCGATCCCGGCGCCCGCGCCCATCTGCGCGAGCGCGCGCTCGCTTTGGGCTGGAGCGAAAGTGCCGATCCCGGTCTGCGCCTGCTGGCCGATGGTGTCCCGGCCGACCCCGATGCCATTCCGCCAGCCCAGGAAATCCGCCTGCTGTCGCGCAGCGCCATTCCCGGCGAGATCGACCCCGCCATCCCCGATGGGCGACGTATCGGCGTTGCCCTGGCCGGGCTGTGGCTGGACGACGTGCCGCGGGACCTCGACCATCGCTGCCTTGCCGAGGGCTTTCTCAGCCCCGAGCCCGGCTTGCGCTGGACCGACGGCGACGCGCTGATCCGCCCGCCCTGCGGCGTGCGTACGCGGCTGGCGTTTGCGCCGATCTGGACCCGCTATTGGGTTGCACCTGCCTAGAGTCGTTTTGCTCTTTCTCCGCGCGGCAAAACCGGGCATGTCGCGGCGATGACACCCGCACTCGCTTCCGCCCTGGTGCCGCTGATGCGCGGCATCGATGCCGAGACCGCGCACCGCATCGCGCTCAAGGCGCTCGCCTTCGGCCTGGCCGGGCATGACAGCACGCCGGACGACCCAAGGCTGGCGGTCGATCTGCTCGGCCTGCATTTCGCCAACCCGATCGGGCTGGCCGCCGGTTTCGACAAGAACGCCGAGGCGCTCACCCCGTTGGCGAAACTCGGCTTCGGCTTCGTCGAGGCCGGCACCGTTACGCCGCGCCCGCAGCCGGGCAATCCGCGCCCGCGGCTGTTCCGGCTGACCGAGGATCGCGCGGTGATCAACCGCATGGGCTTCAACAACGAGGGGCTGGCCGCCTATCTGCCGAACCTGGCGAAATTCGACCGCGCTCTGTGCCCGGTTGGCGCCAATGTCGGCATCAACAAGGAACCCGCCGACCCCGAGCGCGATTACCCGGCTTTGGTCGAAGCGGTGGCGCCGCTGGCCGATTACGTGGTGATCAACGTTTCCTCCCCCAACACCCCCGGCCTGCGCGACCTGCAAGGCGAGGCACGGCTGGGAGGCATCCTGGCCGCGATCAATGCCCGCGTGCCGGCGCGGCCGCGGCTGTTCGTGAAAATCGCGCCCGACCTTTCCGCCGATGGCATCGCCGCGATCGTCGAGACCGCGATTGCCGCCGGGGTGGACGGGCTGATCGTGTCCAACACCACCATCGCCCGGCCGGCCGGGCTGCGCTCGGAAAACGTGACCCAGGCCGGCGGATTGTCGGGCGCGCCGCTGCTGGCGCCGTCCACCGCCGCCCTGCGCCATGCCGCGCGCGCCGCGCGCGGGCGGCTGGTGCTGATCGGGGTCGGCGGCATCGCCACCGGGGCGGATGTGCTGGCCAAGCTGCGCGCCGGCGCCAGCCTGGTGCAGGTCTATACCGCCTTCGCCTATGCCGGCCCGGCTTTGGTCGGCCGGTTGAAGCGGGAACTGGCCGTGGCGCTGGAGGCGGGCGGTTTCGCCAGCGTCGCCGCGGCCGTTGGTACCGACATAAAGGAAGCCTGATGCGATTTCTGGATGGCTTCGCGCCGCTGGGTGAGGCTTACGCGGGATTCATCGTCGATCTCTGGGGCGTGGTGCATGACGGCATGCGGCCCTATCCCGGCTCGGCCGACACGCTGCGGCGGCTGCGCGATGCGGGTAAGCGGGTGGTGCTGCTGTCCAACGCGCCGCGCCGCGCCGCTGTGGCGCAGGCGGCGTTGCGGGCGATGGGGCTGGCCGACGATCTCTATACCGGCATCATGACCTCCGGCGAGGCGAGCCACATCCTGCTGCGCGATCGGCCGGACGATTTCGCGCGCGGGCTGGGCAACCGGATGTACCATCTCGGCCCGATCCGCGATGCCAATGTCTACGCGCCCTTGCTGGGCAACGGGCTGGTGCAGGTGGACACGCCGGAAGAAGCCAGCTTCGTGCTGAACACCGGGCCGGATGACAGCGCCGACCCGTCCTCGATCGATCACTGGCTTCCGGTGCTGCACGCCTGCCGCGCCGCCGGGCTGCCGATGATCTGCGCCAACCCCGACCTGGAAGTGCTGCGCGGCAGCACGCGGGTGATCTGCGCCGGGGCACTGACCCTGCATTACGAGTCGCTGGGCGGCGCCGCACGCTGGATCGGCAAACCGGACGCGGCGATCTATGGCCCGGTGCTGCAGATGCTGGGTGTGGAGCGCGCCCGGGTGCTGGCGGTGGGCGATGCGTTGCGCACCGACATGGCCGGCGCCAAGGCCGCCGGCGTCGATGGCTGCTGGGTGCTGGGCGGCATCCATGCCGAGGAACTCGGGGGCGATGCCGCACGGATCGCGGCGGCGGCCGACTCGGCCGGGCTGTCTCCAGTGGCGGTCATCCCCAGTTTCGCCTGGTAGCGGGCGTTTTTCGACCATTTTACGGCACGAATTGCTGCATCTGCCACTTTGTACGAGCGTTGATTGATGTAAGTGCTACATTGAGTCTTGCCACAAAGGCAGGACGGAGAGGCGCTCCGGCGACGACGGAGCGACCTGCGCTTCTCACTGCACCCGATACGTCGTCACTCTCTCCGGACGGCGTGGCTGAGCCGGCGAGCTTGACACGCCTCGCCGGCGGACTGCTGGGCCTCGCCGCTAGCCGGCGGCGAGGCCCACTAGGCGTTCGGTCAGCCGGTAGGCGAGCACGAAAGCCGGCACTGGCAGGCATTCGAAGCGCGAGTGGAAGTTCAGCCCGCCGGTGAAGTAGTTCGGCGTCGGGATGCCGCGCGCCGACAGGGCCGAGCCGTCAGTGCCGCCGCGCAGCGGGAAGATCCGCGGTTCGATCTTCAACTCCGCGAAGCCCCGCTCCATCAGGTCCAGGCAGCGGCGGTCATTGCCAAGGCTGGATGCGATGTTGCGGTAGGAATCCTCGATCCTGCAGGTAAGCCGGGCGCGCGGATGCGCGGCCTGGGTGGCCGCCACCGCGGTCTGCACCAGTTGCTTGCGTGCCTCCAGCCCGGCATCGTCGAAATCGCGCAGCGACAGCTTCACGGTGGCGATATTGGCGTTGGAGCTCATCGTGGTGACGTAGCAATAGCCCTCGCGCCCCTCGGTATGTTCCGGCGTGTCCAGCGGGTCGAACCGGTTGATCAGGTCGGCAGCCACCAGCACCGGGTTGACCATGACGCCCTTGGCCGAGATCGGGTGCGCGGTGACGCCCTGGATCTCGATATGGGCCTGGGCGGCGTTGAACGTCTCGAAAATGAACTCGCCGATCTCGCAGCTGTCGATGGTGTAAGCGAAATCGACCGGGAAGCGCGCGAGGTCCAGCACCTTGGCGCCGCGCAGGCCGATCTCCTCGTCGGGCACGAAAGCGACGACGATGTCGCCATGCGGCGGCTTGTCCCGCGTCAGCACCGTGAGCAGATCCATCAGGATGGTGACCGCCGCCTTGTTGTCGGCGCCCAGCACCGAAGTGCCGTCGCTCAGCAACAGTTCCTGGTTCACATAGGGCAGAAACTCCGGGTGCTCGGCGGTGCGCATCCAGATATCGCGCGCCGGGTTCAGGCAGATATCGGCGCCGGTGAAGAACACGCGCTGCGGGTGGATCTCGGGCGACAGGCCGACATCGACGGTATCGACATGGGCGCAGAAGCCGATGCGCGGCGCGCCGGGCACTGTGCCAGGCAGCCGGGCGGTCAGCACCGCATGTTCGTCGACATGCACGTCGTGCAGGCCGAGTGCGTTCAGTTCGGTTTCCAGCAGCCGCACCATGTCCCACTGCCCCGGCGTGCTGGGCACCGCGGTGGCGGCGGCATCGCTCTGGCTGGTGACCGAGAGGTAGCGGAAGAACCGCGTGATCAGCCGGTCTTCAAGGCTTTGGGTCATGCGGGGTCCTTTCGGCGGTGATCGTGCCGCGGCAGTTGGGGCTGCCGCATTGGCAGGCGAAGGGGGTCATCGTCGGGCTCATGAACGTCGCGTAGTCCAGCGTCAGTTCCTCGCCCGCGTCAATCGCGCGCAGCGCGCGCACATCCAGTCCGAAATACCCGGTGTTCGGGGCGCAGGAATGGTTCTGCGGCGCCCAATCCTGCGGCCGGTCATCCCACAGGACATAGGCCTGCGGGCCGACGGGGTAGGCGTATTGGCGGAACCATTCCAATTCCTCCTCCGGCCAGATGGCCTCGACATGGCTGCGCGTGGCCAGGCGCTGGTAGCGCTCCTCGCCGGCGAATACGGTTTCGCCGGCGGCAAGCGCGCGGGTGGCGCGGATGCCATAGCCGGTGATCGCATCGCCGGAGACCGCGTAGGGCTTCTGCGCGGCCTTATGGCGGGCCAGCGCGTCGGCGATGATATGGCGCAGGAACGCGGCCGCGCCGATGGGATCGTGCTGCAGAATGTAATCCGCGGTGCCGTAGCCGCCCTCGGCGTAGAACACCGAACAGGCGAAATTGGCGTCGAGGAAATAGATCGCGCCCGTGGCATCGACGCGGAAATCCATCCGGCAATAGCCTGCGCCCTTGAAGGTGCGGAAGATCACCTGCGCCGCCTGTTTCAGGCGGGAAGCCAAATCCGGATCGGTGCAGGGGATGTTCTGCTCGGGATGATATTCGGTGATTTTCAGGTCGTAGGTCTTGAACCGCGGCCCGGCCGCAAACGCGAACTCGATCGGCTGCAGCGCCAAGGGCGCGCTGCGGTCGGCGGGGTTGCCGGCGACCAGCACGGAGAGTTCCCGCCCGTCGATGAACTCGTCGACCACGACGGTGCCGAACTCCTCCTCCAGCGCCGCGACCTTGGCGGCAAGCTGTTCGGGCGTGGCACAGAAGGATTGCAGGTCGATGCCGCGGCTGTCGCCGCCCTGGTCGGGCTTGACGAAAACCGGGAAGCGCAGCGTGCGCGCGGCGCGGTCGAGATCGGCTGGGGTGGCGACAATCACCGAGCGTGGCGTGGCCACGCCGGCATACCAGGCGACCAGCTTCATCTGCTGCTTCGAGGGGTCGAACAGGTCGATCGACGGGCCGGTATAAGGCACGTTGAGCGTGTTCAACGCGTGGATCACGTCGATCGAAGGGATGTCCCAGTCGAGATAGCCCTCGCAGAGATTGACGAACACCTCGACACCCTGCCGGCTCAGCGTGCGCAACTGGCTATAGACGGTGGCCTTCTTCAGGAACGCGTGCACCACCTCGTCGTCGGGCAGCAAGCTGGACAGATCACGCGGCGGATCATAGTCGCCATAGGGGACGGTCGAGCCCTCGTAGCTCGGTTGCAGCACGCAGATTTTCATCGCGGCACCTATTCGGTGGGTACGCTGCTCTGTCAATCCGCCGCCAGCGTCTCAACCATCAACTGGCCACGCAGGCAGGCCGAAAGCTGACCGGCGATGGCGTTGCGCTGGGCGTGGGAAAGGAAGCGGAAGCCGCGCACGGTGCCGAGGCAACCGGGTTCGCGGCACTCGCAGGCGAAGGGCGCGGCCATCGACCACTCGGTGGTGTTGTAGTCGAAGCTGATGTCCTCGCCGGCCGCGATCGGCCGCAGCGCGCGCAGTTCGCGGCGGTCGACATCCATCACCGCGTTCGGCTGGCAGCTATGGTTGGTCAGCCGCCAGTCATGTCCGTCGGGGTCGAGATGGCTGGTCGCGTCGATCTGCACCGTGTAGCGATCGGCGGCGGGCACGACGCGGCCGGGCAGGGGGAAGATTGTTTCCCCTGCTGCGATCGGCAGAACACAGCGAATGGTCTGGCCGAAATCGGCCTGTTCGATGGCAGTCTTCGACATGGCTTTAATCCGAAGGATTTAATACAGCTGCGATAAGGCTGGGATGCCGGAAGCTCGACACCAAAACATCATTATTCGCCATCCGCGTCGTACGGCAAGCGGATTATCCCTCCTGCCGTTCCGGCGCCTTCGATTTCACCGGCGGCGCGAAGCCCATGCCGAAATACGAGCCGAGCCAGCCTCCTATGCCGACGCACGCCAGATAAAGCATGTTCTTCAGATAGACGACGACGATCAGCGCCGTCACCAGATGCCAGATCATGCTGAAGGTCGCCGCCGCGATACGCCGGCCTGCAGCGACCGAGCGGGCATAGAGCACGTAGAGGAAATCCATCGCCGCCGTGGCCAGGAAAACCGCAACCGCAAGCCCCAGGCTGATGCTCAGCAGCAGATGCACGCGCGTTTCCCTCTCGTTGCGGAGTGGATTGTCGCAGAAAATGCCGGACAGCGCGACCCAAACCGCCGCATTGCCGCACCAGCTTGCGAGATGCAAGGATGCCGCCCCGGCCGCCTGCCACAAGAGAGATGCATGACCGATCAGATCCGCGGTGCCGATATCGTCGCCCGTACGCTCGACGCCGCCGGCGTTACCACCGTGTTCACCCTGTCCGGCAATCACATCATGTCGCTGTTCGATGCCGCGATCGGCACCGGGCTCGACCTGTTGCATGTGCGCCAGGAGGCCGCCGCGGTGCATATGGCCGATGCCTGGGGCCGGCTGACCGGCCGGCCTGGGGTGGCGATGGTCACCGGCGGGCCGGGCCATGCCAACGCGGTGCCGGCGCTGTACACCGCGCTGTCGCAGGATTCCCCCGTCGTGCTGCTATCCGGCTGCCACGCCACCTGGGAGACCGGGCGCGGCGGGTTTCAGGAACTGGACCAGGCGGCGCTGGCCGCCCCCGTGTGCAAGGCGTCCTGGACCGCGCGATCCATCGCAGGACTGGGCCAGGACATCGCGCGCGCGTTCCGCCTCGCCACCTCCGGCCGGCCGGGGCCGGTGCATCTCAGCCTGCCCTCCGACCTGCTGGATGGCGAGATCGCCGCCGGCGCGGTGGACTGGCCGAGCGCCGCCGATTTCACCGCCCCCGCGCTGGATCTGTCCGAAGCATGCGCCGCTGCGATTCTGCGCCTGCTGTCCGCTGCCAAGCGGCCGCTGCTGATCGGCGGGCCGCAGCTTGCCACGCGGCCCGGCCGCGCCGCGCTGGCGCGGATCGAGGCGGCGCACAACTTGCCCTGGCTGATCATGGAAAGCCCGCGCACCACCAACGACGCCACCTGGGGCGCGCTGTCGGACCTGCTGAAGCAGGCCGACCTGGTGCTGCTGCTGGGCAAGAAACTGGATTTCACGCTGAAGTTCGGTGCCGCCCTGGCGCCGGACTGCCCGGTGGCGATGCTGTCGCCCGACGCCGAAACCCTGCAGCGCGCCGCCGGCGAACTGGGCAACCGCCTGGCGCTCGGCTGCCTCGCCGACACGCTGCCGGCGGCCAACGCGCTGGCGCAGGCTGTCGGGTGCGGAGCGCCGGACTGGTGCGCCCACGCCAACCGCCTGCTGCATGGCCGCCCGCAGGCCTGGGCCACGCTGACCAGCACCACACCCAACAAGCTGCACGCGCTCGACGTCGCCAAGGCGCTGAAACCCTTCGTCGACGCCAACTCTGACACCATCCTGATCTGCGATGGCGGCGAATACGCGCAATGGGCGCAGAGCCTGATCCGCTGCCAGCGCCGCCTGGTCAACGGTGTCGCCGGCGCAATCGGCGTTTCGCTGCCCTTCGCCGGCGCGGCCCGCATCGTCGAGCCCACCGCGCCGGTGTTCGCCGTGCTGGGGGACGGCACGTTCGGCTTCCACATGGCAGAATTCGAAACCGCGATCCGCCGCAACCTGCCCTTCGTCGCCATTGTCGGCACCGACGCCCGCTGGAACGCCGAGCACAATATCCAGATCCGCGATTACGGCGCGCAGCGCGCCTATGGCTGCGAGCTGCTGGAGACCCGCTACGACCTGATCGTCGCCGCCCTCGGCGGCCACGGCGAACTGGTCGAACGCCGCGAAGACCTGGCCCCGGCGATCGAACGCGCCCTGGCCAGCGGCCGGCCCGCCTGCGTCAACGTGATGATCGAAAGCCACGCCGCGCCGACGGTGCGGGCGGCGGAACTTGCGACGGGGTAGCGCCCGGTTCAGGCATTGGGCGGGAAGGCGGCGATCGCGGCGATCATCTCCGACAGGGTCTGGTAGGACAGCCGCCGCGCCGCCTCGGCATCGCGCGCCAGCAGCGCCTCGTACAGCGCGCGGTTGCCGGCGATCTGGGCATCGCGCTGTTCCTGGCGGTCGTTCAACGGGATCAGCGTGCCCCAGCCGGCCTTGGCGCGGGCCGCGATCAGCATTTCGTAGATCGCCACCAGTAGCGGATTGCGCGTGGCGCGTGCGACTTCGAGGTGAAAGGCGTAGCCGGCGGCGCGGAACGCCACCAGGTCGCGCGCTGTCTGCATTTCATGCAGCCGGGCGGCCATGCGGACGAAATCGTCCTCGGTGGCGCGGACGGCGGCGAAATCGCACATGTTCGGCTCGATCACCCGTCTTGCCTCGATCGCGTCGAGCGGGCTGACACTTGGCGTCTGGAACGACACTTCCTCGGAACGGGCGGGCTGCGGCCAGGTGACGTAGCCGCCGCTGCCGACCTTGCGGACGATCAGGCCGTCGCGATCCAGCCGGTCCAGCGCGTCGCGGATCGTCTTGCGGCTGGCGGCGAAGGCCTGCGCCAGGGCGCGCTCGGTGGGGATGCGGCTGCCATGGCGCAGTGCGCCGGTGCGGATGGCGGTGCGCAGATAGGCGTGGATCTCATCGGTCAGCAGATGCGCCCGGCCGCGGGCGTTCAGCCCGGCGGCGTCAACCCGTTCGCGGATCACGGCGGGAGCCAGGGTGATGAAGTCGCGTTCCGGCATCGGGCACATCCAACCAATACTGAACCAATTCAGAAAATTTCTCCGTGGATGTCAAGAAATTCTTGACTAAATTCAGAGTCTGGCGCGTCATATTGGTCAAGAAGAGCCATAATTGGTCTCTAAATGGTCTCGCTGAGACCGCACATGCCCGAGGGAGATCGCAGTCCATGCCCACCGCTTCGTTGATCGCCGCTGCCCCCCCGCCCGGCGGCCCGCGCGTGAGCCGGTATCCCAACTGGCGCGGCGTCTACGTCATCGTGCCGACGCCGTTTCATGACGATCTCAGCCTCGATCTCGATGGTCTGCGCCGGATCGTGCAGTTCTGCATCGATTGCGGGGTGGATGGCCTGGTCTCGCCGGCCAATGCCTCCGAGCAGCCCTATCTGTCCGACGCGGAACGCCGCGACGTCACCCGTTGCGTCATCGAGGCCGGGCGCGGCAAGGCCGTCGTCGTCGCCGGCGTGACCGCATCGACACGGCTGATCGCCGCCGAACTGGCGCGCGAGGCCGAGGCGATGGGCGCCGATGCACTGATGGCGATGCCGCCGAACATGCAGCGGGCCAGCGAGGCGGAAATCCGCGCTTACTACACCGCCATCGATGCCGCCGGATCGCTGCCGATCTATCTGCAGAACTACAGCGGCCCCGGCGGCACCCCGATGTCCCCCGGCCTGGTCGCCAGCCTGCTCAACGAGCTGCCCGATGTGCGCTACGTGAAGGAGGAGACCGATTTCTCCGGTGCGATGATGACGCAGATCATCGCCGCCTCCGGCCCGGCGCTGGAAGGCATCATGGGCGGCAAGGCCGGGCGCCATCTGCTGGACGAATATGCCCGCGGCGCCTGCGGCACGATGCCGGCCTGTGAGATCGCCGACGTGCATGTCAAGCTGTGGCAGGCGCTGGAGGCCGGCGAGACCGCACAGGCGCGGGCGATCTACCGGGTGCTGCTGCCGCTGCTGATGTTCGAAACCGGCTACGGCACCGCCGTCTACAAGGAGGTGTTGCGCCGGCGCGGCGTGATCGGCAGCGCTGCGATCCGCCAGACCGGCGGGCGGGTGCTCGACCGCCACGCCCTGGCCGACCTGACAGCGATTCTGGACGATCTCGCGCCGCTGATGCTCGACACCTATCCCGCCGGTGCGTGAGCGGCATGAAGATCGACCGCATCCAGGCCTTCATCCTGGGCAATCCGTGGAAGAACTGGATCCTGGTCAAGGTCGATACCGACCAGGGATTGACCGGCTGGGGCGAGGCGACCACCGGGCTGACCACGATGCCGACCTTCGCCGCGGTCGGCGAGATCGCCCGGCTGTTCCTGGGCCGAGACCCGCGCGCGCTGCAGGCCAACTGGCAGGATGCGCACAAGGCGCTGTATCTGACCAGCGACGGCGCGGTGATGTCGGCGCTGGCCGGTATCGAGACCGCGTGCTGGGATATTGTCGGCAAGGAGACCGGGCTGCCGCTCTACCGTCTGCTCGGCGGCATGGCGCAGCCGCGCATCCGCACCTATGCCAATGGCTGGTATCAGGACGAGCGCGACCCGGCGGCGTTCGCCGCGCGCACGCAGGCGGTGGCGGCGAAAGGCTACAGCGCGTTGAAGTTCGACCCGCTGGGCCATAATTACCGCACCTTGGACCGCGCCGAACGCCGCAAGGCGATCGCGCTGGTCGAGGCGGTGCGCACCGCGCTGCCCGACGATGTCGATATGATCCTGGAATTCCATGACCGCCTCAGCGTGCCGGAGGCGTTGTCGCTGTTGCGCGACCTGGTGCCATTCCGCCCGCTCTGGGTGGAGGATCCGGTCTACACCAACGACATCCAGGCCTTCGCCACGGTGTGCCGCGACTCGCCGATCCGCATCGCCGGCGGCGAGCGCTTTTCCATGCCGCGCCAGTTCGCCGAACTGCTGGCACCCGGCCATTGCGACATGGTGCTGCCGGAGTATCTGCGGCTGGGCGGGCTGAGCCGGATGCGTCAGGCCGCCGCCATCGCCGACGCGCATGGTGCGATGGTCGCGCCGCATCAGGCGGCCTCGCCGCTGGGCACCGCGGTCTGCGTGCATTTCGATGCCGCGACCCCCAACGCTTTCATCCAGGAATGTTTCGACAGCTTCCATGTCGCCTGGGCGCAGGACGTGTTCAGCAACATCCCGGCGATCCAGGACGGCTATCTGGTGCCCGGCGAGGCCCCCGGCCACGGCGTCGGCGTCAACGAGGCCGAGATCGGCAAACATCCCTACGGGGAGCGCAACTTCATGAACCTGTTCAGCGCCGGCTGGGAGAAGCGAAACAGCTGAGCGGCACGCCATCCGACCAACCAATGACCGACGCATCGAACCGCCGGCAGCAGCAAGGGAGAGACAGATGAGCCTTATCGAGACGACCGCGCGGGCCGGCAGGCTGAGCCGGCGCACCGCCCTGGGCCTGGCAAGCGCCAGCGCCCTGCTGCCAACGATCGTGCGCGCACAGCGGGCACAAAAGATCACGGTCTGGACCTGGGGCGGTGTCGAGCGTTTTCAGCGCCGGGTCGACGCCTTCAAGCGGCTATTCCCCGCCGAGGCCGCCAAGATCGAGGTCGAGGTAGTCTCCCCGGGCAAGAACGACGCCGAGGTGTATCAGGCCTTCCGCCTCGCGCTGGCCAGCGGCAATGCTGTGCCAGATCTGGTGCAGATGAATTATATCGGCCTGCCCGAGTTCGCCGAGGCCGGCGTGCTGGCGGATCTGGGGCCAATGATGAAGCCCTATAACGGCGATCTGGTGGACGGCGCCCGCAAGCTGGCCGCCTACAACACCACCACCGTCGCCATCCCCTATCAGATGAAGGGCAAGGTCTGGTTCTACCGCAAGGACCTGTTCGAAGCCGCCGGCATCGACCCGCTGGCGGTGCGCAGCTTCGATGACTACATGACAGCCGGCCGGCGTTATCGCAACAAGCACCCCACCTCGTTCATGATGAATATCGGCCGCACCCCGATCCACTGGTGGTACTACATGATCCTATCGCACTGGCCCGAGACCCGGGTGGCCGAGCGCGACGGCAAGTTCCGCATCCTGTCCGACCCGCATTTCGGCACGATGATCGACTGGCTGAAGGCGTGGCGCAGCTCCGGCATCGCCTTCGACACCGACGATTTCGAGCCGGCCTGGCAGCCAGCCTTTGCCGACAGCTCGATCGGCGGCACGCTGCTGTCGAACTGGATGACCGATTTCCTGCCCAAATTCGCCCCCGCCCAGGGCGGGCGATGGGGGCTGGCGCCGTGGCCCGAGTTCAACCGCAACGGCAGCGAGGCTGGCGGCAGCGTGATGACCATCCCGGCCGCATCGCGCAACCAGGAGGCCGCGTTCAGCTTCGCCGCCAGCATGTTCCTGACCCGGCAAGGCTCGGTGGATGAATGGGTACGCACCGGTACCCCCACTGTGCTGCGCAGCGCCCGCGAGGAAATGCTCGGCCGCAGCGCCACGATGGCCCGCCCGGAGGGACTGACCGACGCGCAGTGGGCGGTGGTGCCGAACACCTATTTCGGCAGCGAGTTCCTGCGCCCGGTTCTGGACAGCTACGAGCATTTCAACGTGTTCCCCTACGACCCCGCGGCACAGACCGAGCTCGACATCATGCGCCGCGAGACCGAGGCCTACCTGGCCGGCAGCAAGACCCGCGACCAGACGCTGGCGGCGATGCAATCCACCATGGCCGCGCGCATCGGCAATCCCTATCGGCCGTAGGACGATGTCCGGCGGCGTCATGATCCGCTCAGCACGCGCGGTGCTGGCCCCCTATCTGTTCGTGGCGCCGTTCCTGCTGTCCTTTGCCGGGCTGTTCCTTGGCCCGGCCGGCTATGCGCTCTATCTCAGCTTCACCCGCTACCGCGGCTTTGGCGTGGCGCGCTGGGTGGGGCTGGAGAATTACGCCGTCGTGCTCGGTTACGACGCGTTCTGGATCATGCTGGGCAACACGCTGTTCTACTGGGTGGCGCACGCCATCCCGATGATGGCACTCGCCCTGACGCTGGCCATCGCGGTGCAGCGCAAGGCGATCCGCTGGACCCGCACCTTCAAGACGCTGGTATTTCTGCCGCAGGTGCTGGCCAGCGTGGCCACCGCGCTGCTGTTCCAGACGATCTTCGGCTCGCATTACGGATTGATCGACCGGCTGCTGGGCTTCGATACCCCGTGGCTCACCGACCCCGCGCTGTCGCGCTGGACGGTAGTGGCGGTGTTGATCTGGCGCAGTACCGGCTACTGGTTCATCGTGTTTCTGGCCGGGCTGACGACGATTTCGCCGGAGATCGACGAGGCCGCCGCGATCGATGGCGCCAGCGCCTGGCAGCGTCTGTGGCGGATCACCTTGCCGCTGCTGCGCCCGACGCTGATCTTTGCCGTGCTGGTCGATGCGATCGTCACGCTGCGGCTGTTCGCCGAGCCGAATGTGCTGCTGGGCAAAGCCGGCGCGCTGGCGCCGACGGCGGCCGCCCCGTTGCTGAACCTGGTTGTAGAGCAGATGCGCGGCGGCATGTTCGGCGCCGCGGCGGCGACGGGGTGGCTGCTGTTCAGCCTGATCGCGGTGCTGACCTTCGCGCTGTTCCGCCTGATGCGCGAGCGCGGCGCATGAGGCGCGCCTGGACCGCCCTGGCACTGAACGCGGCCGCCGGGCTTGCCGCATTGCTGTTCTGCCTGCCCTTCGTGCAGATGCTGCTGAACGCCTTCAAGTCGAACGACGAGATCATGTCCAACCCTGGCGGCGTGCCGCAGGTCTGGACCTGGTCGAGTTTCCTGGACCTCGCCGCCCCGCATCGCTCGCTGCTGCGCAACCTGGCCAATTCGATCCTGATCGCCGGCAGCGGCACCGTGCTGGCGGTGGTGCTGTGCGCGGCGGCCGGGTTTGCCTTCGCCAAGCTGCGGTTTGCCGGCCGCGACCTGATTTTCACCGTGCTGCTGGTCACGATGATGGTACCGCCCGAGGTGGTGTATCCCGGGCAGTTCCTGCTGTTCTCCCGGCTCGGGCTGATCGACACGCTGGCGGTGCAGGTGCTGCCGACGATCACGCCGGTATTCGGGTTGTTCCTGGTGCGGCAGTACATGCTGTCGATCCCCGACGAGCTGATCGATGCCGCCCGCATCGATGGCGCCGGGCTGTTCACGCTGTTTTTCCGCATCATCGTTCCGGTCTCCGCCCCGGTGCTGGGGGCGTTCGGCATCCTGCATTTTCTCGCCGAATGGAACGCCTATCTATGGCCGACGATGGTCGCCACCCGCGACAGCGTGAAGCCGATCATGGTGGCGCTGCCGCAACTGGTGGACCCCACGGTCGGTTTCCTGCCGATCTACGGCACCATCATGGCCGGCTGCGTGGCCGCGACCTTGCCGCTGCTGGCGGTCTACCTGCGCTACCGGGGTAATTACCCACCCCCATTTTGAAGCGTGATTTTCCGCGCTGGGGCGCGCCGGGCGATTGTCAGGCCAGCGTGGCGACGATGACGTCGAAGGGGTTCGCGCCCTTGAGCCTGGCGGTGTCGATTGTGGTTCGCACGTC
>CAIRTN010000450.1 GCA_903881515.1 uncultured Rhodospirillales bacterium | reverse complement strand
GACGTGCGAACCACAATCGACACCGCCAGGCTCAAGGGCGCGAACCCCTTCGACGTCATCGTCGCCACGCTGGCCTGACAATCGCCCGGCGCGCCCCAGCGCGGAAAATCACGCTTCAAAATGGGGGTGGGTAATTACGAATAAATACCGCCGGCTGATTCCAGGCGCGGATGTCGGGCTGGCGCTCGGCGTGGTGCTGCTGCTGTCGGTGCTGGTGCTGCCGCTGCCGCCGTTCTTCCTGGACGTCGGGCTTGCCTTGTCGATCACCGCCTCGGTGCTGGTGCTGATGGTGGCGATGTTCCTGGCAAGGCCACTGGATTTTACCAGCTTCCCGACGCTGCTGTTGCTGACGACCTTGCTGCGGCTGTCGCTCAACGTCGCCACCACCCGGCTGATTCTGGCACATGGTCAGGAGGGTAAGACCGCCGCCGGGCATGTCGTCGCCGCGTTCGGTGGCTTCCTGATGGGCGGCGACGTGGTGATCGGCTTGATCCTGTTTGCGATCCTGCTGGTCGTGAACTTCATGGTGATTACCAAAGGCTCTGGCCGCGTCGCTGAAGTTTCGGCACGCTTCAGCCTGGATGCGATGCCGGGCAAGCAGATGGCGATCGACGCCGATCTGGCGGCTGGCAATATCGACGAGAAGACCGCCCGCAAACGCCGCCGAGAGCTGGAGGAGGAAAGCGGCTTTTACGGCGCGATGGATGGTGCGGCGAAGTTCGTGCGCGGCGATGCGATCGCGGCATTGATCATCACCGCGATCAACATTCTCGGCGGGCTCATGATCGGCCTGGTGCGGCACAGTATGCCGTTCAACGATGCGGTCTCCACCTACACGATCCTGAGCGTTGGCGACGGGCTGGTCAGCCAGATCCCGGCGCTGCTGGTCTCGGTGGCGGCGGGCATCGTGGTGACCAAGGGCGGCGTTGAGGGCACCACCGATGCGGCGCTGATCCGCCAGCTAGGTGGCAGTCCGAAGCCGTTGGGCATGGCCGCGGGGGCTGCGGTGATCCTGTCATTGATGCCGGGCATTCCCATGGTGCCGTTCCTTGGCCTTGCCGGACTGGCTGGGGCGGGCGCCTGGTTTCGCCACAACAATCCGGTTCTGGTTCCTGTTGAGGAGCCGGCGGTTTCGATCACCACACCGGGCGAACCGCCGATCACCGACTCGCTCAAGCTGGATCTGATCCGCCTTGAGCTTGGCTATGGTCTGCTGGCGCTTGCGGGCGGCGACGCGCCGCGCCTGACCGAACAGATCAAAGGCCTGCGCCGGGCCATCGCCGTCGAACTTGGCTTCGTGCTGCCGCCGGTGCGCATTCAGGACAATCTGGAGCTGGAAGCCGATGAATATCGGGTCCGGTTCAAGGAGATCGAAGCCGGCCGTGGCGTGGTCCGGCCGTCCAAGCTGCTGGCGATGGACCCGCGCGGCGGCACGCCGGATCTTCCGGGCGAGCCGGCGATCGAACCGACATTCGGCCTGCCGGCTCTGTGGATCGATCAGGAATCGCGTGACGAGGCGGTGTTTCGCGGCTGCACCGTGGTCGATCCGCCCAGCGTGCTCAGCACGCATCTGACGGAGCTGGTCAAACAGATCATGCCCGAACTGCTGTCCTACGCCGAAACCCAGAAGCTGATCGACGAACTGCCGCGCGAGCATCAGCGTCTGGTCTCGGATCTGGTGCCGACGCAGATCAGCATGGGAGCGGTGCAGCGTGTGCTGCAATCCTTGCTCGCCGAGCGCGTCTCGATCCGCGATCTGCCGACCATCCTGGAGGGGATCGGCGAAGCCTGTGGCGGGCAGCACCGGGCCATTGCGGCGATCACCGGCCATGTCCGTACCCGGCTCAGCCGACAATTATGCGACGCCTATACCGGCCCGAACGGCTACCTGCCGCTGATCACGATGTCGACCGAATGGGAGGAGATTTTCGCCGCCGGCCTCACAGGCCCCGCCGAGGATCGCCAACTGGTTCTGCCGCCGCAGCGGCTGACCGAGTTCGTGCAGCGTCTGCGCAACGCCTTCGACGCGGCCGGGCGTGACGGCGAGGCCCCGGCCCTGCTCACCAGCGGCAGCCTGCGGCCGCATCTGCGCGCGATCGTCGAGCGTATCCGCCCGGAGACGCCGGTGATGGCGCAGGCGGAAATCTCGCCGCGGGCGCGTATTCGCACGGTGGGCACCATCTGATGCGGATCAAAGTCTACCGCGCCCCGGTCGTTTCCGACGCTATGCGCCAGGTGCGCGGCGAACTCGGCCCCGATGCGCTGATCCTGTCGACCCGGCGCGTTGGAGACGGGGTGGAGGTCACGGCCTGTCTGGAGGCGGTGGCGACCCCACCGCGGCCGCCGCCCGACCCGGCCAGGGCGAAGCTCATGGCCTGGCACGGCCTGCCGCGGGACCTCTGCGAGCAATTGGCGACCGGCCCGCTGGTCGCGGCCCTTGATACCGCGGTGCGCTTTACCAGGCTCGATCTGGCCGCCGGTGGCAAGCCACTGCTGTTCGCCGGCCCGCCGGGAGCTGGCAAGACATTGACCGTGGTGCGCCTCGCCGCACGGCTGGTGATGGCCGGACGGGCGCCGCTGCTGATCTGTGCCGACGGCGACCGGGCCGGCGCCGCGCAGCAGATCGCCTGCTTTGCCGACGTTCTCGGCATCGCCGTCAGCAATGTCGACGGCCCGCTGGAAGCCGCCCGCGCGGTCGCGCGCCGCCAGGGTGCCGCGCCGGTGCTGATCGACACGGCGGGGCTCGACTCCTACTCCGACACCGAACGCGCGGCCTTGACCACCATGGTGTCTGCCTGCGACGCGACGATGGTCGGTGTACTGACGGCCGGCCTCGACCCGTTCGAAGCGGCCGATCTCGGCACCGCCCTGGTGGCTGCCGGAGCCACGTCGCTGGCGGTCACCAGGCTGGACAATGCGCGCCGGCTCGGCGCGTTGATCACTGCGGCGCGGGCCGGGCTGGCCCTGGCCGAGGCCGGGATCGGGCCGTCGGCCGCGGACGGCATGGTGCCGCTGACCTCAGCCTTCCTGGCCGAACGGCTCAGCCGGCAGCCGGCCCCCCTACCATCCGCAACGGGAGAGCGACGTTCATGACAGCCATACGAGCGCGCGGCCGGCTGATCGCCGTCGCCTCCGGCAAAGGCGGCGTCGGCAAGACTTTCCTGGCCATCACGCTGAGCCATGCGCTGGCCCGGCGCGGCAACGCGGTCCTGCTGTTCGACGCGGATCTGGGCCTGGCCAACGTCGATATCCAACTCGGCCTGATGCCCGATCGAGACATCGGCGGCGTTGTGGAGGGGCGGATCGGCATCGACGACGCCATCATCCGCCATGCCGGCGGCTTTGACATTCTGCCTGGCCGTTCCGGCAGCGGATCGCTCGCAACGATCGGCGCCAATGCGTTGGAGGATGTTCTGGCGCAGCTTCGTCACCTGACCCAGCGCTATGATGCGGTGGTGATGGATCTCGGCGCCGGGCTCGACCAGCATGTGCGACGGATGGCCAGCTTCGCCGATCTGCTGGCGGTCATCGCTACCGACGAGCCCACCAGCCTGACCGACGCCTACGCCGTGCTGAAGCTGCATGGCGCCGATGGCGGCAGGGGTGAGGCGATGATCGTGATCAATCAGGCGAGCACCGCCAGCGCCGGCGAACGCACCCACGCCACCTTGGCCCGCGCCTGTCAGGCGTTTCTGGGCCGAGCCCCGCGCCTCGCCGGCACCGTGCGGCGCGACGACAAGGTGCGCGATGCGATCCGGCGGCAGACGCTGTTGCTGGAACGTCATCCCAACACTCCGGCGGCCACCGATATCGAGCGGCTGGCCGATGTGTTCGATCGTCGGGTTACGCCGGCTGCCACTTGAAGCGGTCGGCCAGCCAGGCGCGCAAAGCCAGCGTCGCCGGCGCATCGGGCATCAGCGCCTTGGTGACCGGCGGCGTCTGTGCCGCGTTGAGGATGCGCACATCGGCGACCGCATCGCGCAATGCCGCGACGCTGCCATCTCCGGCACTGCGCCATTGCGCTACCATCGGCGCAGGGGACATTGCCGGCAGCAACAGGCCGAACTCCAGCTGTCCCGCCATCGCAACCGCCGCCCAGGCCGCTGCCATCTCAGCAGACACATCGTGGCCGGCCAGCAGTTCCGGCAGCGCCGGCAGGCTTGGCAGACCCGGATCGCGTTGCCAGCCTTTCTCGCCCGGCGCCCCCAGCGTGAAGCGCGCCGGCATGCCGGCGGCGGCCAGTTGCGCAATGTGGCTGGCCGAGTCAGGCCCGCGCACCAGCACAGCATCGACCGCGCCGGAGGTCAGCGCACGCGCCGCCGAATCACGCTGCGCCAGGCCGAACACCGGCTCCAGCTTCAAGCCCAGCAGTTCCGCGGCGAGCAGCAGCGCCATCTCCGGCCCCGCCGGCCCGGATGCCGCCACCCGCAGCACGGTTCCACGCCGTGCCGTGTCGATCTCGATGCGGCTGACGCAGACCCCGGGCGACACCCCGGCCATCACCGCCAGCCACCCCGCCGCATCGAACTGCGCCCGCGGATCGCCGGACAGCCTGGCCAGCGCAGCAGCACCGGGAGCCAGCAGCGCCGTCATTCCGTCCGGCGAGGTGCGGGTGGCGAACTGGTTGGCGCCGGTAACGCCATCCTCGCCGCCGACCATCTCGTGCGGCATCGCCGCCGTCTCGCCGCGCAACGCGGTGGCCAACAGCCCGCCCCAGCGCGCCAGCGCGCCGCCGGCGGGCCCGGCGATGATCATGCGGAAATCAATGGGAAACTGCGGCGCCGCAGCGGCCACGGCGCGCGCCAAAACCATCGCCGGTGCCGCCAGGAGAATGGCGCGCCGCGCGATCGGGGCAGGCTCGCAACCGGCGTCCGTGGTCAGACCGCCCAATGCCGTGCCTCCAGGGTCGAGCGGGAGAATGCCCCGCCGACGCGCAGGTTCTACAGCAGATGGCGCCGCCGCCCAAATCAGCTGTCGTAGGAGACCAGCGCCTCGAACGGCACATCCAGCCGCGCGCGGCCGCCCAGGAACGACAATTCAATCAACGCCGCCGCCGCCGGAACTTCGG
This sequence comes from uncultured Rhodospirillales bacterium, assembly GCA_903881515.1. Lineage (GTDB taxonomy): Bacteria > Pseudomonadota > Alphaproteobacteria > Acetobacterales > Acetobacteraceae > CAIRTN01. The sequence goes on along the minus strand of CAIRTN010000450.1, from coordinate 13,979 downwards.
CGCCGACCTCGCGCAGCAGCTTGATCCCCGCCGCCATGGTTCCGCCGGTTGCCAGCAGGTCGTCCACCACGATCACCCGTTGGCCCTTCTGCACCGCGTCGGCCTGAATTTCGATCCGGTCGGTGCCGTATTCCAGGGCGTAATCGTGGCCGATGGTCGCCCCCGGCAGCTTGCCGCGCTTGCGCAGCATCACGAAGCCGCAGCCCAGCTTCAGCGCCAGCGGTGCGGCCATCAGGAAGCCGCGGGATTCGATGCCCGCGATCAGATCCGGCTGATAGGCCCGCACGCAGCGCGCCAGCCGCCCCATCGCCACCTGCCAGGCGTCGGCATCCCGCAACAGGGTGGAGATGTCGTAGAACAGGATTCCCGGCTTGGGAAAATCGGGAATTCCGCGAATGTGGTCCTTGAGGTCCATGACAGACGTGCTCCGATGCGCTGGCGGCCTGTATAACGGGGCGTTGCCGGGCCGCAAGCGTCGCGCTAATCCACGCCGATGTCGCGCACCTCGATTGCCATCCTCGCCGGCCTGATTTTCCTGGCGGCCTACCTGTTCGGGGCGCTGGCGCTGTCCGATCGCGTGGCCGGCGCGCATTGGCTGGTTCAGGCGGCCTATTTCATTACGGCCGGCACCTTATGGGTGCTGCCGGTCTACCGGTTGATGCTGTGGGCGGTGCGGCCGCAACCGTTGCGAAAGTAATCTCGCGGCCTTCGCGGAACCGTCATATAGTTGTCACACACAAGCAACCCTGGGCCGCTACGGAGCACCCGGAATGCATGAAAGAGGGAACATCATGAAGCGTCGCACACTCCTCGCCGGTGCCGCAGTTGCACCATTCGCCGCCCGCCCGGTCTTCGCCCAGGCCGCCAAGCCGAAGATCGTGTTCTGGCACGCCATGAGCGGCGCGCTGGGCGAGGAAGTGAACCGGATCTGCACTGGCTTCAATGCCTCGCAGGCCGAAGTCGAAGTGACGCCGGTGTTCAAAGGTACTTATCCCGAGACGCTGACCGCCGCCATCGCCGCCTTCCGTGCCGGACAGGCCCCGCATCTGGTGCAGATGTTCGAAGTCGGCACCGGCTCGATGCTCGCCGCCGGCCCGGCGGTGAAGCAGATCTGGCAGCTCAGCCAGGAAACCGGCGTGGTGATCGAGCCGAACGCCTATATCGGCGGCGTGCGCGGCTATTACAGCCTCTCCGATGGCCGGCTGGCCTCCTGCCCGTTCAACTCCTCGACCTCGGTGATGTGGTACAATCTCGACGCGTTCGAGAAGGCCGGGCTCGACCCCGACAAGCCGCCGCGCACCTGGAACGAGGTGGTCGATGCCTGCCGCATCCTGCAGGCGAAGAAGGCGATCGAAGTGCCGATGACGTCGGCCTGGTTCGCCTGGGTGCAGCTTGAGCAGTACGCCGCCATGCACGACATCCCCTTCGCCACCAAGGCGAACGGGTTCGAGGGCCTGGAGACCGAGCTGAAGTTCAACACCGCGCCGTTCGTGAAGCATCTCTCGCGCATTCTCGATATGGCGAAGGAAGGCACCTTCAAATACGCCGGCCGCGATGGCGCGCCGGAGCCGCTGTTCAATTCCGGCACCGCGGCGATCAGCTTCACCTCGTCGGCCGCCCGCGCCGCGATCGCCCGCGAGGCGAAGTTCAAATGGGCCGCCGCCTTCCTGCCGACCGACCCCGACATCAACCCGCAGCCGAACAACTCCATCATCGGCGGCGCCAGCCTGTGGTGCATGAACGCCCCCGGCCGTACGCCCGCCGAATACAAGGGCGTGGCCAGCCTGCTGAAGTTCATCGCCTCGCCCGAGGTTGACGCGCAGTGGCACCAGAACACCGGCTATGTTCCGGTCACCACCGCCGGCTACGAGCTGTCGATCAAGCAGGGCTACTACCAGAAGGTCCCCGGCACCGACCTGCCGATCAAGCAGCTCAGCCGTGGCCGGGTCACCGAGAACTCGAAGGGCTTCCGCCTCGGCCGCATGCCCGAGCTGCGCAACATCGTTTACGAGGAAGTCGAGAAGGCGATCCAGGGCCAGCAGGGCGCCCAGGCCGCGCTGGACAGCGCGGTGAGCCGTGGCAACCGCATCCTGCGCGAATTCGAGAAATCGGTTCGCGGCTGATCCGCGCTTTCCAGCGTGGAACGGCGGACGATCTTTGGCGGGTGGATGCTGCCGGTGGCCCTGGTGCTGCCGCAGCTTCTGCTGACGTTCTTTTTCTTCCTGTGGCCGGCGGGTCAGGCGGTGTGGGCAAGCTTCACCCGCCAGGACCCGTTCGGCATCCGCACGCAGTTCGTCGGTTTCGAGAATTTTACCGATCTGTTCGAAGACCCACTCTATGTCGAATCGATGGGGCGCACGGTGGTGTTCTCCGGCAGCGTCACCGTGGTGGCGATGCTGGTGGCGTTGTGCCTGGCGCTGTTCGCCGATCGGGAGATCCGCGGCCGTAACATCTATCGCACTCTGCTGATCTGGCCCTATGCCGTGGCGCCGGCGATCTCGGCGGTGCTGTGGATCCTGCTGCTGCATCCGCAGATCGGCGCGTTCTCGCATGTCCTGCGCATGCTCGGCATCGGCTGGGACTACAAGATCAACAGCACCCAGGCGATGCTGGTCGTGGTGCTGGCTTCGGCGTGGAAGCAGGTCAGCTATAATTTCATCTTCTTCCTCGCCGGCCTGCAGTCGATCCCGCGCTCGGTGATCGAGGCGGCGCGGATGGATGGCGCGCGCGGCTGGCGGCGGCTGCGCACCATCACCCTGCCGCTGCTGGCGCCGACGACGTTCTTCCTGCTGATCGTCAACTTCGTCTACTCCGCGTTTGACACCTTCGGCACCATCCAGGCGCTGACTCAGGGCGGGCCGGGCAAGGCGACCGAGACGCTGATGGTGAAGGTCTATCGCGACGGCGTGGTGAACCTGAATCTCGGTTCGTCCTCGGCGCAGTCGGTGGTGCTGATGGTGGCGATCATCGCGCTGACCGTGGTGCAGTCGCGGTTCCTCAACCGGAAGAACGCGGAATGAACGGGCGCACCGACTGGGCTGCCCATATCGTGCTGGGCCTCGGTGTGCTGCTGTTCGTGCTGCCGGTCTGGCTGGTGTTCGCCGCTTCGACGCAGGACGCCGGCGCGATCGGCCGCGGCGAATTGTCGCTGATCCCGGACCTGACGAATTTTTCCGCCTATGTCACCGTGCTGCGCGACGGCGCGCCGGGCGTGGCGCCGGTCGGGCGGATGCTGCTGGTTTCGGCGGCGATGGCGATCGGCATCGCCTTCGGCAAGATCATCATCTCGGTGCTGTCGGCCTATGCGGTGACGTTCTTCCGCTTCCCGTTCCGCATGCTGTGCTTCTGGACCATCTTCATCACCCTGATGCTGCCGGTCGAGGTGCGGATCATCCCGACCTATGCGGTGATGGCCGATTTCGGCCTGATCAACACCTATGCCGGCCTGACCGTGCCGCTGATCGCGTCGGCCACCGCGACGCTGCTGTTCCGGCAGGTATTCCTGGCGGTGCCCGACGAACTGGTGGAGGCCGCGCGGATGGACGGGGCCGGGCCGCTGCGCTTCCTGCGCGACATCCTGCTGCCGGTCTCGGGGGCCAATATCGCGGCCTTGTTCGTGATCCTGTTCGTTTATGGCTGGAACCAGTATCTCTGGCCGCTGCTGGTCGCCACCGACCAGCGGCTGGACACCATGGTGATCGGAATCGTCAAGATGGTCGGTGCCGATACCGCGACGCAGTGGAACCAGGTGATGGCCACCGCCGTGCTGGCGCTGCTGCCGCCGGTGACGATCGTGCTGTTGATGCAACGCTGGTTCGTTAAGGGCCTGACGGAAGGCGACAAGTAATGGCAGCCCTGGTGATCGAGAACCTGCGCAAGAGCTTCGGCGCGACCGACGTGCTGAAAGGCATCGACCTCAGTCTGAACTCGGGCGAGATGCTGGTCATCGTCGGCGCCTCGGGCTGCGGCAAGTCCACCCTGCTGCGGCTGGTCGCCGGGCTGGAGGAGCCGACGTCGGGGCGCATCGTGCTGGATGGGCGCGACGTCGCCCGGCTCGATCCGGCCGAGCGGGACATTGCGATGGTGTTCCAGAATTACGCGCTGTATCCGCATATGAGCGTGTTCGACAACATGGCCTACGGGTTGCGCATCCGCGGCCTGTCGAAGGACGAGATCGGCAAGCGGGTGCAGGAAACCGCGGGCCTGCTGGGGCTCGACGCGTTGCTTGCCCGCAAGCCGCGGCAGTTATCCGGCGGCCAGCGCCAGCGCGTGGCGATGGGCCGGGCCATCGTACGCGAACCCAAGCTGTTCCTGTTCGACGAGCCGCTGTCCAATCTCGATGCCAAGCTGCGCGTCAGTATGCGCGCCGAAATCCGCCGCCTGCAGCGCCGCATGGGCGTCACCAGCCTTTACGTCACCCATGACCAGGTCGAGGCGATGACGTTGGGGGACCGGCTGCTGGTGCTGCACAAGGGCGTGCCGGTGCAGCTGGCAACCCCGATGCAGGTGTTCGAGCGTCCGGCCGATGTCTACGTCGCCGGCTTCATCGGCGCGCCGTCGATGAACCTACTGGATGCCGCGCTGAGCCATGACGGCACCGCCGCGCGGCTGAAAGGCGGCTTCCTGGTGCCGTTCCGCGACGGCAAGCGGCCGGGCAGCGACGGCAGGCGCATCGTCGTCGGCATTCGGCCGGAGCATCTGGTGCCGGGGCCTGAGGGCTTGGATGTAACGGTCGACCTGATCGAGCCACTGGGTTCGGAGACCGTGCTGATTGGCCGGATGGAGTCCCGTGAGCTGCTGTCGATCAAATTGCCGGGGGCGGTTGCAGGTATTGAGTCAATTCGCGTTGCACTGAACGGTGAACACCTCCATGTGTTCGATGCGGACACCGGATTGCGGCTCGACCCGTAGGATTGGGCGGTCAATACGGTGCGAACGCTCGCGCAGGGATGGCATTTCCACGGATTTGTCGCATCCTTGCCGCGGCCAGCGTGATATAAATGTCTTCGAGCGGTGCTTGGCGCCGTATCGATTTTCGGATTGAATCGTACGCGCAGCTCGTCGGGGCAGTTGCGGCAGAAGGATGAGGTATGGCGAAGCGCCCGAGGACCTTGGCGGAGCATGCGGAATTCGAAGGCCGCAAGCAGCAGGTCCGCGAACAGATCAACATGCAAATGGAACGGATGGAAGGCCGCGGCTTCTGGCTGCGCCTGTCCGGTGCCGTGCTGCTGGCCATGCTGGTGGCGGTCGCCATCGCTGGCGTGGTGATCGTCGCCAGAAGCTGAAGTCCATCGATTTAACGGAATTGCGTCGGATCGGGATTCGGCGGGAATTGGTCGGAGTGAGAGGATTCGAACCTCCGGCCCCTGCGTCCCGAACACAGTGCTCTACCAGGCTGAGCTACACTCCGACCGTGACCGGGCGTATAGCCCCGACCATCGCGGGTGGCAACCCACCTAAAGCAGGGCTGACGCGCCGCCGCGCACGGGCTTGAGTTCCCGCAGCCGTTGCAGGCAGGCTGCGACGCCGTCCACCACCTCGAACAATGCGCGTGCCGCCGGCTTGGCGAATTCCGCGGCGATTGCGGCATCGATCGCGCTGACCAGCGGCTGTGCCGAGCCCTCGACATTGCAGAACAGGATGGGCTTGTCGTGCAGGCGGAGCTGGCGCCAGGTAATGATCTCGATCGCCTCGTCCATGGTGCCGAGCCCGCCGGGCAGGATGACAAAGGCGTCGGCCATGTCGAACATCTGCCGTTTCCGCGTGTGCATGGTCTCGGTGATGATCATCTCGCCGACGCCGTCATGGGCGACCTCCTGCCGGCGCAGGAAATCCGGAATCACCCCTACCACAGCGCCATCTGCCGCCAGCACGCCGTCGGCCACCGCGCCCATCAGCCCGACGCGGCCGCCGCCGTACACCAGACGCATGCCGGCCGCGGCAAGGCCGGTCCCGAATTCCGTCGCCGCGGCACGGTAAGCGGGGGATGCTCCGTCTGAGGCGCCACAGAACACGGCAACGGAATGAACCTCGGGCATAGGCAGCTCCTGGCGAGAAAATATCTCTGCAATGGAATAGCAAAGGGATCCCCGGCGTCCTAGAGAACGTTGTCCGAGGATTGTATCATTCCTCGGCAAACCCAATCTCTAGCCTATCAACAAAAAAAGGGGTCTCCGCGTGTCGTTTCGTAAATCTATCGTTGCCGTGGCGCTGCTGTCCGCCATGATCGCTGGCAGTGCCAGCATTGCCCAGGCCCAAAGCGTCGCCGATACGATCGCCGCGCGTCAGGCTGGGTTCAAGAAAACCGGAGAGAATGCCGGCGCCATTAAGAAGGCGCTGGATGCTGGGGCGGATCTGAAGACTGTCGCCGCGAACGCTCAGGAAATCGCCGACTGGGGCAAGAAGATCCCGACCATGGTTCCCGCCGGTAGCGGACCGGAATCAGGCGTCAAGACGCGTGCGCTGCCCGCGATCTGGGCGGACAAGGCCGATTTTGACAAGAAGGCCGCCGATCTGAGCGCCGCCGCGACGACGCTGGTGGCAGCCCTTAACGGCACCGACAAGGCCGCCGCCGGTGCGGCGTTCCAGGCGTTGGGTGGGGCTTGTGCCGCCTGCCATCGGACCTATCGTACGCAGCAGTAAAATCTAACCGGCGGCCGGGTTCGCCCCGGCCGCCGTTTCGCCTACAGCTTCGTCACCACACCCCAGACAACGATCGCGCACAGCGCGAACACCAGGCCCGCCAGCGCCGGGCTAGCCATCCGTGGTGCCCTGGTCGCCGCCGGAAGTCGTTTCTTGCCGGTCAGCATCGGCCGCACCAGGTCGTGCCGCTTCACCACCCGATAGGCGATGATCGCCAGCACATGCAGGATCACGACAACCTTGATCAGGTTGAAGTTGAAGTCATGCAGGTGCAGCGCCTGTAGTCCCGCATCCTCGGTGAGATGCTTCGCAAGTGGCCCGGCGAGGAAGCTGTCGGCGTCGTTGGCGAACAGGCCGGAGACGGCCTGGGTGAGCAGCAACAGCAGCATGACCACCACCATCCAGCCACCCGCGGCATTGTGGCCAATCTGGGTGTCGGGTTCCGGTTTGCGGAAATGCAGCAGATGCGAGATCGCGGCCCCCGGCGCGTGCAGAAACTGGCTGAACCGCGCAGTGTCGCTGCCGATCAGCCCCCAGACCAGCCGGAACAGCAGCATGGCCAGCACGGTCTCGCCGCTGATCATGTGAACGGTCATGAAATCAAGCTTTACGCTCAAGTAGCAGGTCACCACGCCCAGTACGAGCGCCCAGTGAAACAGCCGCGTCGGGCCGTCCCAGATCCGCATCGGCAGCAACATTGCGCTCCGGCCTGGTCCAATCGCCATTGTCTTATCATCCTTGCCAAATCTGGTGCTCACGTTACGTAGACCTGCAACGGGAAACAATATTCCGCGGTGATGCCAAGGGGTGTGACAACGCGCGTGATCCTGCCTAGAGTCATTGCGCCATGCAGACACAACGCCCCAGCCGCGGTCCTTCCCTGCTTCCGATGATCCTCGGCGCGGCTGTTTGTGTCGTTGTCGGGGTTGGCATCTGGCTGGTGTTGCAACCACCGCCGCAGCCGGTTCCACGCGCCGTTGCTGTCGCTCCACCTGTTGTCCCTCCTGCGCCCACCCCCGTCCCACCGCCTGCCCCGCCAGCGGTGACGACTGCTCCGGCGGTGCCGAGTTTTGATGTGGTTCGGGTCAATCCAAAGGGCGAGGCCGTTGTTGCCGGGCGGGCCGAACCCGGTTCGGATGTGACGCTGAAGGAAAACGGCACCACCATCGGTGAGGCCAAGGCGGATGCCCAAGGGCAGTTCGTGATCCTGCCGGCCAAGCCGATCACGCCCGGGGCCGACGAACTCAGCTTAGCGTCACGCAATCAGGCCGGCGCTGTCACCCAGGGCACTGCGCCCGTGACCGTGCTGATGCCGACCCAAGTGGCGCCGGCCGCGACCCCTATTGCTCCGGTCGCGCCGGTGGTTGTGCTGACCAGCCCGACGGAGCCTCCCCGTCTACTGCAACCACCACCTGGTCCGGCGCCGCGGGTGAGCGTCGATGTGGTCGACTACGATGCCGCCGGCCATATCCGCTTTGGCGGCCGTGCCACGCCGGGCGGGGTCGTCCGCATCTATATCGACAATGCTCCGGCCGGGGATGCCCGCGCTGATGCCGCCGGGGATTGGAACCTGATGCCGCCGCAGGAGGTCACCCCCGGCGATCATTCATTGCGTCTGGATCTGATCAACGAGGCCGACGGCAAGGTGCTGGCGCGGGCCGAGCAGCCGTTCACGCGCGCATCGATTCCGGCGATCGCGGCGCAGCCGGAGCGGGTCATCGTGCAGCCGCGGCAGAATCTCTGGCGCATCGCCCGCAGCACCTATGGCCAGGGCATTCGCTATATCGAGATCGTCGCCGCCAATCGTGGCCAGATCCGCGATCCGGACCTGATCTACCCCGGGCAGTTGTTCACCTTGCCTGGAGCGACCCCCGCCTCGGCGAGCACGTCCAGGTAGGGTGCCGCCGTCAGCAGCACCAGCGTGACATCGGTCAACAGGGCCGTGGCGCTGGCCGGCATGTCAAGCGCCACATGCGCGAGCAAACGGACACCGTGATCGGCACTCAACTCCATCTGCCAGGCCTGCGGGAGCAAGCTTGCCAGACCGCGCACGGTGGCGAAGGCCTCGTCGCGGCGAGGTTGCGAGCGTTCCGGTGCATCGTCGGCGGTGCTGCCCACCATGCCGGCGCGCAGGGCGATGGCAAGGATGCCGCGATCGCCTTGCATCCGTTCCATCGCCACATCCACACCATGCCCGCGCCAGCGCAGGTTGAAGGCGGGAAAGCGGCCATCGGTAGTGGGAATCAGGCGGCCGTGATCGTCCACCGTGAACGGGCCGAGTCGGGGCAGCGAGTCGAGCGGCATACGCGTCTCCATCATGGCACCAGCGTCACTCTTGCTCCGCATTGGTGAAGCATCCATAAACATCGTCGATTTTTGAGAGCGTCCGATGTCGCTGGCCAATTCCTTCCGTCTCGTCCTGTCCCCGCCGCACCCTGCCGGCCATCCGTTTATCGCGGGTGGCTCGGCGGCGTTTGTGCTGGGGTTGCTGACCTCCGACTGGCTCGCCTGGATCGGCGGGGCGTTCGTGTTGTTCTGCCTGTATTTCTTCCGCGACCCCACGCGGGTGACGCCCACGAAGCCGGGGCTGCTGATCGCACCGGCGGATGGCAAGGTGGTGATGGTCGGAAGCGCCGTGCCGCCGGCGGAACTGAATCTGGGACCGAACCCGCGGCCGCGGGTGGCGATTTTCCTGTCGGTGCTCGACGTGCATGTGAACCGCATGCCGGCCGACGGCACGGTGACGCGGATCGCGTATCGGCACGGCAAGTTCCTCAACGCGAGCCTGGATAAAGCCAGCGTCGACAATGAGCGCAACGCCATCGCCATGCGGTTGACCAATGGCGAGGAGATCGCCGTGGTGCAGATCGCCGGGCTGATCGCGCGGCGGATCCTGTGCGATGTGCATGAGGGCGATGCGGTGAAGGCGGGCAGCCGGTTCGGCATCATTCGCTTTGGCAGCCGGACGGACCTGTATCTGCCGGAGGGATGCGCGCCGTTGGTCTCGGTGGGGCAGACAATGATCGGTGGCGAGACGGTGATTGCCGATCTGACGGCGGCACGGCCGTGATCGGCCCGCGCATCGTTCCTCCGGACGGTGAGCGGCCGGTGGTGGGCGGCAAGTTCCGGCGGTTGGGGCGGCGGTTCCGGCCGACCAACCGGCCGCGGTTCAAGGGGCAGTCGTTCAATCGGATGGTGCCCAATCTGCTGACCATGCTGGGGCTGTGTGCCGGGTTGACCGGGATGCGGTTTGCGCTGGAGGGCAAGTTCGGCAATGCGGCGGCGGCGATCATCGTGGCGGCGTGCATCGATGGATTGGACGGGCGTATCGCCCGGCTGTTGAAGGCGACGTCTCGGTTTGGGGCGGAGTTCGACAGCCTGGCGGATTTTCTCTGCTTCGGGGTGGCTCCGGCGTTCATCCTGTATCTGTGGACGCTGCAGAGCGCGCACGGCTACGGGTTCATGCCGTGCCTGATGTTTGCGGTTTGCATGGCGTTGCGGCTGGCACGGTTCAACGCGGCGCTCGATGCCGGGCCGCATCCGGCGTACACCTATAATTTCTTCACCGGGGTGCCGGCCCCGGCCGGGGCGGCTTTGGCATTGTTTCCGCTGTTCACCGGGCTTGAGGCGCACAGCATGGGCCTGGAGTGGCTCGAGGCGGCGGTGCGGTTTCCGCCGTTTGTGGTGGTGGTGCTTATAGGGACGGCGCTGCTGCTGGTTTCCACGCTGCCGGTTTGGAGTTTCAAGAACTTCAAAGTGCCGACGCCCTATGTGCTGCCGATGCTGTTGGGCACCGGGCTGTTCGCGGCGATGATGGTGGCCGACCCTTGGGCGGCGTTTGCGTTGTGCAGCCTGTCCTATGTCTGCATGCTGCCGTTCAGCCGGCGCAGCTTTAAGCGGTTGCAGCGGGCCGCCGAGTCCGAGAGCAGCTAGACGGTTTCGATCAGGCTGAAATAGTCCTCCCCTCGCGATGCGAGGAAGGCAGACTGGCCGGCTTCGCCGGGGCCGCAGATGATTTCCACGGTTTCGGGCAGGTAGGCCGGCAGCATTGCCGGGTCGGCCGGGCCGCCGTCGAGCGGATACAGGGTGACCAGGGCGCCGTCATTCGACAGGTCGGTTATTCGTTTCGTTAATAGATTGTCTTCCTGGGGGATCTGCCGGGCGACGATGAGGATCTGTTCGACGCCGGTGCGCGCCGAGCGCAGGGCGAGTTCGCTGTTGCGGCGGCGTTGCAGGAAGCCGGCATGGCGTTGCGGCAGGGCGCCGGAGGCGGGTGGGGCGGGCTGGCGGGAGGCGGGCAGGACGACGGCAAAAGCGGGATCGTAGATCACCCGGTAGCCGGATTCCCAGGCGCGCAGGCAGAGATCCATCACCGCTTCGGCATCGCTCAGCGTGTCGGTCAGCAGGCCGAAGGCGGCGCGGCGGGCCAGGAGGTGTGCCGGGCTGAAGCCGTCGACCTCGCGGACGAAGCCGGCTTCCGAGATCTGGCCGGGGGTGCCGCGCAGATAGGGGACGATCGCGCCATCGGCGCGGACATAGGCGCCGGCTTCCAGCAGCAGGCCGGCGGTGTCCAGCACTGGGCCGCCGACGACGCCGACGGAGGGATCGGCATCCAGCCGGTCGAGCCCGGCGAGCAGGCCGGCGGCGGTGGGGGTGGCGCGGGCGTCGATCAGCAGCACTGTGGCGGCGGTGCTGGCGGCCAGAGCGGCGTTGGCGGCGGCGGCCAGGGTGGTGAAGGCCAGTACTTTGGCGCCGGTGGCCTGGGCGGCCAAGCCGGGGGCGTCGCCATTGCGATCGAGCAGGAAGAGTTCGACGGCGCCGGGAGCGACGGCGCGCAGGGCGGAGAGGGTGGCGAGCGCCTGGGGGCGGGTGTCCGGCATCAGCACGATCGCGGTCAGCACCGGGGTGGCGGCGAGACGGAAATCCAGCCGGCCGCGGGAGAGCAAGGGCATCAGGCCGCTGCCGGAGGTGTCCGGGGTGACGGTCGGGTTCTGCCAGGGGGCCGTGGGGGTGGTGGCGAGGAAATGGGCGTAGCCGTTGCGGAACACGCCGGCGGCGACCAGAGCTGCGGCTTCGGGGACTTCGGCGAGATAATGCGCCTCGATGAAGCCGGGCAGGGGGTCGAATTCGGGGGGGGTTGGGTTGGTGAGATAATGGCGCAGCGCGCCGCCCGCGGCCTGGGGGTAGGTGGCGCGGTACCAGTCGGGGTCGAACAGGGCGGAGGGGGCGGGTTCCTGATCGGCGAAGCGCAGGGCGTCGAGGAAGTCGGCGAAAGCGCGGACCCGGATCAGGGGATGCGCCCAGACGCCGGCCATGGCGCCGATTTTCAGGAAATGGTCGTAGCGGTTGAAGCAGCCGGCGGCGCGCAGTTCGGCGGGGCCGAGATGCGGGTTGGCGGCGGCGTAGAGTGCGTCGTCATAGAACGGGTTGGGGGCGCGGCTGGCGTGGCCTTCGAGGCAGTAATGCTCGAAGCCCGAGCGCCAGGTTCCCTGTGCGATGCCGGCGGCGATGTCGGGGTAGGCGGCGCGGTACCAAGCCTCGTCAAAATAGCGGGTGGGCGAGAGGCCGGCGGCCTGACCCTGGGTGAGATAATGGGCGCGCAGGTCGCCCCCGACCGCCTCGGGATGGGCCTTCGCGTACCATTCGGCATCGAAGGCGCTCCACAGCGCCGGGGCCAGGGGCTCCGGCAACAGATGTTCGGCGAGACGGTCTTGGGTGTCCATGCTCAGCGCCGGCGCTTGTCGAACAGCACACCGGAGGCGCGCAGGGCGGCGATTTCCTCGGCGGTGAAGCCGTGGCCGGCGAGGACCTCGTCGCCATGTTCGCCGAAGCGGGGCGGCTTGCGGCGGGTGCCGCCGGGGGTGCGCGACAGCTTGATGGGGGTGCCGAGGCCGCGATAGCCGTCGAGCTCGGTGACCATTTCGCGGGCCGCGGTGTGCGGGGCGGCGGTGGATTCGTCGATCGCCAGCACGGGGCCGGCGGGCAGGCCGATGCGCAGCAGGGTGTTGCAGAGTTCCTTGCCGTCGACCTCGGAGAGCACCGCCTCGAACTCCTTCATCAAAGCGGGGCGGTTGACCACGCGGTCGGCGTTTTTCAGGAAGCGCGGGTCCTGGCCGAGTTCGGGGCGGCCGAGGGCTTCGCAGAGCTTGCGGAACTGACCGTCATTGCCCGAGGCGATGAAGATTTCGCCGGTTTTGGTGGCGTATTTCTCGTAGGGCGACAGGTTGGGATGGGGGTTGCCCATCGGCATCGGCCGCTTGCCGTTGAGGAAGAAATTTGCCGCCTGCGGATGCAGCAGGGCCATGCCGCAATCATGCAGGGTCATGTCGCAATACTGGCCGCGGCCGGAGCGCGAGCGTTCGGCCAGCGCCATCAGGATGGCGATCACCGAATAGAGGCCGGTGGCGAGATCGACGATGGGGGTGCCCATGCGCATCGGGCCGGTGGTGGGATCGCCGTTGATGCTCATGAGGCCGGTCATCGCCTGCAGGATGGCGTCGTAGCCAGGCAGGCCACCGAGCGGGCCGTGAGCGCCGAAGCCGGAGACGCGGCAATGGATCAGGCCGGGGAATTTCGGCGCGAGGTCGGCCTCGTAGCCCAGGCCCCATTTCTCCATCGAGCCCGGTTTGAAATTTTCCACCAGGATGTCGGCGCCTTCGAGCAGGCGCAGCAGCACGGCTTTGCCCTCGGGCTTGCCGAGGTCGAGGGCGATGGAGCGCTTGTTGCGGTTGACGCCGATGAAGTAGCTGGCGTCGTCGCCGTCGAACGGGGGGCCCCAGTCGCGGACCTCGTCGCCCTGGGGCGGCTCGATCTTGATCACGTCGGCGCCGTGATCGGACAGGATCATGGTGCAGTAGGGCCCGCCGAGCACGCGCGTCAGGTCAATCACCTTCAGCCCGGCCAGCGCCCCCGCCGATTTCGCAAGCCCCATACCGGCGCTTTGCGGCGTCGTGCTGGCGTCGTTCATCGCGTCGTCTCCCGATAACGGGGGGAAAATACCGCAGAAACGGCGCGGGAACAGGGGGGATGGTTTTGTGTTGCCTTCGGAACGAAATAAGGCGCGGTTCTCCCGGACATTTCAGGCCGGTTTTTTGAATTTTGGGATTTTTCCGGGGCTGTAGTTGCGCAGTTGCCTGGGCGTGTATTTGCCCCAGCGTGGCTTTTCCGGTTTCGGGCGCGGCTTGCGGATGCGCGGCGGCTTCGGCGGTGTGCCGGGCGGGATGTAATCGAGGCCGGTGCAGAGAGGGCGCAGCAGGCGGGCGGCGCGGGGGACTTCGCGGAGGAATTGCTGGAACTCCGGGTCCTCATGCAGGAGGCGCAGGGTATCGTAGACGTAG
>CAIRTN010000449.1 GCA_903881515.1 uncultured Rhodospirillales bacterium | reverse complement strand
GACGTGCGAACCACAATCGACACCGCCAGGCTCAAGGGCGCGAACCCCTTCGACGTCATCGTCGCCACGCTGGCCTGACAATCGCCCGGCGCGCCCCAGCGCGGAAAATCACGCTTCAAAATGGGGGTGGGTAATTACGCTTGCAGAATATTTCCGGCGCTCAAGCCGCGACGGACGTTATCGTCACGAGTTGGGGTGGCATGACTGGTGCGTACGCAGCCCCATTCGATATCGGCACGCATGGCCTGACAGTTCGCGCAGACGTTTTCACGGTATCAGGCGACGCGATCACTAGCGCCGACTACCAAGCATTTACGCCAAACAATGCAAACTTCGTGCTCCTGTTGAATTCCTCTGGCAGTTATAATATTGCTGCGGCCCAATCACTCCAGTACGCCTACAATACGAATGGCTTTTCCGGGTGACATATACCTTGGAAGCAACGGAAACAACGAGCACGCCCGAGCCGGTCTCTGTGGCGCTGCTTGTTTCCGGCCTCGTTGGACTTGGCTTCGTGCGTCGCCGGCGGGCCTGAACTGCGCCGCGGCCGGGCTTCTGCCAAGGAGCGGCAGAGGCCCCTTTCCGGTGTCGGCGATTTTTGGGATCTTGCGCGGGGGGAGGAAGAGGCGGATGGCGCAAGGGCTTATCCGCCCTACAATGTTGAATTAATTAAGTTTTTTGGGTCCCTTTTTTACAAAAAAGGGACTGCTTCCTACCCTGCTGCTGCCGTCGCGGTCACGCGCTTTTCGGCGTAGAGCGCCAGACGTTTCGCCGCGTTGGGCGCGGCGGCGTGGGCGGATTCGGTGAGGTCGAGCAGGGGCAACGCCTCGGCGTGGTGACAGGCGGTGGCGTGGCCGGGGGCGACTTCGCGCAGGGCGGGGTCGGCGGTGCGGCAGATGTCGGTGGCGAAGGTGCAGCGGGTGTGGAAGTGGCAGCCGGTGGGCGGGTTCAACGGGCTGGGCACGTCGCCGCCGGCGATCTGGCGGGCGAGTTTGCGGTGCGGGTCCGGGCGCGGGATCGCCTGCAATAGGGTGCGGGTGTAGGGGTGGATCGGGCGGGCGAACAACGTATCCTTCGCGGCGATCTCGACGATGCGGCCGAGATACATCACGGCGACGCGGTCGGCCATGTGCTTCACCACCGCCAGATCGTGGGCGATGAACAGGTAGGACAGGCCGAGGCGGGCCTGGAGATCCTTCAATAGATTGACCACCTGGGCCTGGATCGAGACGTCGAGCGCGGAGACCGGTTCGTCGCAGACCACGAGCGAGGGTTCGACGGCAAGGGCGCGGGCGATGCCGATGCGCTGGCGCTGGCCGCCGGAGAATTCGTGCGGGTAGCGGCTGGCGTGATACGGCGCGAGACCAACGAGGCCGAGCAGTTCGTTGACACGGGCCTTGCGGCTTTCTGAATCGCCGATCTCATGCACGATCAGGGGTTCTTCGAGGATGGCGCCGACGGTCATGCGCGGGTTGAGCGAGGCGAACGGGTCCTGAAACACGATCTGCATGCGCCGGCGCAGGGCGCGCAGCGGTTGGCCGGCCATGTCGGTGATGTCGACGCCTTCGAAGAACACACTGCCGGCGGTGGGTTCGATCAGGCGCAGCACCAGGCGCGCGGTGGTGGATTTGCCGCAGCCGGATTCACCGACGAGGGCGAGGGTTTCGCCGCGCATCAGATGGAAGGAGACACCGTCCACGGCTTTGACCATGCCCACCGTCTTGGACAGGACCAGGCCGCGCTTGACCGGGTAGTGCTTGGAAAGGCCGGTGACCTCAAGCAGCGCGTTTTTCATGGGATCGCATTCTCCACCGGGGCATGCAGGCAGGCGACTTCGTGGGTGCCATCGATGGCGCGCAATTGCGGCTGGGCGGCTTTGCAGGGTTCGGTGGCAAAGACGCAGCGGGGTTCGAAGCGGCAGCCCTTCGGCAGGGCGAAGGGCGGTGGCACCGCGCCTTCGATCGCCAAAAGACGGTCCCGCGTTTCCTCGATCTTCGGGATGCTGCCGAGCAGGCCCAACGTGTAGGGGTGCTGCGGATCGTCGAAAATGGCGGTGCCGGAGGCGCGTTCGGCGACGCGGCCGGCATACATCACGGCGACCTCGTCGGCCATCTCGGCGACCACGCCGAGATCGTGGGTGATCAGGATGATCGCCATGCCGGTCTGCTTCTGCAGATCACGCAGCAGATCGAGAATCTGCGCCTGCACGGTGACGTCCAAAGCGGTGGTGGGTTCGTCAGCGATCAGCAGTTCGGGTTCGCAGGCCAGCGCCATCGCGATCATCACGCGCTGGCGCATGCCGCCCGACATCTGATGCGGATACTCGTCAAACCGGCGTTCGGGGGCGGGGATCTTCACCCGGTCCAGCGCCGCGATCGCACGCTTGCGCAGGTCGGCGGCGGAGGCCTCGCGGTCATGCGCGCGCATCGCCTCCATGATCTGATCGCCCACGGTGAACACCGGGTTCAGGCTGGTCATCGGTTCCTGAAAGATCATGGCGATGCGGCTGCCGCGGATCTGTCGCATCTCGTTGGCGGGCAGACTCAGCAGGTCCTTGCCCTCGAACATGATGCGGCCACTGGCGATGCGGCCAGGCTGCGGCACAAGACGCATGATCGACAGCGACAGCACGGATTTGCCGCAACCGCTCTCGCCGACGATGCCGAGCGTTTTGCCCTTGGCAACCGAAAGCGAAACGCCATCCACCGCGGCGATCTCGCCGTTGGAGGTGCGGAAAATGGTGCGCAGGTCTTCGATGGAGAGGAGCGCGTTGGTCATTCAGCGGGCGTTCTTTCAGGAAAGGACGAAAGGGTAAGGCAAGCAGTCCTTTTTTTGAAAAAAAAGGACCAAAAAAACTTTTATCCGATAGGACAGGCAAGGAGAGAAAAGTTTTTGGGTCCCTTTTCCGGCGCGGCGCCTTCGCCGTCGCCCTTAAAAAAGGGACTGCTTGCTTGCCTCATACGCTACGGAACGTCGGCGGGGAGATGTGGTCGATGTCGCGGTGGGCCCAGTCGCGGTCCGGCACGCCGGCGACCATGCGTTTCTGGGCTTCGTGCAGCGAGGCGGCGGCGGCTTCGTAGTCCATGGTTAACAGTTTGCCGTCTGCAACCACCACCTGTCCATCGACGATCACGGTGTGCACCGCACGATCGCCGGCGGCGTAGATCAGGCTGCGCAGCGGATCGCGTGCCGGGCGCATGCGGGGGTGGGTGATATCGACCAGGACAATGTCGGCGCGGCAGAACGGGGCGAGTCGGCCGATGTCGTCGCGGCCGAGGGCGCGGGCGCCGCCGATGGTGGCGGCTTCGAACAGTTCGGTGGTGGTCAGCGTGCGCGGGTTGGTGGCCTGGGTGCGGGCGAGGTAGGCGACCAGGCGCATCTCATCGAGCATGTTGTGCGGATAGGTGTCGGTGCCGACGCCCATGTTGACGCCGGCGCGGCGGTAGCGGCCGAAATCCTTCAGGGTGATGCCGCGGCGGGCGAACACGGTGGGGCAATGCGCCACGGTGGTGCCGGTTTCGGCGAGGATGCCCATGTCGCGGTCGGTGTGCCAGCGGGTGGAGGGATGATCATCGAGGAAGATGCCGTGGCCGACGATGGCGCGCTCGTTGAGCAGGCCGAGATGGTGCAGCCAGCCGATCGGGGTGTGACCGTGGCGGCGGGTGATCTCGTGGAACTCGGTGACGGACTGGGCGGCGTGAATCTGCCAGGACAGGCCGCGCTTTTTTGACTCCTGGGCGCTTTCCTTCAGCAGGCCCTCGGTGCAGGTGTCGATCTGCGAGGGGACGACCATGCCGAACAGGCGGCCGGAGGGATGCTGCTCGGCGCGCTCGATCAGGCTGAACGCCTTGGTCATCGCCTTTTCGGCGGCGGCCTCGTTCCATTCGTATTCCACGACGTGGCCGTTCTTGGTGTACCAGCGGGCGGAACGGAACATCGGGGCGACGCAGACGCGCATGCCGGCCTCGGCCAGCACGTCGAGCCAGCCGGGATGGGCGACCGACAGATCGGCCAGCGTGGTGACGCCGGACAGCAGCAGTTCGGACAACGCGACGCGGACGCAGTCGTGCACGGCGGAGGGGTCGGGGCGGAAGATCGGCAGGTATTCGTACAGCGACGAGTTGTAGAGGCCGGGGGTGCCGACCTCGTCGGTGAGGCCCTTGTTCATCGGCTCGCTGGAGGGGTGCGAGTGGATATTGACCAGGCCGGGCATGACCATGCGGCCCTTGCCGTCGATGACGGTGTCAGCGGGGCCGGTGTAGCTGCGGCCGACGAAGTCGATCACGCCGTCGGTGTAGGCGACGTCGGCATCGTGCATGTAGACGTGCTGCTTCGCGCTTGCGTCCCACGCGATGACGAAGTCGGCGTTGCGGATCACCGTGGTGGTCATGTGTTGGGGTGCCCTGGTTGGGGGGAGGAAGGAGGAAGGTTAGCGGTAGGAAGTGTCTTCTTTTTTGTAAAAAAGAAGCAAAAAACTTTTTCTCGTTTCGTGTGGGTTTGGGCGGTGGGCGTTTGTGCGGTGGAGGGTCCTGGATTGCCGCGGCGCCAAGCGGCGCCTCGCAATGACGGGGTTGGGTTGAGGTGCCGTGCGGTTTCCCCGCACGGCATCCCGGAGAAAAGTCTTTTTGCTTCTTTTTCTTCAGAAAAAGAAGATTCTTGCCTTCCTGCCACTGTCTTACTTCGTCAGGCTGATATCCAACCCCTTATAGATCCCGACACCGTACAGCCCATGCGCGCGGGCGCCGACGGTGCGTTTGGAGCTTGCCACCCAGAGCTGTTCGCGCACCAGGGGGATCCAGACGTTGGCTTCGGTGACGCGTTCCTGGACTTTGGCGAGGGCGACTTTGCGGTCGATGGGGTCGAGCGCGCCGCGGGCGGTGGCGAGCAGGGTGTCGGTTTCGGGGTCGTTCCAGTTCATCCGGTTCGGGGTTGGGCGGTTGGTGCTGGGCCAGTAGAGGTTCAGCGCGTCGCCGGCGGAGACGTAGGGATAGGACATCACGAAGGCGTCGAATTCCTGGGTGGCGAGTTTGCCCCAGGCGATGGTGGCGTCGAACAGCGAGATTTTCATCTCGACGCCGATGCGGCGGAGGTCGGCCTGGATGGCTTCGGCGGTGCGGGTCCAGACGACGTCGGTGATGCCGTAGACGGTGAAGCTGGCGCGCAGGCCGTCTTTGACGCGGACGCCGTCGGCGCCGGCTTTCCAGCCGGCATCGTCGAGCAGCTTGCGGGCGTTGTCCGGGCTGTAGGCGGGGAGCAGGGCTTTGGAGGCGGGGTCGTAGTCGAGCACGTTGGGGTTGAGGTAGGCGTCGGCGGCGTCACCGGCGCCGAAGAAGACGGCTTTGGCGATGGCGGGGCGGTTGACGGCCATGACCATGGCTTTGCGGATCAGCGGGTCGTTGACGACGGGCTTGTCGACCTTGAAGCCGAGGAAATAGTCCCAGAAATAGTTTGGCTGCTGCGACATCTGAATGCCGGGGGTTTTCTTCAGCGATTCGATGGCGACGTAGGGGATGTACTGGGTGACGTCGCCCTGGCCGGACTGCATGGCGGCAAGGCGGGTGTTGTCATCGGGGACGATCTTCCAGATCACCTTGCCGACCTGCGGGCTGGGGTTCTTGAAGATCGGCGGGGCCCATTTGTAGCCCTCGTGTTTGGTCATCACGAGTTCGTTGCGCGGGGTCCAGGAGACCCAGCAAAACGGGCCGGTGCCGTTGAAGCCCTGGACGCCGAAATTGGCGCCGAGCTTTTCGACGCTGTTCTTGTCGACCACGGAGGCGAAGAACAGGGAGAGCTGGAAGAGGAGTTCGGAGAAGGGCTGGGTGAGTTCGTATTCAACGGTGGTGGCGTCTTTGGCGCGGATTTCCTTCACCGGGCCGGCACGCCAGCGGACGGGGCTTTTGTTGGCGGGGTCGGCGAGGCGGGAGATGGAGAAGACCACGTCATCGGCGGTCATCTTGCGGCCGTCGCAGAAGGTGACGTCGTCGCGGAGTTTGAAGGTGTAGAGCTTGCCGTCGGGGCTCACCGTCCAGGATGTGGCGAGGCCGGGGGTGACGGTTTTCATGTCCCAGTCGACCGAGGTCAGCGTGTCGGCGAGCATGTAGACGACTTCGCCGGCGCTGCGGGCGGTGGAGCGGATCGGGTCGTAATTGTCAGAGTCGAAGGCGCGCAGTGCAATCAGGGTGTCGGGCGGGTTGGCCTGGGCCAGGGCGGGCTGCACTCCGGCAAGCCCGAGCAGGGCGGCGCCGGCCAGTATCTTCTTCAACATCAGATCCCTCGTTCCTTTTGCATCCGGTTATACCCGCAGCCGCGGGTCGAGCGCGTCGCGCAGGGCGTCGCCAAGCACGTTGAAGGCCAGCACGACCAGGAAGATCGCGATAGAGGGCACCACGGCGATATGTGGTGCAAAAAACAGGAAAGTGCGGCCCTGGGCGGCCATGGCGCCGAGTTCGGCGGTGGGGGGTTGGGCGCCGAGGCCGATGAAGGAGAGCGCGGAGCCGAGCAGGATGACCTGGCCGAAGCGGAGCGTGGCCCAGACGAACAGGGCGGAGAGGCAGTTTGGCAGCAGATGCCTCAGGATCAGGCGGTTATCGCCCATCCCGACGGCACGTGCGGCCTCGATGTAGTCGCGCTGCATCTCGACCGTGGCGGTGGCGCGGACGATGCGGGCGGCGAGCGGGATGGTGGCGACGGAGAGGGCGAGGATGACGGCGGTGGTGCCGGGGCCGAAGATGGCGGCGATGGCCAGGCCGAACAGGATGGCGGGGAAGGACAGCAGCACGTCCATGATGCGCATGATCAGGGTGTCGAGCCGGCGGTAGAAGGCGGCGACCAGGCCGAGGGTGGTGCCGATCCCGCCTCCGATGCCGACGGCGGCGGCGCCCATCAGCAGGGTGAGGCGCAGGCCGTAGAGCAGGCGGACGATCATGTCGCGGCCCTGGTCGTCGGCGCCGAGCATGTGGTCTGGGCCGGGGGGTTGCATGGCGCTGGCGAGGTCGTTGTCGTAGGGGTCGGCGCTGGTGAGGACGGGGGCGAAGATCGCGGCGAGGATGGCGGCGAGGACGAGGGCGAGGCCGATGAGGGCCAGGGGGTCGCGGAGCAGGCGGTTCATGCGCGGACGCGGGGGTCGAGAACGGCGTAGAGCAGGTCTACGACCAGGTTGATGACGATGAAACCGCCGGCGAGCACGAGGATGGTGCCCTGGGCCATTGGGAAGTCGTTGGAGGTGATGGCGCCGACGGCGAGGCGGCCGACGCCGGGCCAGGAGAAGATGGTCTCGGTGACCACGGCGCCGCCGAGCAGAAAGCCAATCTGCAGGCCGATCAGGGTGACGACGGGGATCAGGGCGTTGCGCAGGGCGTGACGGAGGACGACGGTGATCTCGCGCAGGCCCTTGGCGCGGGCGGTGCGGACGTGTTCGGCGCCGAGCACGTCGAGCACCGCGGTGCGGGTCATGCGGGCGACGGGGCCGATGAACACGCCGCCGAGGGTGAGCGCCGGCAGGGTGATGCCGATCAGGCCGTCGAGCGTCCAGAGCGGGCCGGAGCGGCCGGTGAAGGGCAGCAGGCCCCAGCGGAAGCCGACGAACCAGATCAGGATGAGGCCGAGGAAGAAGACCGGGAGCGAGACGCCGGCCACCGAGACGGCCATCACCGCGCGGTCGATCAGCTTGCCGCGCCAGTACGCGCCGATGGTGCCGAGCGCGAGGCCCAGCGGGATCGACCAGATCAGCGAGGCCAGCATCAGCTCCAGCGTTGGGCCGATGGTGTTGCCGAGTTCAGTCGCGACGGGAATGTTGTTGATGATCGACACGCCCAGATCGCCTTGCAGGAGTCGGGCCAGATACAATCCGAACTGGACGAGCAGGGGACGATCGAGGCCGAGGTCGCGGCGGATGGCTGCGACGACGTCAGCGGTGGCCATCGGGCCGGCGCGGACGGTGGCGGGGTCGGTGGGCACGACCTGCATCAGCATGAAGCCGACGGTAAGCACGCCGAGCAGGACGGGGATGGCGAGCAGCAGGCGGTGAACGGCGTGACAGAGCATCAGCGCTGGTAGACCGTCTGGCCGCCGAGGATGGTCTGGTCGGCAACGACGTTGAGCATGGCGTCGGGGTCGAGGGTGAACAGGTCCTGCGAGAGGATGGCGATGTCGGCGAGCTGGCCGGGGATGAGGCGGCCGCGGCGGTCCTCGGCGAACTGGGTGTCCGCGCCGGCCCAACTGTAGCTGTGCAGGGCTTCGGCGAGGGTGATGGTCTGGTCGGGGCCGAGGATGGTGCCGCGATGGGTGGCGCGGGTGAGCATGGCGTGAATGTTCAGCATCGGGTCGGTGGCGGAGACCGGGGCGTCGGAGCCGGCGGCGGGGTGCATGAAGGCGTCGAGCCAGGCGCGCATGGGGTTGGAGGCCTCGGCGCGGGCGCGGCCGAGATTGGCGACGTACATGTCGCCGAATTCGTGCATGAAGATCATCTGCGGCACCGCCTCGATGCCGCGGGCGGCCATGCGGGCGATCTGGTCGGGGCGGACGAACTCGCAATGCTCGATGCGGTGACGGCGGCCGGCGACGGGGTGGGCGGCGGTGTCCATCGCTTCGAAGCCGCGCAGGGTGGTTTCGATGGCGGCGTCGCCGATGGCGTGGATAGCTAGTTGCCAGCCCTGGCGGTGATAGCGGTCGAACAAGTCGTGCAGGGTTTCGTGCGGGAAGATGAACATGCCGGTGCCAGGCGGCTCGTTGCCGTGCGGTTCGTAGGGTAGGGAGACGGCGGCGGTGCGGCCGCCGGCGGAACCGTCGGCGAATACCTTGGCGGCGCCGAAGCGCAGCATGTCGCAGCCTTGCAGCGGGCGGATGCCGCGTTGCCAGACCTGCTCGACGATGCCGTCGGGGTTGCCGGCGAGGCAGATCCAGGTGCGGACGGGCAGGCGGTTGGCGTCGCGGGCGGTCTGGTAGGCGTCGATTTCGCGGATGCCGGCGATCATGCCGACATTGGCGTCCATTACCGCGGTGAAGCCTTGCGAGAGCATGTGTTTGCCGGCGCGCTCGATGGCGTCGACCAGGGCGGCGTCGGAGGGTTTGGCGATGTGGGCGCGCACCATCCGGATGGCGCTTTCGTGCAGGGTGCCGGAGGGGATGCCGTCGGTGCGCTCGATGGCGCCGCCTGCGGGGTCGGGGGTGGTGGCGTCGATTCCGGCGATGGCGAGGGCGGCGCGGTTGACGACGGCGGCGTGGCCGCAGGTGCGGACGGCGAGGACGGGGTTGTCGGGGGCGGCGGCTTGCAGTTCGTCGGCGGTGGGCGGGCGGCGTTCGGCGAGTTCGCTGTCGTCCCAGCCGCGGCCGAGGATCCATTCGCCGTTCGGTGTCGTGCGGGCGGCGGCGGCGATGCGGGTGAGCAGGGCGTCGAGGCTGGCGACCTCGGGAGCGCGGAGATTGACCTGGCCCATGGTGACGCCCATCGGCAGCAGATGCTGGTGGCTGTCGTTGAAAGCGGGCACGGCGAGGCGGCCGGCGAGGTCGATGCGTTTGGTGGCAGGGCCGGCGAGGGCCTCGACGGCGTCGCGGCGGCCGGAGGCGACGATGCGGCCGTTATGGATGGCGATGGCCTCGGCGAAACCGTCATGCAGGCCGCGGAAAATGCGTCCGCCTGAAATCACCGTGTCCGCGTAACCCATTGCCGCCTCCGTTTTGCGTCGCAATATCAGTGTTGCGGCGGGGGCGCGGGGCGTCAATTGCGCTTGGCGGGATGAGGTAACAAGATAGAGCCATGGAACGATATATCGAAGCGATGCTGCTGGGGGGGCGTTGGGTGCTGCTGCCGCTGTATGTGGCGCTGCTGGCCTCGGTGCTCGCGGTGTTTGCCGTGGTCGGGCGCGAGTTGTGGCATCTGGCGACGATGGTGATGACGGCGCCGGAGACCGAGATCCTGCTGGTACTGCTGTCGGTGCTGGATCTGGTGCTGGTAGCGAACCTGCTGGTGATGGTGGCGGTGTCGTCGTACGAGAGTTTCGTTTCGCGGATCGAGACCGCCGAGGGGGCTTCCAAGCCGGAATATCTCGGCAAGATGGACAGCGGCAATGTGAAGGTGAAGGTGGCGATGTCGATCGTGATGATCTCCGCCATTCATCTGTTGCGCGCGTTCATGAACGATACCGGCACCGAGCGGATGCTGGTGCTGGGGGGAACACATCTGGTGTTCGTGGTGTCCACTGTCCTGATCGCCTGGATCGATATCGCCGGGCGCGGCAAGGGTGCCAAAGGCTAAATCGCAGTCAAACGGAGTTAACGATGACGGAAACGACGCTTTTCTCGCCGCTGCAGATGGGCGCGGTCAAGTTGCAGCACCGGGTTGTTCTGGCGCCGCTGACGCGGATGCGCTCGGAGCAGCCGGGCAATGTGCCGGGGGCGCTGATGGCGGAGTATTACCGCCAGCGCGCTTCGGCCGGCGGCCTGCTGATTAGCGAGGCGACGCAGGTGATGCCGACCGGGCAGGGTTATCCGCATACGCCGGGCATCCATTCCGACGCGCAGCAGGAAGGCTGGCGCAAGGCGGCCGCGGCGGTGCACAGCAAGGCGGGGCTGCTTTATATTCAGCTTTGGCATGTCGGGCGGATCTCGCATTCCTCGCACCAGCCGGATGGCGGACTGCCGCAGGCGCCGTCGGCGATCGCGGCTTCGGGCACCGCGCTGACCGCGGACTGGAAGAGCGTGCCGTTCGAGGTGCCGCGGGCGCTTGAACTGAGCGAGTTGCCAGGGATCGTGGCCGCGTTCCGCGCCGGCGCGCACCGGGCGATCGCTGCCGGGTGCGACGGGGTCGAGGTGCATGGCGCCAATGGCTATCTGCTGGAGCAGTTCCTGCAATCGCGCAGCAATCAGCGGACCGACCAGTATGGCGGCAGCATCGAGAATCGGGCGCGGCTGTTGCTGGAAGTGGTCGATGCGGTGGTCGCCGAGATCGGCGCCGAGCGCGCCGGTATCCGGCTGTCGCCCTGGGGCGTGGCGAATGGCAGCGGCGAGGACGATCCGGCGCCCCTCTACAGCTACGTCATCACCGAACTGGCCAAGCGCAAGCTGGCCTTCATCCATGTGATCGAAGGCCGGGCCAGTGGCATTGGCCGTGGCGAGCTTGGCCGCACCGATGGTCCGTCGGCACTCAGCCTGGCGCGTCCGCTGTGGCCGGGCGTGCTCATCGCCGCGAGCGGCTATGAGCGGGATACGGCGATGGCCGATGTCGCCGAGGGGCGCGTCGATGGGGTCGCGTTCGGGCGGCATTTCATCGCCAATCCCGACCTGCCCTCGCGGCTCAAGCTGAATGCGCCGCTCAATCCGTATGACCGCAGCACGTTCTATGGCGGCACGGCGAAGGGCTACACCGACTATCCGGCGCTGGAGACCGTCTGACGCCGCCAGAACCGGTAGGTCAGCAACAGGGCTGCGACCGTGAGGCCGAGGATCATGCCGATCCACATGCCTCGCGGTCCCAGACCGAACGGAAATGCCAGCAGCCAGCCGCCGGGCATGCCGACTCCCCAATAGGCCAGCGCGGTGATCAGCATCGGCACCCGCGTGTCCTTCATGCCGCGCAGCGCCCCGGCGGCGGCGACCTGGGTGCCGTCGGAGAACTGGAACAGGGCGGCATAGAACAGCAGGGTGACCGCGCCGGCCATCACCGCGGGGTCGCTGGTGTAAAGCGCGATGATCGGGCCTGGTACCACCAAAAGCAGAGTTGAGCTGACCGCCTCGAAGCCCAGCGCCATGCAGATGCCGACGAAGCCGGCACGGCTTATGCCGGCGGGATCGCCGCGGCCGACCGCGTTGCCGACGCGCACGGTGACCGCCATCGCCAGCCCCAGCGGAACCATGAAGGACACCGCGGCGACATTCAGCGCCACCTGATGGCTGGCCACCGCCGCGTCGCCGAAACGGGCAATCAGCAGGGCGGCGGTGTTGAACATGCCAACTTCCAGCAGCACCGAAATCGCCATCGGCACCCCAAGCCGCGCAAGGCCGAGGATCGCCACAAGATCGATGCCGCGCCGCCCGCTGGACCAGCCGAGATCGCGCATGCCGGGGCTCAGTCGCAGCCAGGCGAGATAGGCCAGCCCCTCCAGCCAAAGCGCGATCGAGGTGGCGATGCCGCTGCCCTTCGCCCCCATTGCCGGCAGGCCGAGCCGGCCATACATCAGTGCCCAGGCCAGCGGCGTCAGCAAGGCGAGGCCGAACAGGCTGAACCCTAGCGATAGGCGGGTGCGGCCGACGCCGTCGGCCAACCCGCGGCAGGCGCCGAACAGGGCGAAGCCGGGCACCGCCGGCCAGACGCCGTCGATGAAATCCTCCACCAGCGGGCGCAGCGACGGATCGATGCCGACAAAACGGATCAACGCCGGCCCCGCGAACCAGACCAGAAGGCCGAGCGCGAAGCCAAGGCTGAGCGACATGAACACGGCCTGCCGGAACAGGGCCGCGGTCTCCCCTCGCCTGCCGGCGCCATCCAGTTGCGCCACCGAGGGCGGCAACGCCATTGTCATGCCCATCATCGCCATGATGCCGAAGCCGACGACATTGGTGCCGACCGCAACCGCGCCCAGCACCGCCGCGCCGAGATGCCCGGCGAGCACGATGTCGACGATCGACCAGGAAAACGCCGCCAGCTGGCCGCCGATCAACGGCAGCGCGAGGCGCAGTGTCACCTGCGCCTCCTGGCGCAACAGGGCGGCGCGCGAGGGGGGAACGAGCATGATTGTGTGACTGGTGCGGGTATCCGTGGACTGGCAACATTGCCGAGGCCGCCGGCCGACGCAACCGCAGGAGCGCCTCAGATGGACATGCCAGCCCCCCTCCCCGCCCCGCGCATCGCGCACGGTGGCAAGTCGCTGTATGGCGCGCCGCTGGGCATTTTGATGCTGCAGGCCCGGTTTCCGCGCATCCTGGGCGACATGGGCAACGCGCAGACCTGGCCGTTTCCGGTGCTGTACAAGGTGGTGCGGGGCGCCACGCCGGAGCGGGTGGTGCTGCAGGGCGCGGCCGGGCTGCTCGACGATTTCCTCGCCGCGGCGGCCGAGCTGGTCGATCAGGGGGCGGAGGCGATCACCACCAATTGCGGCTTCCTCGCGCTGTTCCAGAAAGAGATCGCCGCGCACGTGAAGGTGCCGGTGGCGACCTCGAGCCTGATCCAGGTGCCCTGGGTGCAGGCCACCCTGCCGCCGGGCAAGCGTGTCGGCGTGATCACCGTCTCCAAGGGCACACTGACGCCGCGCCACCTGGAGGCGGCCGGCGTGCCGCTGGATATTCCCAGTGTCGGCACCGAGGACGGACGCGAGTTCTTCCGGGTGCTGATCCGCGCGGCGAAGGACGACATGGACATCGATCTCGCCGCGCAGGACATCCTGGACGCCGGGCGCAAGCTGGTGGCGGCGCATCCCGAGGTCGGCGCCATCGTGCTGGAATGCACCAACATGCCGCCCTACGCGCACCGGCTGCGTGAGGCGCTGGGGCTGCCGATTTTCGATATCTATTCGCTGATCACCTGGTTCCACGCCGGATTACGGCCGCGGGATTTCGGGATTTAGTATCCGTTCCACGGCGATTGCATTTGCCCGATGATTAATCGTGCGATTTCGTCAGAGATGGCCCCAGTTGCCTGGAAAATTTAGCCGCGGGGATAAGCTGTCCCGTGGTT